>JAKQYE010000042.1 GCA_023356605.1 Trichodesmium sp. MAG_R02 | reverse complement strand
ATAATTCTTTTTGTTTCTTTTGGATGATTATAAATATATTCTAAAGTTGGATTCATTTGGGAGACTTTATAAATAAATGGTTTTGATAATTTTACCTTATTTTTTATTTTGGAGATGTCTACTGAACAAGTAATAAAAGCTTTAATTTTGAATGGATTAGGGATGGTCTCGCGTCCATTATATTTATTTAGTCAATTTTTTGAAGATAAAGCTATAGAAAAATCAAACGGAACAGGTATCAATAGTGAATACTTAAACGATGATAAAATAGGTCTACTCATGGATGATATCTATAAATTAGGACTAACAAATTTATTTATAGAGATAGGATTATTAGTTATTAAAAAGTTTAAAATAGACACCTCCTATGCTCACTTAGATTCAACATCATTTCATCTACATGGGGAATATAATAATATTGAAATTGCTGAAAACGATCAAAAAAGACCAATATTAATTACAAAGGGATATTCACGTGACCATCGGCCAGATTTAAAACAATGTGTATTGGATTTGATAGTAAGTAGTGATAGTGGAATACCATTATTTATGAGGACTGGTGATGGCAATGAATCAGATAAAGCAGTATGACGTCAAATTTTAAGTAATGTAAAAAAACAAATAAAATTAGATAGTATTATGGTCTGTGATAGTCCCTTATTAAGCCTAGAAAACATCCAATTAATCTAAAATTGAAAATGGATAACTCGAGTTCCAATGACTTTAAAAAAGACCAAAGAAATAACCGGATATTACCGGGAAAAAGTAAAATTTTCCCTAGAAACATATCGGGAAATTCAAGAAATAACTAGGGAATTTCAAAAAAAAAGGATATATAGTCATTCCGAATAAGAATGGGATACTTTTTCAGCTAAAACTCTTTCACAGCAAGAAAATTTTGTCTCAATCTAAATCAGAATGACTATAAATGGTTAGAGCCAAAAGTTACTTAATGCTGGAATTAAACAAAGATGGTTAATTGTTGAGAGTGCACAGCGCAAACAAAGTGATATCCAGAAACTCAACTCAAAAATTGAACAAGAAAAAAAGATTGAAATATTTAGAACAGGACTTACGCAGGTACGCTATATATAGTCAGGACTTACGCAGTACCGCTATATATGGTGTATAAATTCATCTTTCTCAAGAGATTGCCACTATAATTAGTGCCGTTGCGTAAGTCCTGATAGTGTCTTTGCGTAAGTCCTGTTTTTGTCAACTCCCACACTTTGCTGATGCACTACCGGATAGTTTAATCCTAAGAGCTGAATAATTGCTTTGAAGAAATCGAATATTATAGATTTTAACTATACAACTTAGCATCCAAATCTTGCAGAATTTGTCTTCTATTTTGATTACTTTTGAAGATCTTAAAAATATCCCGTTCTTGCTCTAATTTTCCTTCTCCTCCATCACCAATAATCCAACTAACTTGATTAATACTATTCATAATTCCAGTATAAGCAACTTCTCCAGAAAAATTAGCTTCCTCAGTAATTCCTAATTTAATCTTCTCCTGTGTATTCATTTCTAAAGTTGAGGCGATCGCGACTAAACCTACTGCACCAACTAAAGCTGCTCCACCTTTCAAGACTTTGACTTTTGCTAATACTCCAACACCGCCACTAACTACAGCATCATCAACTTCCTGAATTAACATACCTTTTTGAATAACAATATTACCAAAGCCATTTGTAATTTTTTCAGAATTTTCTGCCTGTTTAACAAATTTTTCTACTTTTTTAAATTTGTTAAAAACTGTGTGAAAAATATTTGTATTTACTTCTAAATTTGATTCAAAATATCTATCTCTTAAAAGCTGATATACAATTTTACAGATCTGAGGAATTTCTGACTGAAAAATCACACTGTCTAAATTTTGTATCATCCTATTATCTACTACTGTTGCTCCTTCCCTTAGCTGGCGGTAAATAGATAAATATTTATGATGTTTACTCTGTTCTATTTCCGTACTACTATAAATCAGATTTATAATTAATATATCTATTCTCATTGCTATGGAAGTTACACTTGCTAATAAATATCTATCTTTTAACTCTGAAGCAATCGCTGAATTCAAAATAATTGCATCTAATTGTCTAAAATTAGCAAAATTAGGTAGAGGTTCTCCAGATTTAATATACAGATAAGTACCTTTCAACTTTTGCTTTTGAATTTCCATTAAATGACTAGAATCTAAAACTTTTTCTAAACCTTTATCAATAGCAACCCACCGAGAATTCTCACTAGCAATTCTGTAGCGTAAACCAATAATTGAATCTATATTTGATAATTCTACAATAAAATCCAAGAGATTGAGTGCTGCCAAATCATAGGTATGTAAACCAGAATTAATTTTGTTATAAGCTTCTAAACATCTAGTTTTACTTCTTTCATAAATTGATGCATTAATTACTAAACTATTAATTCGGCGGTCTAGGTTTAATTGAGGACTATAAAAAGTATGTAAAACTAAGAAAGCATTATTACCGTGCAAACCGCATTTTTGTAGTCTTAAAGTAGAGCCTTCCGTACTATTAGGGCGAACTCTCACATTATAGCTTTTACCAGATTTAAGAGTTACTTTCTGAGTACCTCCCTGACTAGCAACCTGATAACCAACAAAGATATGATATATTTCTTCTTGTTCTAAATCATTTTCTGTTTCTTGCCATACTTCTGAATTAGTTTGCGGTTTTTTAAAAGTAGATTCTTTAGCAGTTTCTCTAAAATATTTGCTAACCTCTGATGCTTTATTGCTGATAAACTCTTCCATTTCGGCAACTTTCTTTTGAGGTGCTTCTGAAGAATTATCTATGATTGACTTGCTAACAATTTTCACTTTTTTACCGAAATTTTCTCTGACTTCTGATGCTTTGTTAGTCATTGATTTCCAGAAAGATGATTCCTTTTTTTTCTTCATTATTTTTATTACCTCAAATTACCTTTTATTTTCTTTTATCTTATACTCAAAGTTTGAAACAATGAATGAATAAAGACTAGAACTTACTGTATTTTACAAATCATACAAAATATAATCATTAACATTCCGTGGCAATCCTAAATTAGTTGTAGATTTTTTTATAACAGTACTTATGCTAAATCCGGTTATTAAAGTGCAGTTGTACCATTGGTAAATTCAATTTACGGCAAAGATTCAGCTTTTTCAAAGTTCCTCTTATCAATTAGTCATTAATTTCTAGAAAAATGATTCCTGTTTTTTCTTCATTATTTTTATTGCCTCAAATTCCCTTTTATTTTCTTTTATCTTATACTCAAAGTTTGAAATAATGAATGAATAAATACTAGAAATTACTGTATTTTACAAATCATACAAAACATAATCATTAACATTCCGTGGCAATCCTAAATTAGTTGTAGAATTTTTTATAACAGTACTTATCCTAAATCCAGTTATTAAACTACAGTTGTACCATTGGTAAATTTAATTTACGGCAAAGATTCAGCTTTTTCAAAGTTCCTCTTATCAATGGTAATTTAGTATTAAATCTAGCTTTCATTATTTTTGTCTAAACTAACAATTATTATACAGCAATTCTCAATCATTTGTAAAATAACTGGACTTCTGAAAAATAGCTCCAACTTCTATTTCTTCAGTATAAGTGCCTCCTACCTTATGCCTTAAAGTAGCCTCAATTCGTCACAAATCAGGTCTAATTGCTATAGAATAGTCATTACTATTTTCATTAATAAAAAGTCTTTCGCTTATGGGTGAGGCTTCATACCGATTTTTTCAGTGATGTTTGTAGAAAGAATTGAGCAAAGATGCTATGATTGTAATTAAAGGTTAAGTTTTGTAAATAAAGAGCATTGACCAAAAAATCAGGTCTCCTGCTCTTGGCACAGGATATGAAAAGAATAAACTTTAGTGTTTCAAGCATGAGGCTTCAGCTAGAGGTACTAATAACTGATAACTGATAACTGAAATGACTGCTATTTCAAGTAAGAACCAGATAACACAGCCGAGAGGATGGTATTCCTTAACTCCCTTATGGCAAGGAGGAGAAGAAGCTGTTCGCCAAGGTTTACCCCATTGGCGACTTTCGCCCCCATGGCAAATATTACTTCTAGGAGATGGCTCCCCAACTCGTCACTTGCAGCTACTAACAACTGAACCAACAGAAGTTGATGTGATTGATATGTCCCCTATAGGGATGAATCTGGATAATGCTCCTGATTTAATTCATACTGTACCTGGGCCCAGATTACGACGACAAGTATGGCTAAGAACAGCTTCTGGGCAAAGATTGGCTTATGCTGCATCTTGGTGGGAGGCGAGTCATGTAGATGAGTATTTGCAAAATCGGTCTTTACCAATTTGGGCCAGCTTGGCTCGTTTGCGGACAGAATTATATCGAGATGTCCAGGGAATTTATTATGGTCATTCTAGAGAATTGGAGTTTGCTTTTGGTAAGTCTGGACCATTCTGGGGACGACATTATCTGTTTTGGCATCATGGCCAACCGCTGACATTAATTTATGAGGTGTTTTCGCCTTATCTCAAAAAATATTTGGGACAAACAAGCATTACGGACAGGGATTTTCCGGACTAATAGTTGTTAGTTTTTTTATGAGTATAAATGTTAAGAATTTATTAAAAGCTTGGAATTCTCAAAGTTGTATGAGGTATTACACTTAGGGATTTAAGTAAATGCTTTAAGTTTAAGGTTTCTAAGCTAGAGGGAAATGGAGATAGAATATGAGTAATAAAGAAGATAAAGAAAAACTTCAAGAGTTAATCAAAGAAGATAAAAAAGATAAAGAAGAGTTAATCAAAGAAGATAGAGAAAAACTTCAAGAGTTGATCAAACGAGTCAAACAAGTCACGGAAAACCGACTTTATGATCGTCTTGAAAAGAGACAGTTAAGCTATTTCCTGGAAACTTTTTCTCTCAATGATTCTGATATTGATAATAATGAATGGGAGTTATTGGATTGGTTAAAGGATGATTTGTTTAAAACAAAAGGTGAGGATGAATATAAAGAAAGAATTGATAATATGAAAAAGAAGGAGTAAATATTACTTTTGATTTCAAAAACTACACCATAATCTGGAAAAAAAATTGTGGTTATTTTGAGTAAAAAAAATTGATTATTAGTAATTAATTATCAGGATATAACAATTCTATCTGTATAGTGAAAGAAATTGCTTCCCCTAGGGAAGAGGTAGAAGGCAAAAGACGGTAGGAACAGGAGTTGAAGCTATTTTTTAATAATTACAGTGATTTGACAAATGATTTAGAATTGCTATATTATTCTTCATTATCATTAATTAATCAGGCATAAGAGCTGATTTAAATTAAATATTTAAGGAGCTAATTCCCTTGTTATGGTAGCTTTCACTTTATGACTACAAAACTTCTACCCTTTGCTTATGTGCATAAATATCTTTAAATCAAAACTTCTGTATTCTAAGTAGGTAGGCGTTAAAATTCGTCACTATGTAACAAAATGTAAATTTCCTCTCAAATCAACTGTCTAGAGGAGCTAGGAGTTACTTTACGAAATTTAATATAGTTAAGTTTTTCATGCCTACCGATTTATGATTAATAAAAAAGTCTATAGACTTAGGCTTGGCAGCTTATGGTCTCAAAAGTTGAATATTCTTGAAAGCCGAGTAAAATAAAAGTCTCATCTAAGTGAAGGGATCGATTCTAATACTATTTAAACTTGAATTGGATTTTCCAACATCAGTTTAGAACGCTTCAGTTTTTCTGGTAAAGGAACAGGATAGTTGCCAGTAAAACAGGCAGAACAAAAACTATTGGGGTCTTCTTCTGTTGACTTTAACATTCCCTCCCAACTCAAATATGCTAGAGATTCAACACCTATTTGTTCAGCAATTTCTGCTACTGATTTTGTTGCTCCTATTAACTGTTCCTGATTATCTGTGTCAATTCCATAAAAACACGGGTGAGTCACTGGTGGAGAAGAAATTCTCATGTGGACTTCTTTGGCGCCAGTATCTCGTAAAGCTTTAACAATTTTCTTACTAGTGTTACCACGCACAATTGAATCATCAACCATGATCACTCGCTTGCCTTCTAACACATCTTTGAGAGGATTGAGTTTCATGCGGATACCTGATTCCCTCATGTGCTGAGTTGGTTGAATAAAAGTACGACCAACGTAGCGATTTTTGATTAATCCTTCTGCATAGAGAATACCTGATTCTTGGGAAAAACCGATCGCTGCCGGAATGCCAGAGTCAGGAATACCTATTACCATATCTGCGTCTACAAAAGATTCTCTTGCTAACTGGCGTCCAATTCTGAGTCTGTAGCTATATAAACTACCCCCTTCCATTCTACTGTCGGGGCGGGCAAAATAAATCATTTCAAAAATACATAGTTTTCTCTGAGGTTTTTGACTCCAGTGGAAAGAAGCCATACCTTTTTCTGTAATCCAAACTAACTCTCCAGGTTCAACATCCCGCAGATATTCTGCACCGATAATATCTAATGCACAGGTTTCCGAAGCAAGGACATATCTTTTTGGATTGATATTTTCTAAAGTACCAATCACCAAAGGTCTTATACCCTGGGGATCCCGTACTCCCATCAAACCTTCTGAAGTAGCAATAGTCAAACTAAAGGCCCCCTGACATAGATGAAAAGCGCTAATCGCAGCCTCTAGCCAACTTTTACCAGTTTTAACCTCTGTAGCGATGGCTAATGCAATCATTTCTGAATCTGTAGTGCTGTTAAAATAACACCCACTTTTGATTAATTCTTCCCTTAATTCTACTGTGTTAACAAGATTACCATTATGAGCTAAAGCCAATGGCCCTAAAGGAGTGTCAACAACAGCAGGTTGGGCATTGATAATACGGCTAGAACCAGTAGTGGAATAACGAGTATGACCAATCCCTATATTACCAGGTAACTGTTGTAATGTTGACTCATTAAAGACCTGAGATACTAACCCCATTCCTTTATGTGTATATATCTTCTCACCTTGAAAAGTAGCAATACCTGCTGACTCTTGACCTCGATGCTGTAGAGCATATAAACCAAAGTAGGTAAGTTTAGCTACATCTTCTTCTGGAGCATAAATCCCGAAAACACCACAAGCTTCTTCTGGTTTATCTATTTGGTAATTTTCTGAATATTTTTCTGTACTTGGGGAGTAGTTATCAATCATAGTTAAATTTTAACTCCTAATCAGGATTGCTAATTTTTATCACTCTTTCTAAGCTGGTATAAACCATTCGCTTTAGAGAAAGGTTAAAAATACTTTAACCTTTCTTTAATTATAATAACCAGATTTGTGAAGTATTGTTAAATAATATTTCACACTAGCATTGCTGAAGTGCGGATATAATTTTCGTGCTTAGGGAGTAGGAGAGTATTAACAAAGATATGTTTTGACTCCGTTTTAATTTCTTGATTTGTTATTGCAGTTTATCGATGAGTTTTTGTTGAGTCAACAACATTTCTACTAGTTCTTTTTTGGACAACTGGTTAAGGCATTCAGGATTTACTAGGGGATCTGATTGACTCATCCTTTGGCACTACCCTAGTTTGTTGTTTTTGTCAAGGGAGACAATATGCTAGAATTTCCCTTCTTAGAATCCAGAGTGCGATCGCGCTTAAATCTCAATCATTACAAAGTAATTATTCCTACCTCTTGTATACGAGTGCAGTATTGGGGATTTAAATTAAGCAGATCTCCAAATCGTAGCTAACTAATTGCTCAATTCTGTGAAAGCTGTTTGTTAAGGTAGTGATTTAGGTTTATTATTCCACAGGACTTACCCAGGCCAACTGAGAAACCTGGTTTCTCGTAGATATTTATGTGTTAAAAACAATGATTTACTCTCTTAACCAGGTTTCTTTGCGTAAGTCCTGATTCCATTTAGTTGCCAAATTTAATACCTCTGTTAGACAGTTAAGGAAAAACTTAAATTCAGTTGTGCTTTTTAAGACTTTTAGGCTCTTTGTCTGATATCGTTTCTTCTGGTGCAGCAATTCAGTCAGCTAACCAAGAAGGATCACGTTTCTGTGTGACATCTCTCAACTCCTGGGCCAATACTGTCCCCGAAACATATAGGGTAGGACATACTGCACAAAATTGTTCAAAAATTACCTGAGCATTTTCCGCTGCTACTGCTACTGGGACGGAGAGCACAAGTGCTATCAAGGAGAATAGTAATACAGCGCTTTTCAAATTGATGAACTACATCGCCATAACCAAAACCTTGTAGGGACATTGCATGCAACGTCCCTACTGTGGTCTACCGACATGAAAAATGCTGTAAAATAATCAGAAATAGCAAATACTCTGGCAACTTCATATTACAGCGCTTTTGAGATTGACAAACCACATTGTCACAACCAAAACCTTGTAGGGGCTTTCCTCGGAACGTCCCTACTGTAGTCTACTGAAATTAAAACCGCTATAAACTTTTTTTGTAATAACATAGGTCTATCTTCCTTTTTCTCAAAGATCGAAAAAACCTGCATTTTAAGAAGTTGGCAGTTGGAGCTAACACCTCTTTACTCTAGGGGCAAAAGGCTAGAAAATTTAGGTTATGAAACAAAAATTCAGATAATTTAGTAATTTGACACTCGACTCTTAGATATTACATAATTTATTTTGGTATTAAATCTTTGAAAATAACTAAATCCAAAATCCAGAATCATAATGTCTTACTCAAATATTCAGGTTCAACCCCCTCTAGAATTCATCCCATCGAACTTCAAACCTCTGGTACAGAAAGGTACTAAGCTCATCTTACCTTGGTGGCTAAAGTTTCAGACATCTATTGCTGATATACAAGTAAATAATCTAGAAACCCTAGCCCAACTATATCAAAGCTTTCACCAAGGCAAAACTCGTTTCCTCATGGCATTTCGTCATCCTAGTACTGAGGATCAGTTGTGCATGGGATATATGATTTGGTATCTATTGCCCAAAGTAGCTAAACAAAAAGGCATCACCCTTCCATCTCTTCTCCACTATCACTTTATTTTTGACCGAGGTATTCCTTTGTGGGCAGGTGATTTTGTAGGTAAGTGGTATTCATATTTGGGGGGAAGTTCAATTCGCCGAGGAAAACTAGATCGCCAAGGACTAAAATCAGCCCGTGAATTATTTGCTAATAGTAGTTTACCAATGATGGCAGCTCCAGAAGGAGGCACCAATGGTCATAATGAAATAGTTAGTTCTTTAGAACCTGGTATTGCTCAAATGGGATTTTGGTGCGTTGAGGATATATCTAAGGCTGGTCGTTCTGAAGAAGTATTTATTCTGCCAATAGGTATTCAATACAAATACTTGGATGAACCTTGGAAAAATGTGGAGAAACTTTTAACTACATTAGAAAAAGATAGTGGTTTGTCTCCAGGGATGGAAAATCTTTCTAGCCAAGAAAAATTAGCACCTTCTGAACTTTATCAAAGACTGTTGAGATTAGCTAGTCATTTACTAGGAAAAATGGAAGATTTTTATCGACGGTTCTATCACAGGAAGTTCCCTCAATATACTCAAGAAAATTCTTCCCAAGAACCTCTAGGAGATGATCATGTTAATGAAACTATAAATACTCGCCTCAATACTCTTCTCAATGTTGCTCTAGAAGTTGCAGAAGAATATTTTCATATTCATTCTAAGGGTGATTTTATAGATCGTTGTCGTCGTCTTGAACAAGCAGTATGGGATTATATTTATAGGGAAGATATTGAAAATTTGGCGATTCTTTCTCCTATAGATAGAGGTTTGGCAAATAAATTAGCACAGGAAGCTAGTCTCCAGCTTTGGCACATAAGATTGGTAGAAAGTTTTGTGGCAGTTAGTGCTAAATATATTCAGGAAAAGCCTACAGTAGAAAGATTTGCTGATACAATTTTGTCAATATGGGATATGATTAATCGAATTAAGGGTGGTAACATCTTAAAACGTCCTCAAATAGGAAAACAAAGGGTGGAAATGACAGTGGGAAAACCAATTTCTGTTTCTCAACGGTTGCAAGGTTACCAAACTCAACGTCGTAGAGCCATATCAGAACTAACTCAAGATTTGCAAAATTCCCTTGAAGGAATGATTAAATATTGAATAACCTAGCTATGTTCACAGGGCAAACCCATCTTGTCAATAAGTGCGATAAACTATGGTTTGTTACGCTTATTAGACATCTCAAAAATTTTCACTTCCACAGCAGTTTTCATGTCGGTAGACCACAGTAGGGACGTTGCATGCAAGGTCCCTACAAGGTTTTGGTTATGGCGATGTAGTTTATCAATTTGAAAAGCGCTGTAATTTATATTGAGACAAGTATTTCTTGCTATAACTCGCGTTTGGTGCAGAAAAAGTTTTCCATCTCTTTTTGAAATGACTATATCTTTCAGGTGGCAATGTAGCTGCCGCACTCAGCATCCTACTATTTGTGGTCTATAATAATCATGAAAAGCCCTGTTAGTAAGGCTGGCTCATCAAATAAATATGAAAGCATTTGAGATATTGGGGATCAGCCTTTATAGGTCGAAAAAAGTGCCTGTTTTTCGGTCTATAAAGCTGAAAACCGATCATTACCTGGCTAAAAACGTAGTATAAACAGGACTTAGCCTCTGACTTTTGATTCTAAGTTCTGCTCGAAATCAGGTCGTGTATTCAGCGTTAATCTTTACATAGTCATAACTAAGGTCGCAGCCCCAAGCTTTTCCACTACCAATACCATCCCCAACGTTAACAGCAATTAATACAGTATCATCTTTGAGATATTCTCCAGCTGCCTTTTGCTTTAAATATTCCCTGGCAGCAGCTCTGTCAAAATCTAAAGGTTGCCCATTCTCCATTAGCAGAAAGTCTCCCAACTTTACCTGTAAATCTTCCTGCTCAAACTTGACTCCGGCACGGCCCGCGGCAGCAGCTATTCTTCCCCAATTAGGATCCCGACCAAAAATGGCTGATTTCACTAGAGAGGACCCTGCGATAGTTTTGGCAATTTTATTGGCGGATACTTCATTAGATGTTCCAGTAACTTGGACTTCTATCAGACAAGTTGCCCCCTCCCCATCGCGAGCGATCGCTTTGGCTAAATAAATACAAACCTCTGTTAACATTGCCTCCAATTTTTCTGCCTCTGAACCCATATTAGTTATAGCAGATGTACGAGACTGACCATTTGCTAGAGCAATAACTGTATCATTCGTACTGGTATCCCCATCAACAGTAATTTGATTGAAACTGCGATTAACTGCTCTAGTTAACATTTCTTGCCATAATTGAGGAGAAACTACTGCATCACAGGTAATAAATGACAGCATGGTTGCCATGTTCGGGTGGATCATACCAGAACCTTTAGCAATACCACCAATACGAACTGGGCGATCGCTCATGAGAGTTTCTAAAGCTATTGACTTTGTAACTAAATCTGTGGTCACAATAGCTTTTGCTGCTGCTTTCCCTCCTTCTACAGAAACTGTAGAGACTAACTGGGGAAGAGCTGCTTTGAGAGCATCCATTTTAATTCGTTTGCCAATAACTCCGGTGGAAGCTAGTAAAATTGACTCTGGAGAAATATTGAGTACTTTACCTAATTCGGTCGCACTTTCCATAGCATCCTGCCAACCTAAATCTCCTGTAGCAGCATTTGCTTGGCCAGCATTACATAAAATTGCCCTAGCACTTGGTTTATTCTCTAAGTGTAGGCGACAATAGTCTACACAAGCAGCTCTGACTTGAGTTGTTGTGAAGACTCCAGCAGCGATCGCATCTACATCTGATAAAATTAAGGCCAAATCTTCTGCCCCAGATGGTTTTAACCCTGCAGGAATTCCTGTTGCTTGATATCCTTTGGGAGCTGTTACTCCACCAGTGATTACTTGCCAGTCTGACATTTTTTTCCTTTATTGTATGATTACTACTGATGATTATATCAATCACTCGGGGGATGGTTATTTAAATTTCATCATAAATCTAGATTTTCAGGATGAAGAAACCGATACTATTTTGCTAACAATTGTTAACAA
Organism: Trichodesmium sp. MAG_R02; assembly: GCA_023356605.1. Lineage (GTDB taxonomy): Bacteria > Cyanobacteriota > Cyanobacteriia > Cyanobacteriales > Microcoleaceae > Trichodesmium. The sequence goes on along the minus strand of JAKQYE010000042.1, from coordinate 20,271 downwards.
TGTACAGGAAGATTAACTTACTGAGGGGGTATCTCCCAATGTGGTAGAAAATTTCTCTACCACGCTTTTGATCAAGATTCCACGCGCTCCGTTTAAGTCGCATTCAAGGCGAAAACCATCATTACCAGTCACAACTTTTTTGCCACTAAATTGTTGAGAATTTCACCAGTCCAGCTAACGGTTTTGCTAGTGTAGGCTTCACTTACATCTACAACAAATTTGTTGTATTCAACAGCCTTTTAGCTTCAAGAAAAGTTCAAACCTATAGTGTGCCCAGTTCAACATTTGTCTAACTGATTTAATTCTGAGCTTTCTACTAGATTTGATTGTCATCTGAGAAACTTCAAAAGTTGGAAGCAGAATAACCTCAAAGTTTTGAAGCAAAAATAAAGCTGTTTTGTGGTGCCACTCATCTATCAGGTTTCTAATTTTTGACCCTCTGAATAGATAACGCTCTACTATCTATTCTTAACAAACCTTAACACTCATAGCATCGAAGCAAATTAAAATTACCCGGACTTAGGCAGGGGAAGCTAGAAACTTAACTTTTTCTCAGATGTCTGTTGTTTCAATAAGGACTTATCCTAGAAACTGGGTTTCCCATAAGTAAGTCCTAATTACTTTATTATTTTTGACTTAAGAAAGTGGCCTGTAAACTCGATAGTTGATTTGAGGGAAAATATTATCGATCGCCTCAACCTTATCCAACCAACCAGAGTCAATCTTTCCCTGTAGGAGATCTTCATAAAGCTTATTAAAACGCATCAAATGCGATCGCGTCCTCCCCGCAGCATAAGTAACCATAGTACCCGTACTCATAATAAAGGCCCAGTCTGAAGATTGAGCCAGCAATAATTCTCGGCTAGCCTGATTTAAAGCTTTTAGTACCAGTTCATCTTGTGCTTCATATCGTGCCAATTCAATCATCCGTTGTGTGGCCTGATGCAAATGAGGATAAATCCAAGAATTAGTATGATTAAGCCAATATTCATGGAAACCCTTATATCCCCAACTAGACTGGGCTGGAACACAAACTTGATGTTCAGGATGTTTCTGTAAATAATCTGCCAAATGAGTCATCCGATAAGTACTTTGGTCATACCAAGTTTTGCGGAATAGGAAATCCAAAAACCAAGGCCCCTCATACCACCAGTGACCAAACAACTCAGCATCATAGGGAGAAACAATAATCGGAAGTCGTTCCATGATATGGTACAAATACTCAGCCTGACGCTTTCGATTAAACATAAAATTACCAGCATGTTCGGCTGCTTTTTCTCTCGCCCAGTATGGGTCATAAAGTTGTTTATCTCCTAATCCCAAACCACGACCTGTAATTTTATGGTATTTAATGCCAGTATTTTTGCGCTGGCCATTAGGCATAATATAAGGTTTAATATATTCATATTCTGCTTCCCAACCCAAATCCTTATAAAATTCTCTATATTCTGGGTCTCCTGGATATCCCAGTTGTGAAGACCATACTTGTTGAGAAGATTCATGGTCTCTTGAAAAAACGGCTACTCCTGTTTCTGTAAAAATAGGAGCATAGGTCCCATATCTGGGCCGAGGTCTGGCGTAGAGTACACCATGACTATCTGTCAAGAAGTAACGTATACCAGCATCTGCTAGGAACCGCTCTAGACCTGTATAATAAGCACATTCTGGTATCCAAATACCTCTGGGGCGACGGCCAAAGTTTTCTTCATGATGTTGACAAGCAACTTCTATTTGGGCCCATACTGCCTGGGGGTAGGTTTTCATCAATGGAAAGTAACCGTGGGTGGCTCCACAGGTCATAATTTCTAGGTTGTTGCTGTCTTGAAATTTCTTAAATGCATTGATTAGGTCACGCTCATAACGTTCCCAAAGTTCCCGAACATTTTTGAAGTGGTTATAGTAATGTTCTGCAAGGTAGCGGATATGACCATTGTGGATATTATGGTCAATTTCTTTTTCTGCTAATTCTTCGAGTAAGGTTAAGTGATGTTCATAGCGCTCTTGTAGTAGGGGGTCTCGTAGCATGGACACCAAGGGTGGTGTGAGACTCATCGTTAGTTTAAAATCTACACCATCTCGCTTTAACCCCTCAAACATTTGGATTAGGGGGACATAAGTTTCCGTAATTGCTTCAAATAGCCACTCTTCTTCTAAAACATAATCCCTTTCTGGATGTCGCACAAAAGGGAGATGGGCATGAAGCACAAAGGAAAGATAGCCAATAGCCATAGTATCTTAATAATTAATGAACTAAAATCTAAATTGAAAAGAATTATAATATTTACTTCGATTTTATTTAAGATTTTGACATCCTCCCCGGCCTGAAAGGACAGGGACTCCTACTGAGCCGAAGCTCCTCGGTGGATTGCCCAACTGCGACAATAATACTATAGGTTGTGTCTTCTTGCTTAATTAATTAAAGGGTCTAGACAATAATATGAATGTGGGTAAAGTTAGGATGCCATACTAACTTTTGTAAAGTAATATGATGGCTATAGATTAACCAAACTAAATATCAGCGACTGATTTCCTGAGGCCAGTATATTGAAGTTTTCTTCAATTATTGATGACAAATGACTTGATTTTAGTGCCGCTAGTCTCTTTATCCTTTTTGGACACATCATAGAATAATAGAATATAATGACCCGTAATTTCTTGCTGATCTGAAGGTTTTTTATTGCTGGCCCTACAGTTATACGGCCTACTTAAGTCCTTGTGGGTTTCACCTTTAAATGCCTGTAGATCAGTAACTGCGGATGTTCTTAGCTGAAGCGGGAAGTAAACATGAAAATTTTACTTCTTATGACGTTTTATGTCGGTTTTATGAAGCAGAATATAAGGCTAAGACTTATATACTTAACCAAAAGTGAGCTGTTGGTCAGCTCAATAACTTCTGAACTGAGTGAATTAAGATGATGATCAAAATTGAAATTCAAGGCCAAGATGCTGTCCTAGCTACTGAGGAAATGCTAGCAATTAATGGACTCCAAGGTAGCTATGAAACAATTAACGAGGTTGAGAGAGAAGGAATATTGACAACTATTGCCACAATAGTTGGTCTTGTTGGCGGTAGTTTAACCATTGCAGAACAGCTTTACGAGTGGAAAAACAAATATCAAAAATCTCTTCACACTTCGGCCCAACCTCGTATAGAGAAAGTTTTGGTTGTTGCTCCCAATAGTGGAAAACGACTGTTACTTAAAGATGCAACTATAGAGGACATCAAAAAGATTATTGAAGATTAACTAAGGCAATAGTACAGTTATGCAAATTCTACACCTGAATCTTAAGCTAAAAGGAGATGATTTCGTTGAATTCCGTTTCTATTGGGATAACCCCCTCAAGTTTCAACCTGTTTCGCGCAGTCGAGGAGAAATCTCAGACTTAATTAAAAAGTCAGAAGCTGAGTATTATACTTACCTTCCAGTAGACTATACCCAAACAGGTCAAAATCTCTACAAATGGCTAAATGGAGATAAACGGGATCTAGACAGAGTAATTCATGATGGTTCATCAGGCAAATTAATTGTTCTAGCAATTGCAACATCCGAAGGGCTATCACATCTACCTTGGGAACTGCTGCATGATGGTAAAGATTTCTTAGTTAAGTCTACACCTGTAATTGTTCCCGTTCGTTGGGTGTCTAATTCAAGAAGTATGAAAGTACTTACTATGGAGGATAAACCCAAGAATGAAGCATTGAGTGTGGCATTTATGCCAGCTTCTCCTCCTCACAAGAAATCAAAATTAGACCTTGTAGAAGAGGAAATAAGTATTTTAAAAGCAAGCCAAGAGTCCCCTTTCTCTCTAGAAATAGAATATAGTGGTTGCTTGAATAAGCTGAAGGGTTTGATAAATGAACATGATGAGGGCTTTTTTGACGTGCTTCATCTAGCAGGTCATGCAGAAAACCCTTATTTTATTACAGAAACAGAATCTGGAGAGGCTAAATATAGTAGTGCTGAAGATATTGCTGATGCACTACTATTTAAAAATCCTCAACTGATTTTCTTGTCGGCTTGTCGGACTGCTTATTCACGGGAGTCATCTATTCCTTCGATGGCTGAAAGTTTAGTAAAAAATGGTTTTAAAGCAGTTTTGGGCTGGGGCGATCGGGTATTAGATACTAGCGCAATAGCGGCTGCAGAAATATTTTATCAGAATTTGTCATCAGGTTCTACAGTAACCCAAGCTTTGGCTCAAACTTATCGGAAACTAATTGAAACAGAGAAAGGTTGGCACTTGTTGCGATTATATGTCAAAGAAAGTTTACCGGGAGCATTAGTAACAGCATCGGGAACACTTGGACGAATACCACCGCATCGGAAAATAACGACTCCACCTGTAAAAAATTGTTATTATCAGCTGAAACAATGTGTATCTATCCTAAAACAAGTAAAACAAGATAGTAAAAAAGGTGTCTTGATTTTAGGAAAAAGTACTATTACTTCCTCATATACTGATGCACTATGTGAACGTTTACCCAAGTCTAAGATTGTTAAATTGGATCAACAAATTGATGAATACGAATTCGTTAATAAACTAGCGAGTGAATTGGAAAATTCAGAGCAGCGTAATGCACTTAGTAATGCATTTCAACGCGGTGATAAACTTAAATATTCACTAAGAGATTTATTTAAAAAACGGAATGAAACTGGACTAGAACCTTTGTTCTTCCTCTTTAATGACTTTCAATATAATCTAGAAGGTGAACAAGATAAATTAACAATATATGCGATAGATATCTTGGAAAATTTAATGGGGGCAATTACAGATACAGAAACAGGCTCAAGAGAACGAGTTATTATTACTTCTGAGCAGGATTTAAAGAATTCTTTACTTAAAGATTTTGACAAACAAATTTTAGATTCTCAAGCATATTTCAGGAATGAAAAAAGCTTTCTAGAAGAGAACAGTAGTCAAGAAGATATTGGGCAAAGTAGTAGTGACTTACAAAATATAATTTGGGGCCAGATTCTTATTGACGGAACTTTAACAGCAGATGATCGGATTCAGTATGAAGACAAGGTTTTTACGGTAGAACAATATGTTAACCTCTTAAACGGGCATCTAGGCACTAACTTCAGATTCAAAATAGTTGAAAGAGGAAGTGTAAAAATTACGTTGGAGGGATCTCAGGAAGATTTCAATCTTCTACATAAGTTTTTCAAGGATGGGAACTTTAGTGACACTTTAGGTATAACAATTGAATCGTTGATTATTGACATTCCTAAAAAGCAACAACAGAAACAAGTAAAGGAACCTGTAGAAAACAATAATTTGACTGTTGATAATAATTCACCACAAGATTTGGGTGTACAAGCAACTACAACTGGGAGAAAGTTAGAAGCTTTAGAAAATCAGAAACGAAGAATAGAGTCTCAAATAGCAAGGCTAGAGGAACTAAGTGAGAAACGTAATCAAGAAATAATAGCAGAAACTGATACAGTTAGAAGATTTCAACTTTATCAAAAACTAGACAACGATTCAGAAGAAATTTATAAACTATCTGAGAAGCTTGAGAAAATTGAATGTGAGATTAAGAAAATTAAAATTACCTAGTTTGATAAAATTTTTAACTTTTAAAATTTAATCGAAATGAAATCTAGAAAAAGATTAGAATCTAAAGAAAATGAGAAACGAAGAATAGAGTCTCAAATAGCAAGCCTAGAGGAACTAAGTGAGAAACGTAATCAAGAAATAAAAGCAGAAATTGATAGAGTTAGAAGATATCAACTTTATCAAAAACTAGACAACGATTCAGAAGAAATTTATGAACGATCTGATAAGGTTGACAAAATTGACAAAGATATTACAAAACTTCAGTTAGATGATGATTTTGAATACAAACTTTTATATTTAGAAATTTTATTAAAAGAAGAGAACTGGGATAAAGCAGACAAAAAAACATCTGAAATCATGAGACAATTGGCTGAAAAACAACAAGAAGAATATTGGGGAACAGAGGATTTTGATAAAATTCCTTGCTGTTTCTTTTGCAAAATTGATAAATTATGGCAAGAATATAGTGATCAAAAATTTGGTTTTAGTATACAACTATCAAAGTGGAGAAAATATAAAAAAAAAATTGATGAATCTTTTGATGTTATAAAATATCAAAAAAAATTTGCTGAATCTGTTGGGTGGTACAAAACAAATAAATGGTTATCATGGGCAGACGAACGTTTTGGAAACAATGCAAAAATGAAGAAGGATGGCCTTCTTCCAATACCCCCTCCATTTAAAAAAGATATGAGTCATAGTGTTGAGCTGATGCCTCAGCTTGCTAAGAAGATTGAAGAGTGCCAAGGTAATCATTTTTGTAGCGAAGATTAAGTAGAGTTTTAGCTAATTAAGATAAGCCATAAATTTTTTATAGAGTTCAGCTTATAATTATAGTTATTCAGGATAAATTTTATGTCAACCCTTTGTATAGGACGCAATAAGGAAAAACAAGAATTCAGAGACGTTTTAGACAAGCTTATTAGTTCAGATTCTAATGAATCTAATTCTAACTATCGGCGTATTTTTTTGTTTGATGGGTATGGTGGAACAGGAAAAACAACTTTACTAAAAAAATTACAAGAAATTACTACCGAAGAAAAATATGCAGGGCAAATTAATTCTATTTTTATAGATTGGCAAGAGGAAAAAAACAAAAATATTAGATTACGGCTAGGAACTGAAAATATTCAACCTACTACTATACTGGATATAGTATTTGAAAAATTTTCCAAAAGTTTTGATTTATACAAAGACTGCTTCAAGAAGTATGAGGAGAATAAAACATTACTACAAAAAACTCGTGAAAAAATTGAAAAAGCTGAAGAAAGTAGCATAGAATTAAAACAGCTTAATTTAAACCAACTGGAGTGGTATATTTATTATCAACCTGAAGAACTTTTAGCACCAGAGTTAAGTGATGGGATTAATAAGTTAGTTAAGGAACAACATAAATCTTTGGTCATCTTCTTTGATACTTATGAAATTATAGGATCACGAAAATGTGAAGATGCTGTGCGTAGCGTTATAAGGGGGACTAACGAGACAATTATTTGGGTAATTGCTGGAAGATTCAATCTGGCAAAAAATACTTGGAGAAATGAAGAGGTTAAGTTGGCTTTATTTGATATCCTAGAGAAGGAACTAAAAAATCATAGTGCAGATAAAAAGGCAGAAGCAGCAAATTCAGACATTGTGAAAGCAGCAATTAAATCATTAGCTGGCTATGATCCAGGGCTTGAAGTTAAACAACTGATTAAATTTCTCTGGCCACTAGAGAAAAAGCATTCAGATCGTTTTGTTCGTGAAACAGCAGTGCGTGAGTTAGGAAATATGACGGATTCCAATGTTAGTAAAGAAATTTTATTGCGGGCAGTTGAGCCAATTGTTCAAACTCTACGAAAAGATGATATTAGTCAGGTACGAGATGCGGCCAAAGAATCACTTCAGCAAATTTATTTTGTACTAGACCCAATTTATAAGGATAAACTAAATTCACCTGAACTACCCCCAGAATTTATCTTAGCTAAAAACACCTGGGAACGTGAAAATAGTAAAGAAGAGGAGGTGAATAAGTTTTATCAGAACATATTACCATCTGAAGTCAAACTTGCTTCTAATAAATCACAAATGGCAGAGTTACTCACCAAATTTCTTCATAACCATAAAGATCTTGATGTTCGAGCTGCTGTTGCAAGAGAGTTAGGACAACAAGGTTCACCTGCTGCGGATACTGCAATTCAAAAATTGATTGATGCTTTAGACTATAGTAATAAGAATAGCGATCGCTATCTACGAGAAGAAGCCGCAAAGGCACTCAGTAAATTAACACCTAGGGTAAACATTGTAGATGCTCTGAATAAATCTAACCGACAGGATGTTATTAGTTCTGTACGCCAGGCGGCAGAAGAGGCTTTAGAAAGTATTGCTGGTAAAGATAATTCTATAGGAAAACGAGCACAGAGATACCTTGACTTGATGGATCCAGGCAAGCGACAACCGCAAGAAACAAGTGTAGAAAATTCAATCATAACTCTAGAGACTCTTAGTAATATTGGAAACTTGAGTGATGAACAGGTTGATAAACTTATTGAAGCAGCTCAAATTGTTGGCAACCATCCAGAACCAAAATTCATTAATGATGCTACTCAAAAGTTAATCAAAGTACTAGAAAATAAAAAACAAGACCCAAGTGTGGTTGCTGCTGTAGCAAATTCACTTGGTAAAATTGGGAATTTTCCTGCTTTGGAATGCTTACTTAGCAAGCTTGAAGACATAAAATCTGGAGATCGAGTTGCTCGTCAGTTTGTGGTCACAGGATTAGGAAATTTACAATCAAAACTATCACAGGAAGGTCAAAATGCTAAATTAGAAACAGTCATTGATACTTTAATCGATATGTGGCGTAATGATGCAATTAGCAGTGTTCTAAATGCTGTTGAACCTGCTATCCGAGAAATATATAAAACTACTAGTAATTCAATTGCATATAGAGCATTAAAGCGATATCCTGATTATGAAAAAGAGGATGTTGCAGAATTTTATGAAGAGTTTTTCAAGGAATTTCCCCTAAATTAATTCAAAAGCCCTAAATTGACCTAATTTTAACGTATTACAAGACAAAAGGTAAAACCAAATGAACTTTCCAGTTAAAGCAAGAGAAGGCAAAGCTTACAAAACACCAGACGGTCAAACCGTTACTGTATCGGACACAATGAAGAAAATCTCCAACCCTAACACCCAAAGTGAAGCATTAAGCCATTTAGGAGTTACCATGAAAAATCATCAGTTAAAGATTGAATTTTCTGAAACTGGGAACCCTTATGCAGAGCCAGATGGCGATCGCACAAAAGTCTCTGATACTTCAACCCAAACTGTTACGGTAGAGCTAATACTTGATACTCCTCCTCCATCTACTCTTAAACTTCAAACTGAAGTTTCTCCATTTACACAAGATAGTGTCAACTTTTTTAGTTTGGTGACATTAGAAACTCCAGATGGAGAAGTTCGTAGTCTTCCGATGACGGGTCGCGGTACGGTTGCTTTAGAGGGAAAAGAAAGCGGTGATATTCATGCTGGAATTGTTACTGGAGGAGCTTGTGCCTGTTTTCAACAAAGGGCAGCTTTGGTGTTAGCTGTGGCTGCAGCAGCTGGTGCTAATAGTGGACAAGTCAATGAAATTGGAGAGAAATTGCACACTCTCAATGACAATTTTCATGGAAGGGGAGAAATTTTGGATTATACAGTTGAGGCAGCCAAAACTTCCCAGGATAATATGCCAAGCTACACAAAGTTTATGGCAGATCGTTATCCAGAAAGCAAACGTTCAACGCTTCTTAAAAGTGTTATTGAGTCAGGAAAACCAAGTGCTGCTTTTTATGAAAAGGTTCTAACTAAGATGACAGCTGAAGAGCTAGCAATAGATCAAGAAACTGAATAATTTAGGGTTTGCTGAAAAGGTCTTTTTAAAGAATAGGTAAGGTAGGGAAGTTGTATGCAAGGTCCCTACGGAGGAAAAGAAAATTTACCCACCCCTAATCTCGACCATGGAGGGATAGCTGGAAGAATTGTCCCTTGATTTTTCTGCAGTGGTCAGCCCAAAATACTAACTTTTTGAGCTCTCAGAATCGAAAAGTAGACACTTTTTTCAAACTGCAAAATGCTGAAGCCTTTATGTGTCAATGCTTTAATCTTTAATCAGCAAACCCTAATTTAGCTGTAGTGATAAGTGAGTAAATCAACATAGAACTTACGCGGGCAACCGTAGAAACCAAGCTTTTTCCTAGATGTCTATTGTTAAAAACAAGGATTTATCTAAAAAACCGGGTTTATTTGCGCAAGTCCTAAAACATATCGGTACAAGTTTTTATTGAATGGAGAAAAAAAACTTATGGTTACTCAAGCAGATCCAAACCTAAATATTTCTAAGACTGGATTAGAAGCAGATTTTTTTATTCTAGAAAAACGATCTTTCAAGAATAGACCTGATTTACTTCCAGAAAGTTCAGAAAATAATTTAACTAATGAAAAGCCTTTTGAGACTCTTTATGACGCATTTGAGAGATATAAGCGTTTAGTACTTTTGGGAGAACCGGGAGCTGGAAAAACAGTAGCTTTACAAGAATTTAAGAAAAATATATCTAAGAAAGAGAGACAGGCAGAAAATAATAGCCTGGTTATATTTGTATCCATTCAAAAATGGAAGTACCCAGCAGATATTGTTACGTTTTTAGCTAAAGAGATTGGTAAAACAGAGGAGGATTTCCGGAAAGAAATACAAACAAAAAGACTTTTATTACTTTTGGATGGATTAGATGAGTTACCTTCTAATGTGTCAAAAAGGTCAGAAAGCAGAGATGCAGAAATCATAGACTATCGCGTTCATTTTCTCTCGAAGTTATCAGATTTTTTAAGAAATTTAAATCCCAATAATATTTCAATTGTGATGACTTGTCGTAAGAGAGATTATGAAGAAATACGGCGCAAAATTCAGGAAGAAAAAAAGGATTTTAAGAATATTTTTCATGGGTTAGTTGTTCTCAACCGTTTAAAAAATGATGAAATTAAAACATACTTGAAAGAGATTAATCAAAAAAAGCTGAATAATTCTTTAAATGGTGAAAAAATTGATTTTGATTTACTATGGAATACTATTCAAGTAAACAAAGATTTGTTGGAATTAATTCGGACTCCATTTTTGCTGTATGTTCTATCATCCACTTTAGTGTCAATTTATCAACAAAATCCGATTTCTATTTTTCAAGGGATAGAGGCTATTTATAAAGCAGTCAGTAATTTAGAAGAATTACTCGATAAATTTGTTAGAGAACAGTACAAAAGAGAGTCTAAAAAGTCCAAAATACCGATACCATGGTCACTTAATAAAGTCAAGAGATTATTAGGTCAAATTGCTGTATTAATGATGAGCGATCGCGAGCCAGATGATAATGAAATTTTGCCAGAACACTTCAATAAAGTAATTCAAAATCAAGAAGACATTAAAAAATTTATTGATTTGACTAAAAATCTATATTTATTAGAATCTGAAGAAAAAGCTAATAATCAGAACCAAACTCCAACCTGTAAGTTTCGGCATTTAACACTACGTGATTATTTTGCTTTCGACTATGGTTCTAATTTTTTTGATCAACAAGAGGATAACTTCAACCAAAAATCTGAAAAATTTAAATTAGAAATAGAACCAGAACAAGTCGTAAAAGCGATTGGAAAAATCGAAAAAGAGCAAGTAGTTAAACTATTAACTAAGTTACTCGATCATCCTGCTCCAGATGTACGTTACGAAGCTATAAAATCTTTAGGGGAATTAAAATCGCTAGTATATGTTGAAGGCTATAACAGCGATTTTAAAAATCAAGTTGTCAACTACTCTCTTGATGAATTTGATAAATCCCTAATTAAAGAATATTTTAGCGAAAAGAAATATTTTGAAATCAATGATAATGAAGCCGAAAAAATATATCAGTACAGTGGTGGAAATGTTTGGATAATAGAGCAAATAGCTACCATGTTTGGTGTAGTTTCTTTAGATGAAATATTAGGTGTTGATAATGTTCCCATGCCCATCGCAGCTAAGAGTCCTGATGAACAAATTTTGGCAACAACTGTTCAACGTTTGTTACATTACTGTGTAAACAAGGAAGATAAACGCGCGGTTTACTTACTTGCCATAGCATATTGTCCAAATCCTGAATTTCTGAAATTCATGTTAGGTTGTGAAAACCTAGATGCTAAATTACAGGAATTATACAATAATTACCCATTTATCTTGCCAGAAAAACAACAGCTAGAGGAGATACATCAGAAGTTTACGAAACAATACTTACTGTCACTGAGAAATGAAAATAATTTCAACAAGTATGAAAGTGAATCTCAAAAAATAGCTAAAAATCTTAATCGTAAGGCAGCACATTATTTTCAGGATAAGATAGAAGACTTAACTGGAAAACTAACAACAGCAAAACAGCGTTTTCGGAACGAAGAGTTTCCTGATTTTATAATTAATTGGTTTTATCATAGATTCTGGCTAAGTAGTAAAGATAATGTGGAGTATATATGGAATGATATGATTCCCTATTTAGTAGAAGGGTGGCGTTATAATAATAATTTTGTGATTGAACTTTTAAAAATTGCTGGTGAGTTTGATAAAGACTATGAATTTTTCCAACTTTTCAAAGCTGTTTTCATGGAAAGAAAAGATCCGTATTCTCTTGTGAAAAAATTGGTAGAGAAATCAGATAAGACTACAAAAAAAGACGAATGGGTAGCGATCGTACTGCTTATATATTGTGATTTTCTATACGAAGAAAAGAAGTATTCAGAAGTTTTAAAAAGATGCGAACAAGCTCAAATATTTATACCTGAAGAAGCAGAAGATCTAAGAAGGTCATTTGAAAAATTACGGAGTCCATCATTGAAGCAGGAGAAGAAAAATGATTTTAAAGAAGATCAAATAGAAACAGAATCTAGTCCACCAATAGACCTCTCCAAAAATATAGATTTGGGAAAGGTGAGCTCTGATATATTATCTAGATTAGAGAAGTTAGAGAATCAGCGTAATACATTTTCTCAACAAGCAACTCAAAAGGAAGAAAAAACAGAGTTGCAGCCAAAGCAAAATTATCATCCAAATGAAGAAAAAATAGAAGAAGATAAAGAACAAAAAATTAATTCGCAGACATGGTCAGAAAAACAAGCAAATATTCCTAAGAAAGAAAAAACAGAGTCGCAGCTAAAGCAAAATTATCATCCAAATGAAGAAAAAATAGAAGAAGATAAAGAACAAAAATTTAACTCGCAGACATGGTCAGAAAAACAAGCAAATATTCTTAAGTCTGATAATGAAAAACTAATATCTCAATTCAAATTTTGGCTTAACTCGCAGACATGGTCAGAAAAACAAGCAAATATTCTTAAGTCTGATAATGAAAAACTAATATCTCAATTCAAATTGAGGCATTTGATAGTGCGAATATTCCTGTTATACATTATTATTTTAGTAATTTTATTTTTAGTATATTTAAGATCTGAACAGAATAATATGCCGGATAAAATTCAGACTAGAAATGAACAGAATAATATGCCGGATAAAATTCAGCCTAAAAATGAACAGAAATATAAAAAATTAAATGAACAAGAAAATGAAAAATTGATTGATAAAGGTATTCTTTTTGCTAAGGATAATAGAGTTTATAAAGCATTGGAAAATTTCTGCAAAATACCTAGAAATTCTAATTCATTTAGGGAGGCTAAACACTGGATAAAGAGATGGTCAAAAGATGATTACTGGGGTCCGCAATTACCTTCAATTATTGAAGACTTTAAAGAAGAAGGATTATCATGTCCTGCTGCAGACGACGCAGACCTAAGAAAGTATTAACTTAATCAAATAAAAAGGATTTAATATGTAAAAAAAGCATACTATTAGTCATAGATAAAATCCATGACTTTGACACACCATGGACTAAATTCCCGTAGATTCTTAAGGGTCATAAATTTGACCCACTGAAGTCACATCAAATAGTACAGAACAGAATAGATATAGGTTAGATGATCATGATAAATAGAAAAAATATTACTCTGGAAAAAAGAAAAATTATACATTTACTAACAATGATTATTTGTAAGGATATACAGTACCATCGGGTAAAATTGCACCTTTTAGTTGAGCATCAATAAAGCTGGCATTATTTATATTAGTATCCCGCAAATCTGCCTCTCTTAAATCAGCATTCCAAAAAATAGTTTCCGTTAAATCAGCTCCCCGTAAATTGGCATTCTGGAGATTCGCCCCCCAAAAGTTGGTTCTCTTGAGGATAGACCTCTGCAAGTTAGCTTCTTGTAAGTTGGCGCTATCGAATTCTGCTTCTGTTAAATCTGTATTCGTAAAATTTGCTTCTTCAAGATTTGTATTAGAGAAGTCAGCACTCTTTAATACTGAGCCAGTTACATCCATTTTTTTATAATTAGAATTACTAAGGTTGATATTGGAAAGGTCACAATAAAAACATTCTCTTGAGCGTTTTAAAGTTTGTGCTTGCCACTTTATGTATGCAACTACAGGTTTGGCAAAAGCTAGTGAAACTAATAGATTTATTATTAATATTTTGAATTTTATTTTAGCCATTATAGCAGTTTTTGAGTTAAGAGAAAAAATGAGATAAATAGTGTTTGTAATTCGGAAGTATTATGGCTAAGATTAAGAGTCAGGAATAGGCAGGTAAATTCCATGGAATATCTGTAGGGAGAAAAGGGAATTATCTGTTTAAAAAGCTCACATCCTCAGCTATGGGAAGCCAAAAGCTTACACTTTTTTCACACATGCAAAGGCCAAAGTCTTTATATCAGGACTTACCCAGAAACACCATATATTGTAGGGTATAATGGCCATTAAACCTCTACAGATAGGGTATTATCTACGAGGCCTGGGTAACTCCTGTGAATGTAATATCATGTCTGGTTAAATAGTCACGACTTACGCAGGCAAACTGAGAAACCCGGTTCCTCCTAGATATTTATGTGTTAAAAACAATGATTTACTGTCAAAACCTGGTTTCTTTGCGTAAGTCCTGATAGTTATAATTATAATTAAAGTTCCTAGCAGAGTTTTAGCCCTATCTACAATTATGGCTCAAGCCCAACTACAAACTATATACTTTTTGAGCACCTGATTATCCATACATGATATGAAAGGCACTTATGCTGAGAGCAGAAGTTTTGTAGTCATGAAGTGAAACCCACTATAAATAGCCATGATAACAATTTTTGTAGGGATATTCGATGGAACATCCCTACAATTGATTCTATAATATTAGGTAGTTGTCATCCAAAAAACTTTAGAATCTGGAAGGAGAAAAGCGCCATACCTTAATTGTATCATCAAAACTGCCACTAATTAATGTTTTGCCTCGAGGGTCAAAAGTTAAATTCACCAAAGAAGAATGTCCTTTAAGGGTTCCGATCAAACCGCCTGTATTAATTTGCCAGAGTTTGATCGTACCGCCAAAATCTCCACTAGCTAAGGTATCACCATCCGGACTAAACTGGAGAGATTGCACTTTCTCAAAATGACCAATCAAAGTTCGTTGAGAACGCCTGATTACTCGTTGACGACTATTACCATTAAGATCCCAAAGTTTAATTGTATTATCCCAGCTACCACTAGCTAAAGTATTACCATCAGGACTAATAGCAACCGACCAAATAGGTCTCCGGTGTCCCTTCAGCGTACTTACCAGTCTAGCATTATGCCAATTCCATAGTTTGACAGTACCATCATTGCTGCCACTAGCTAAGGTTTTGCCATCAGAACTAAAAGCAACAGACTGAACTTCATCTAAATGTCCATAAAGAGTATGCAACAGGAGACCACTCCTGATATCCCACAGTTTAATAGTTTTGTCTTTACTGACACTGGCGATCGTACTGCCGTCTGGACTAATAGCTACAGACCAAACATCTTTAAGATGACCAGACAAGGTCTTTTTCAATCTATGAGTGTAGAGGTCCCAAATTTTTATCTTCCCATCAGCACTAGCACTAACAAGAGTACGACCATCTGGACTAATAGCAACAGAAAATACCGGTCCGTCATGTCCTGATAATTTACCCAAATTTTCCCCGCTAGTCAAATGCAATAGTTGAATACTCCCATCTGTAGTACCACTAGCAACAATACGACCATCAGGGTTAGTTGTTATGGACCATACTGGACCAGAAGTTGTTGCCAAAGTTCGCAATGGAGAAAGTTGGTCTCCTATTCCTGTATATGGTTGTAGCGACGGGAGTTTGCTTGTAGGGATAGTAGTAGTTTTGGGGGATGGAGAAAGTGATTGCCGAGGTTTGGGAGATGGTACACGATAACTAATGACTAATGATAACATAGCGATCGCCATTGCTCCCCAAACAGTTACATTCCAGTTTGGTTTCTGCAGTATAACATCTGCCGGGGTAGGTCCGTACCTGATCTCTTTAATAATTTCCACTACAGACTGATATCTTTGACGATGGTCTCGTTGGACCATTTTATCTAAGATACGACCCAGATGTCTACTAACGGGATGTTTCAAATAGTCTCGCCACACCCACTTTTCTGTTTTAATATCAAACAGTTCAAAAGGTGAAACCATTGTTAATAGATGCAGACAAGTTACACCTAAACTATATATGTCACTATTAGGGTATACCTTTCCCTGGGTTTGTTCTGGGGCAGCATATTCAGCAGAACCATTAATACTTCCTATGGATAATAAATTTCCAGTAGCAGAGATAGTTACCCCAAAATCAACTAAAACAAATTCCTGAGTATTTGTTCTTTGTTTTGTCCGACAAATAATATTTTCTGGTTTAATATCTCCATGAATCAAGTCATGGTTGTGGATGAACTCTAAAACTGGTAATAATTGATTTAATACTTGCCAAATTCTACTTTCACTAAAGACACCATGTTGTATGAGTTCTGTGGCCAGATTTGAACCTTGAATATATTCTTGTACTAAATAACGGTGGCCATCATGTTCTACAGATGCTAATAGTTCTGGGAGCTGGGGATGTTTGCCGATTTTGTCTAGCTGTACTGGGTCACAGCTCAAAAATGTCGGAATAACTTCTTGACCCTGAAAAACTATGTCTTTTCTGTGGTCTAGATTGACAAATTCTTTGATAATACAGGGTGGTTTAGAAGGTTTATCTTGGTCAATGGCGAGAAATGTATGATTCCATATACTTTCACTCAAGGGCTTGATGACTTGGTAGCGTTCTTTAAGTATAGGTGGACATTTAGATATTTTCCCTATTGTCTCATTTTGACTGACAATGTTCTTGTCAGCATCTTCTGGGTTTTGGTTGTGAGGATTGATGCGATAATTCATAATCAGCAATCAATTAGCATATTTATTCTATAATAATATTTATTAGATTTTAGCCACAAACATAATGGAATGTTTAGTATTTGCATAAGTGTATGGTAGTTAAAAATTACACATAAAAACTTCCAGGAGCTAATAAATTATGAATGTAACTTTGAGAAATTAATGGTTTGAAGGATTTTTGGGTCAAAAAAATATCGATTTAATTTGGTCGTTTATTATTTAAGCATATTAGGATTTAGGCAGTATCGCCACATATGGTATATTTTTGTTTTTTCTCATCTCACACTACATTTAGTGCCTAGGCGTAAGTTCTGCAAATAAGTTGTTTTTCTTTTTTTCTATTCCCTGTTTCCCAAATTACTACTCCTTACTCCCTAATCCCTAAAATCTAAAATTTGTGTATTTCGCCAATTTGAGAAATATTGTATATATTATAAATGAGACTTAGGCAAAAAATAAAATTATACATATATAGTAGGAGTTAAGAGTTGTTAACCAACCTCTACTAGATATTTTGGTAGCTGCATAAGTCCTGATAAATATAAACTAAGTATAAAAGTAGCAATTTTTCCGCATTCGTGCTAAAACTCATAGCAACTGACAATTAATTATGCCCCTAATCCGCATCAAAAAATCTTGGGAAATTTCAGAAACAGAAATTACAACAGAAAAAGCTTATTTGAACCGCCGTCGGTTTATGAAAAATTTAATCGGTGCTGGTATAAGTGCTACTGCTTTATCTACTCTTACCAGTTGTACTGAGAACTCAACAAAACCTCAAATCTTAGGAACACTAACTTCACCAAATATTGGGAATTTTACACCTAATCTCAACTTTGCTAAAGTTCAAAGACCCATAACTGATGAAATTTTAGCCACAAAATATAACAATTTTTATGAATTTGGTGGTAATAAATCTATTTGGGAAAATGCCCAAAATTTACCTACGGAAAATTGGAAAGTTGAAGTTACAGGTTTAGTCAAAAATTCTCGCATTTATGACATAGATGAACTACAAAAAAAGTTTCCTCTCGAAGAAAGAATATATCGATTTCGGTGTGTTGAAGCCTGGGCAATGGTAATACCTTGGCTTGGTTTTCCTATGAAGTTATTAGTAGCTGATGTGGAGCCAACATCAAAAGCAAAATATGTTCGTTTTACATCTTTTTATGACACAGAAATTACTAAAGGCCCTGGTTTTTGGGCGACTGGCTACCCTTGGCCTTATACGGAAGGCTTAAGAATAGATGAAATGACTAACGAATTAGCTTTTTTTGCTATGGGAATGTATGGTAAATCATTGCCTAAACAAAATGGAGCGCCTTTGAGAGAAGTTATTCCTTGGAAGTATGGTTTTAAGGGAGCAAAATCTATTGTCAAAATTGAATTTGTAGAACACAGACCTGCAACATTTTGGAATACTTTGATCCCAAATGAATATGCTTTTGAAGCAAATGTTAATCCTGAAGTTCCTCACCCTCGATGGTCACAAGCAACAGAAAGAATAGTTAGTGATGGTGCTAGTTGGTCTTGGGAAAAACGGCCGACTTTACTTTACAATGGCTACGAAGAATATGTTACTCGTCTTTATAGCTAAATAGGGTTTTCGGCAATTTCTGGACTTCAAAACCTTGTTGCCAAAAGCTGCTTTCTACAACGGTAGATAAATAATATTTTTTACTAGTTAGGACTTCGACATCATTTGTCCACTATAATACGGTATTGTTTGTAACATTATTTTTTTGCTGTTGGTATTATAATCTTTTCCAAAGAAGAATGCACTTCACTAGGTGTATGTCGCCCACAGGTAGTTAATTAAAGAGTTACTCTAATTCATTTTAGGCAGCTATCTCTATCATTTTTTTCTGTTTTTCAAAATTTACTTCAACTTCGGTATTCCTTTTTCCTTCTTCCTTTTAATTCTGATTCCAGAAATTTATAACTACTGCTATACCCATGGGTAAAAAAATTTTAGCTAGAGGGTAGGTTCATCTCTGAAAGCTCCTAGAATTGGAGGGAATACTAAGAGTAGGAAATGAGAATTCTATACTACACTGTAAAGTTGGTATAAAAGTATGTCAAATAACTAATTTTTTTAATATGGCAATACAATTAAAAGTTCCATCTATTGCTTGTAGTGGATGTGCAGATACTATTACTAAAGCAATCAAAAATCACGAGTCTACAGCTAATGTCCAAATAGATGTGGAGCAAAAGATAGTTATAGTAGAAACTAAAGCATCTGAAGACTCCATTAAACAAGTAATTGCTTCTGCTGGACATACAGTTGAATAAAATTAGATTAAGCAGAGAATTAAATAAAGTCCATAATTATTGTCAAAAAAATCAGATGATATGGAGTTTAGCCAATTTAACTTGTGTAGATAACAAAATTATCGTTCCTAAGCTATAACTAAACTGGGAACCTGGGGACTATTTTTCTATAAACTCCCAGTATTTTTCCTTACCTTGAAGCGGGACCGAGGGACGTCGAGGTATTAGCTCTGAGTAATGTCGAAGAGGTAACTATGTACGCAATCAAAAGAGAATTAAAGCTCAATAACAAAGAGAAGAGCTTTTTTGCTGGCTGTGCTGGCTTTTCTAGGTTTGTGTACAATTATGGATTATCTGTGGCTCAAAGCTACCTGGGTAATTCGCGCTGATCGCTGGCAGTGACTCAAAACGGTTAGATGCTATCAAGAAAGCCTTGACAAATATGGCCGAAAAAGCAGACAGAATATTTATGGACAAATAAATATTCATCTGGCATCTATCAGAATGCTTTTGGCAAGGTGAAAAAAGCATTTTCCCGTTGGAGAGAGCCTAAAATCAAAGCAGAGTTACCTCGTTTTAAAAAGAAAAAACATCACTGTAGTTTTACAGTAGATACTTCTAATGGCAAGGTATTAGTTACGGAGGGAAAAAAAATAAAGATTCCTACGTTGGGAACTTTCAGATTCAAAGAAGCTATCCCAAATCAACTGTGTTTCTCAGACCTTTACTATATCTAGAGTTGCACCTGAATGGTATGTAAGTTTTGCGACTTTTTTAGCTGGCAAGATACCACCAGATGAAACACAGGCATCAAAAAGTAGGAATGGATTTAGGAATAAAAACTTTTGCTACTCTTAGTGACCCAAACACCTTTGAGACTCCATCTTCCATGAAAAGAGCGAAAATAAAGCAAGGATTGATACAGTGGAGAAACACGAATAAGGTGGTAGGCAACCGTCGTGCTGGAATAGAAGCATCAAAAAATGGGGTTAAATATTACCAGAAACTAAGAAAAAAGCATCTCTATATAGCAAATGTTCGAGAAGATTTTCTGCAAAAAACCACTACATTATTAGCTAAAACTTATCAACATATTCTCGTAGAGGAC
>JAKQYE010000419.1 GCA_023356605.1 Trichodesmium sp. MAG_R02 | reverse complement strand
AATTTTAGAGTTTTTACCCTCGAGTTGTCAAAAATATTATCTGGGAAACAATAATAATAAGCGATAGACTCCCAGTCCGCTTTGCGATAGACTTCCAGTCCGCTTCGCGAACGCACTACTTAAAGGCTTAAAAAATAATTAATGCGAATAACGGGAGTGTCTTTCCTCCTGTATGTTCTGCTGCCAAAAGAAATCCCTGGTTTGCCCAAAATATTCATGCCACTAATTTTTTCTGTTCTATAGAATTAATTTATTTAATTTGTTGACTCAAAATAGTAATGATCATTCATGTATCTTTTTGTACTACATGCGGGAAGTGCGGAATGTGGGTTATACAAAAACTTGAAATACTTCAGCATTTATCGACTCATTAAGTTCCATTAATCCTACAATTTTTGTGAAACTAATTACTCTAAAAACTATGACTTTTTAGCTAGGATAAAATAGTGAATAATCATATACTCTATCACCAGAATATGTTTGGGTAGCACTATGTAGTTAACCCATGTAACCCCTGTGTTAGTCCCAATCAGCACCCATTTTCCGTGCTGTGAATACCAAATTTTCAGGTTCTATACTTTTCAAAACACTCCCAATATTCACACCTCAAAAGTTGTACTCTTTCAGTGGCTGACTGACTGCTACCCATGGTTTTTTCTGGTAAAACTACATTTTTGGACTTCCCGACATATTGGACTAGAATTCACTCAAAGATTGCTGATAGTTCAATCCCTAATATTCACAATATTCTGACAAAGTATAATCAGGGTATGAGTGCTCCCATTTCTATCAATTGAGCTTTGCGGGAATGTTAAACACTTTCCGAACTGGCCACCACGAGTTTTGGGGAAAATATAACTAGTATCTTTTTCCCTTATTCTGAGAAAATTAAATGGATAACACCATACAAAAAAATACCATGCCAGAGAATTTTAGAAGCCAATTAGTTACTAAAGGAGTACAACGTGCTCCCAACCGAGCTATGCTGAGAGCTGTAGGTTTTGAAGATTCAGACTTTACCAAACCAATTATTGGAGTTGCTAATGCCCACAGCACCATTACTCCTTGCAACATGGGTATTAATGATTTGGCCATGCGAGCTGTAAATGGAGTTAAAGAAGCTGGAGGAATGCCCCAGATATTTGGCACTATTACTATTAGCGATGGTATTTCTATGGGTACTGAGGGGATGAAATATTCTCTCGTTTCTAGAGACGTTATTGCCGACTCCATCGAAACAGTTTGTAATGGCCAAACAATGGACGGTGTTCTAGCTATTGGTGGCTGTGATAAAAATATGCCAGGAGCAATGATAGCGATCGCCCGGATGAACATTCCTGCTATCTTTGTCTACGGTGGTACTATTAAGCCAGGCAACTACAACGGTAAAGACTTAACAGTTGTAAGTGCTTTTGAAGCAGTGGGACAATATAGTGCTGGAAAAATTGACGAAATAGAATTAACAGAAGTTGAACGTAGAGCTTGCCCCGGTGCTGGTTCCTGTGGAGGAATGTTTACTGCAAATACTATGTCTTCAGCTTTCGAAGCAATGGGTATGAGTCTGATGTATTCATCAACAATGGCTGCGGAAGATGCAGAAAAAGCCGATAGCACAGAAAAATCAGCTCATACATTAGTCGAAGCTATTCGTAAACAAATTTTACCTCGTCAAATTATTACCCGTAAAGCCATCGAAAATGCAATTTCAGTAATTATGGCTGTAGGAGGTTCCACCAATGCAGTATTACACCTACTAGCAATTGCTCATGCCGCAGATGTGAAATTATCTTTGGATGATTTTGAAATAATTAGGGCGCGAGTACCTGTACTATGTGACCTGAAACCAAGTGGTAGATACGTTACAACAAATTTGCATCAAGCCGGTGGCATCCCTTTAGTAATGAAAATGCTCTTAGAGCATGACTTACTCCACCCAGATGCTTTAACTATAACAGGTAAAACCATCGCAGAACAGTTGGCAGATGTACCTTCTCAACTACCTTCTGATCAAGATGTGATTCGCCCTTGGAATAATCCCATGTATGCTCAAGGACACTTGGCCATTTTAAAAGGAAACATGGCAAATGAGGGAGCAGTTGCTAAAATTACAGGAGTTAAGAACCCAGAAATAACAGGTCCAGCAAGAGTATTTGAGTCAGAAGAAGCTTGCTTAGAAGCAATATTAGCAGGCAAAATTCAAGCAGGGGATATTATTGTAGTTCGCTATGAAGGTCCGAAAGGCGGGCCAGGTATGCGGGAAATGTTGGCGCCAACTTCAGCTATTATTGGCGCTGGTTTAGGGGATAAAGTGGGATTAATTACTGACGGTAGGTTTTCTGGTGGTACTTATGGTATGGTAGTTGGTCATGTAGCTCCAGAAGCAGCAGTGGGTGGAGCGATCGCTCTGGTTGAGGAAGGAGATATGATTACTATTGACGCTCACAAGCGCTTACTACAGTTAAATATTTCTGATGAGGAACTAGAAAAACGTCGTCAAGCATGGGAACCACCAACACCACGATATAATAGGGGTGTATTAGCTAAGTATGCTAAGTTAGTTTCTTCTAGTAGTGTTGGAGCAGTAACCGATGCTGGATTAAATTAAAATTTAGTTAATAATTACTAACTTTTGGTTTGATAGTAATGGTGTAAATAATTGAGTAGGACATTTTAAGAGTTATGGGTAAAATTAAATAGGGTTTACTAAAAAAGTATTTTTAAGGACTAGAGGAGTAGAAAGTATAGCGACCCTATCTCAAGGGTGAAATAAATGGACTACACTGAAGGCAGGAGGCAGGAGGCAGGAGGCAGGAGACAGAAGTAACAAGAGTTGGAGCTATTTTTTAAGAAAGCTAGTAATTTTACGTGATTTTAGAGGAACAGAGAATCGTAAGGGAAGTACTCAGATACGTTTGTCCTTGAATTTTTATGCCATTATTATTTCTAAAATCCTAACATAAATGAGGTTTTTGGACTGAAAATCCCTCACTTTTATGGAAAAAAAGGCTTTCACCTTATATCCATAAATTCTTTGAGAAGTTTAGCAGTTTTCACTTTATGGCTACAGAACTTTTGCCTTCTGCCTCCAGCATAAGTGCCTTTAAGCCAAAAATATCCGCTTTCTTGAATCATGAAAACTGCTATTACTGCTTCATGAAACCTATACAAACCTAGACAGGCTTGCTGTTCAATTCCTGCTTCAACCAAGGGAGACGGCACCTTCAAGTCCACAGGCGTTCACCCATAAGCTATCGGCATTTTTTGTCCAATTTTCGAGATTGATTGACCCATTCAAGTCCCTGTCCATAACTTGCCCACAATTTTGACAATGATAAACCCTTTCACATAGGGGCATATCTTGTATATTTGGGCAGACTCAACAAGTTTTTGAACTGGGGAACCACCTATCTACTATGGTTAACAAAAAGCCAAAACATTCTTGTTTATAACTTATAGTCATTCCAAATAAGAATGGGGCACTTTTTCACCTACAACCCTTTAAAGCCAGGAAGACCAGGTCTCATGATCTATTTTTGTTTTCTTGTCAGTATCTGGGTCATAAATTCTATAATCTATAATCCATAATTGTTCATTTTGGGGATTAAAATATACACAATTAACTATTCCTATACCATGAACAAC
>JAKQYE010000418.1 GCA_023356605.1 Trichodesmium sp. MAG_R02 | reverse complement strand
TTTTCGTACAGCTATGTCTTTCCGTTTTTTTAATTGGTTGACTAATAATCGTATTGGTTTTTGCCTCTCACAGAGAGAGTTTGGGCTATATTTGGGCTTAAAAATTGTGTAAGTCCCACTACCAGAAAATATTTGAGTGTCTCTGTAGATAAAATTTCTTCTTCTCACAGAAAAAATATTAGTGGATCAAGAATCAAAAAATTAATTATTAAATTACCACTATTGCTCTATACACAATAGTAAAACTCAAACCTAGACAGCCATGTGACTCAGAAGGGTTATGTAGAAAATGAAGAAAATGTCAGAAAAGCACTTGAAAGAGCATAAGAACCCACATTCCGCACTTCAGATTGCAAAATAAGAGGTTACAAAAAAAATATCTATTTAATCAAGCATAATTACTTATAGTGTTTAATCACTTCAAGTGAGATCATAAAGCTGATGATTCCATTCTTAGTGAGTATCAAAAAATGTATTTAATAGAATCAATAACAGTTAAAAATATCGACCCAACAAAAAAATAGTTGCAGGGTTAATTGATGAGATAGGAATAGTGGAAGTAATCAACCAAAAATTAGGAGTAGATAATCGAGAAAAAATTACTACTGGACAAGTAATAAAAGCTTTAATTTTGAATGGTTTAGGGATGGTCTCACGTCCATTATATTTATTTAGTAAATTTTTTGATGATAAAGCTATAGAAAAATTAAACAGAACAGGTATAAATAGTGAATACTTAAACGATGATAAAATAGGTTACTCATGGATGATATCTATCAATTAGGATTCACAAATTTATTTATAGAGCTCGGATTATTAGTTATTAAAAAGTTTAAAATAGAGACCTTATATGCTCACTTGGATTCAATCATTTCATCTACATGAGGAATATAATAATCAGGACTTACGCAACGGCACTAATGGTAGTGGCAATATCTTGAAAATGATAATTTTTTGCACCATATATAATGTTCCTGGGTAAGTCCTAATACTTTTACTAACTATAAACTTATTGATTTGATTGAGTAATAAAATTATATTTTTCCTCCTTTCTTCCTTCCCCCTTTCTTCCTTCTTCCTTCTTCCTTTGCTACAATGAGACTAAACTATCTTAAACTAGGATATTAATTATATTAGGTGGATAATCCACCTAAAAATTGGACAAAAGTAACTGAATTAAGTTCTACGATGAAACTAAAATTCGCAGGCATTACTGATACAGGTAGTGTTCGCTCAGTTAATCAAGATTCTTACTATATAGACCCTGAAGGACAATTTTTTATTGTTGCTGATGGTATGGGAGGACATGCGGGTGGCCAAGAAGCTAGTAAAATTGCTACAGAAGTAATTAAAACTTATCTTGTTAGATGTTGGTACGATACTATCGAATCACCACAGTTGTTAAAAAATGCGTTTATTAAAGCAAATGAAGCTATTATAGACGACCAAGAAAAACATCCTGAACGTCTGGATATGGGTACGACAGCAGTGGTACTTATCTTCCGAGAAGAAAAATTTTGGTGTGCAAATGTGGGTGACTCTCGTCTCTATACACTTCAAGGCAAAATACTAACACAAATTACAGAAGACCAAACCTGGGTAGCTCAGGCAGTGAGGAGTAATGCTATAACTCCACAACAAGCTATAATTCATCCTTGGCGTCATGTACTTTCCCAATGTTTGGGTAGGGAAGATACGGATCAGGTAGACCTCTTGCCTCTAGATGTTCAACCAGGCGATCGCCTCTTACTCTGTAGTGATGGATTAACAGGAGAGTTATCTGATTCTATTATTGCTCCTATATTAAGTTCTAATAAAGATAGTTTTACTATCGCTGAAGAATTAGTAAATACTGCCAAGGAGAAAGGAGGCAATGATAATATTACAGTGCTAATTGTCACTGTGGAAATATAAAAATGACTAAGGTCATAGGTTTAATTAGTGGGACTTCGGTAGATGGTATAGATGCAGCTTTGGTTAATGTTACTGGTACTCAAACAAATTTAACTGTTCAACTACTTGCATCGTCTACCTATCCCTACCCAGAGAATTTGCGATCGCAAATTCTTGATGTTTGTTCGGGTGCACCTCTGTCAATGGCTGAGTTAGCTGAACTTAATGATACTATTGCCCAAGAATTCGCTACAGCAGCATTGACAATTAATAAAAAATATGCTGTGAATGCAGAACTAATTGGCTCTCACGGTCAAACCGTGTATCACCGCCCACCGTCTCAACAATTAGGCTATAGTCTACAGTTAGGCCGTGGTGAGGTTATTGCTAATTTAACTGGAATTCCTACCATTAGTAATTTTCGGACTGCTGATATTGCAGCCGGAGGTCAGGGTGCCCCTTTAGTTCCTTGTGTCGATGTTCATTTACTGAGCCACCAAACATATACTCGCTGTGTCCAGAATTTGGGTGGAATTGGTAATGTGACTTATCTAAAAAATCAACTCTTTTGGGGAAGTGAAAATTCAACCCCCCCTTCACCACTTTATATGGGGAAAGTCAAAGATCAAAAAACAGAGGAATTAGTAACAACTTTAGCTTCTCCTCAAGGAGTTTTAGGTTGGGATACAGGGCCGAGTAATACATTATTAGATTTAGCAGTACAACAGCTTTCTCAAGGAAGTAAAACCTACGACAAAAATGGAGAATGGGCAGCCAGTGGCAGACCATGTCAAGAGTTGGTAGAAACATGGTTAAAACAAGACTTTTTTCAACAGAAACCCCCAAAGTCTACAGGTCGAGAATTATTTGGTAAGGACTATTTATTTAAATGTTTTAGTGATGGGGAAAAATATAATTTAAGTGCTGCTGATATATTGGCAACTCTCACAGAATTAACAGCAGCTTCAATTAATCATAGTTATAGAAATTTTTTACCAAATTTGCCAGACCAAATATTATTATGTGGTGGTGGTAGTCATAATTTATATTTAAAAAAACGGATAGAGAATTTATTGGCACCAATACCAGTAATGACCACTGCTGAAGTAGGTGTAGATGTAGATTTTAAAGAAGCCATCGCTTTTGCAATTTTAGCTTACTGGCGTTCCTTAGAAATTCCTTGTAATTTGCCTGAAGTTACGGGAGCAAAAGCTCAAGTTATGTTAGGGGAAATTCATCGACCAATTACAAGGAATAAGGGAGTGGCAGAGTAGGGAAGTAGGGGAAATAGAGAATAGGATTAATCTCTAAAGTTGTCTAATTTAATTAGGGCTAGCTGATTAATTATTAAAGCATTGACAGATAAAAGCTTGACCCTTTGAGGCCTGAAAAAAGTGTCAGCTTTTGAGTTACTCAAGCTCAGATAACTTAGCACTGACCTTACGCACTCATCATTAGACATCTCCAAAATAAAAATTAAGGTAAAATTCTAGTGATAAATTATATATACGCTGTCCCCAAATGAATAATGTATTAGAATATCTTTATAATCATTCAAGAGAAACAAAAAAGATTATTGGTATTACAGATAAACAACTCATAAAATTAATAGAAAATGCTCAAAAAATTGAAGAAAAAAAAAGACAGGCGATCGCCAGTAAAGAAAAAAGATTAATTAAGGCAGGAGGAGGCAGAAAAAAAACCTTAAAAGTCGAGGAAGAAATCATCTTAACTTTATGCTATTTACGTCATATG
>JAKQYE010000417.1 GCA_023356605.1 Trichodesmium sp. MAG_R02 | reverse complement strand
CTCGTTTTCCCTCTTGCTCACCATAAACTTTTTTCCCTTTTTTTGACCAGGCATAAATACAGTCTTGATTATCTTTAAATCCTGATTTATCCATAAATACAAGGCTTTTACTTCCAAATTTTTTTATAAAATTTCGTAGTTTATGATAATATTTTATCCTTTCTTTTATATTTATTTTTATATAACGAAGTTTTTTTTCAAGGAAAATTTATTTTTTTTAAAGCATAAAATATAGCTGTAAGATTAACTCCAATTTTTTTTAGCTATGTCTCACAATGATCGACTCTGGATTTTGTTTTACATCTTTTTCTAATTCTTTCCAATCTAATTTTTTTGACTACTTTTTACCTTAGTTTATGACAATTTTGGGCGAGATGACTATCTATATATCGAAACTATTTCTATTCCAAATATATGAGCTTATTTAGTAATCCTACCGCCATTTTCTACAAAATTTATTACTTTTTGTATAAAATCTAAACTGTAAGACATAGTTCAAAATAGTTTCTAATTGACTTAATTTTATTATACTCAATTCTTGTTTCAATCTTAATTAAAACGACTATATCTATCCAATCATGAAAAATATTATTTGCTCTTGACTCACTGAGACCAAAATATATTCCCAGTATTTGGAATGTGGGCTACGGACGTAAATAGTATAAAGTTAAGATGATTTCCTCCTCGACTTTTAAGCTTTTTTTCTTCCTCCTCCTACCTTAATTAGTCTTTTTTCTTGACTAGCGATCGCCTGTCTTTTTTTTTATTGAAGTTTTTGAGCATTTCCTACTAATTTTTCAAATTGCTCATTCGTAATCCCAATAACTATTTTTACTTCTTTTGGGTGGTTATTAATATATACTAACATCTGAGTCATTAGTATATAGTTTTACAAATTTTTCATGACAATTATACCTTAATTTTTATTTTGGAGATGTCTATGGGGTAAAATGGTAAAGTCTCTTAATAAAAGGCTTTTACTTATGGTAAAACTTCGCCTTTCTCATTTGGGCGAAAAAAACTAAAATGTTACAACCTATGGGCGGATTGTTATAAGCTAAAGAAATCCTTAAAATTCGCAACTTGATTCAGTATTATGAAATATTGGCTAATAAAATCAGAACCAAAAACTTACAGTATCTCAGATATGAAAAAAGAAAAAACTTGTATTTGGGATGGAGTAAGAAATTATCAATCACGGAATTTTCTACAACAAATGAATCACGGAGATTTAGCATTTTTCTACCATTCCAATGCTATACCTCCAGGCATTATTGGGTTAGTAAAAATATTGGAAACTGGCATTGCTGACCCCACTCAATTTGATCCAGAAAGTAAATATTATGATCCGAAATCTACTCCTAATACACCTAGGTGGCAAACTGTTTCTGTGGAATTTGTAGAAGAGTTTCATAACTTAATATCTTTAGCTGATTTGAAACAACAATTTACTGGGGATGAATTATTAGTTGTTAGAAAAGGAAATAGATTATCTGTAATACCTATTTCTGAAATAGTAGCAGAGAAAATCCTAGACATGAAAAATAATTAATACTAGACATATCCGAAGAAGAAAATAGGAAAGTTTCATGGAATTTTTACAACAGGGGTATAATTATTTGGTAAGTATGTAGAATTATGCCCAAACAGCCCTCAGCTATCAGCTATCAGCTCTAAATTATTAACTTATTTTTTTTCCACCCTATTTTTTTTGTTCTTGTGTTATAAAATAAGTTCAACTATTAAACATTATACAAAACTTATGGCCGCAATAACTTCTACTCTTAATCCTTTTTTAAGCAATAATTTCGCCCCTATTAAAGAAGAAATAACTGCTGAGGATCTTAAAGTCATCGGGGAACTACCTCCTGATCTCTCAGGAATGTTTGTGCGTAATGGCCCCAATCCACAATTTAACCCAATTGGAGAATATCATTGGTTTGATGGCGACGGAATGCTCCATGGAGTCAGAATAAATAACGGAAAAGCATCCTATCGGAACCGCTATATACGCACCAACAAATTCCAGTTAGAAAACCAGGAAGGTAAAGCAGTATGGCCAGGATTATTAGAGCCATCCCAACCAGATAATCCTCGAGGTACAGATGTTAATACAGCTAACACTGCTCTGGTATACCATGCCAATCGTTTTTATGCTCTCTGGGAAGGTGGTGGTGGTGCGCCCTACCATATTAAATTGCCTGAGTTAGATACTATTAGCAAGCAGACTTTTAACAGCAAGCTTGAATCTCCTTTTACTGCTCACCCTAAAGTTGATGCTGTCACAGGAGAAATGATGTTTTTCGGTTACTCAATAATTCAACCTCCATTTTTACAATATGGCATTGTTTCTGCAACTGGTGAATTAGTGCGAACAATACCTATAGATTTGCCTGTGGGAGTAATGATGCATGACTTTGCTATTACGGAAAACTATAGTATATTTTTCGATTTACCGATGACTTTCCGCCCAGAAAGAGTAGAAAAACATCAATATCCGCTAATGTTTGAATTAGAAACACCAAGTCGCTTCGGTATTATTCCACGACACGGCAATAGCAAAGAGGTGCGTTGGTTTGAAACTCCAGCTTGTTTTGTTTGGCATACTCTCAATGCTTATGAGGAAGAAGATGAGATTGTATTGCTTGCTTGTCGGATGAATTCAACTAATGTGTTTGTGACTAATGAGAGCGATCGCCTTCCTGATGGAGATACTCCTTATTTACATCGTTGGCGGTTCAACCTGAAAACTGGAGGGGTAAAAGAGGAAAAGCTAGATGATGTAGCTTCTGAGTTTCCCCGTGTCAATGAAGAATTATTAGGCCGAAAGACACGGTATGGTTATTCGGCGAGGATGGAAGTAGCAGAGAGCACTCCTGCTTTTGATGCTTTGATTAAATATGACTTGGATACAGGGAAGTCGAAAACCTATGAGTTTGGTAAAGGGCGTTATGGCGGAGAGGCAGTGTTTGCTCCTCGACTCAATGCTAGTAAGGAAGATGATGGTTGGTTGCTGACTTATGTTTATGATGAAAATACTCAGACTTCTGAGTTGGTAGTGGTGAATGCTCAGGATATGAGTGGGGAAACTGTAGCACGAGTGATTATTCCACAGCGAGTGCCTTATGGTTTTCATGCTGCCTGGGTGACGGAGGGGCAGTTGAGTTAAGTATTAGATATCTCTAAAAATTGACAAAGCCTTCTTTGGCTTTACTTTAGCTTCTTGATAATTGTTAAGCATACATTGTCTAATTGTAGGCCATTATCAGTCTTTGAAACACTTGACAATCAGGGTTTGCTCTATTCGACCGATTAGGTGTATAATAGGGAAAACTTAATACCATTTCCTGACTTTTAGCGGGGAATGTTTTTTCCCACTTAGAACTTTGTACTGTCCAGTTATAAGGTAATTTATTTTTATCCCAAATGAATATTTCTGACTTAGATAACCAAAATATTGATCGTATTGTTGAAATGGCTTGGGAAGATCGAACACCATTCGAGGCTATTAAAGCTCAGTTTGGTCTTCAGGAGAAACAAGTAATTGTATTAATGCGACGCTACATGAGTAGCTCAAGCTTTAAGATGTGGCGCAAGCGAGTCACTGGGCGTAAGACAAAGCACACCCAGAAAAGAGCCTTTGAACTAGGTCGTTTCAAGTCAAAAAACCAAAAAAATTAACTAGACTTTTATCCT
>JAKQYE010000416.1 GCA_023356605.1 Trichodesmium sp. MAG_R02 | reverse complement strand
CACTTAGCCGTTGATTTCTTCGTAATAGTTCGGATAACTACCTCGTTTGCTCTACAATCTCCTCCATTTTATCAGTTTTCTGCTCTTTATTTTTAGCGATCGCTTTCTGAGTTCGTACTATTCACATTATATACTATCTGTCAATGCGTAACTCCTAGAAATCATATCACCCACATTTCGCCCTTGATATTGTATTATAAAAGGTTACCATACAATATCTATTTAATTAAGTAGAATTACTTATGGTCTTTAGTCACTTCAAGTGAGATCATAAAACTGATGATTCCATCCTTATTGAGTATAGAAAAAATGTCTTTAATAGAAGAAATAACAGTTGAAAATCTTGACCACCTAGGAATAGTTGCAGGGTTAATTGATGAGATAGGAATAGTGAAACTAATTAATCAAAAATTAGGAGTAGATAATCGAGAAAAAATTGCTACTGGACAAGTAATAAAAGCTTTAATTTTGAATGGATTAGGGATAGTATCGCGTCCATTTTTTCAATTTCCACATGATGATGATTTTTCAGATGAATACGATAAATATAATAA
Source organism: Trichodesmium sp. MAG_R02 (assembly GCA_023356605.1). Classification (GTDB taxonomy): domain Bacteria; phylum Cyanobacteriota; class Cyanobacteriia; order Cyanobacteriales; family Microcoleaceae; genus Trichodesmium. Next base: position 3,148 of record JAKQYE010000416.1, on the reverse strand, counting down.
CTATTAGACATCAGGAAATACTTATTTACAAATCAATAAATATCAAACTAATTAATGGGATAAATTTACTGTAGCAGCTTTAAATGCCACTTTTCCTTGTTACCTCTAAAAAATTTATTAGCCGACTCTTCTGCATCCAAACCTAACAACTCTTTAAATCTTTCAGGAAGCCTAACTAAAACAATATCGCTAATATTAGCTGTCAACCAATTAATATCTATATCAGCCCAGGTTGTTCCAGTTAAAGTAATAGATTTTGTTAGTTTAGGAACTTTAAAAATAACTCCAAACTTAACCGTACCAACTTTCTGTATGTCCTTGTCTTGAATTCGCCAATAACAATCTGGTGAACCCATTCCTTCAGCTACAATTTCTGGACAACCCAACTCATATTTACACTCAGGAATAACAGCAAAAGCTTTGAATTTATTTTTACTTGCAATATTAGCTTTCAAATTAGCAGGAACAGACTTTAAGACCTCCGTTATTATAGAAGAATCAATAGCAGCATCCCAAGTTAAATTCTGATTAATTCCTATATCCATACCCACACCAATTTTAAGAACTGATTGCCATTGATGTTCAGGAAAAATACTTTGAATTATAGTTCTTTCTTCACTGAACTTAAGGTCACAAGTTAAACGCCAAAATTTAGCTCCTGGCTGGGGACGCAAATTAACATTTAGAGTCAAATAATAAAAATTATAATCATCCTTCATTTGTTGCTTGATTAGATGATTTAACTCCATCCTAGTCTCTTTAAATATTTCTTCTGTTAAGGGAATTAACTCATTTTGAGGGTTGCCAAAAGTGACTTTAGTCTCCTGCAAATCTTTAATTATACTGGCAGTAATTCCCAACTTTTGACCACCAGCTAATACCCCCTCTTGTTTTTGGACTTCTGCAAATAGTTCTTGGAGTAAACTTTCTGCTTGAGCAAAGTCAGGTGAATCAAGTTCAGCATTCATTAATTTTTTAAGTGAAAATATAAGTTATTATTGATGCTATTATATGTTGCGGTAGAATTTTAAGTTTCAAACATCCACTTGTAGTAGGACTTTAGTCCTCTCTTGATATTGGACAAAAAAAACATTGGCCATTATGTGTCAATGTTTTTATCTTTAAAAGTCTTTTTAGAAAGTAGAGGAGTATGTAGGGAGGTTTCACTACGCGACATGAGACGCTTTTTTGTTATATAACGTCCCTACGTTCACCTAAAATCTGTCACTTTTTGTGACTAAAATAAGATTAAAGTCTTTATCCGCCAAAGCTTGGAGAATTAATCAGCAAGCCCCAATTACTTGTAAGTCGTTTGTACTCTCAGATAGTTGTAAATTCAATCTCTTGAAATTCCTCAAGTCCAATTCCAAGGACTATTCCCAAAACATCTTCTGGGTTATTCTTTAAACTAATAACTACCCCACCTTGCCCATCTACTACAGTTGACTCAGGTTTCAAGTCATCACGGTTCAAACCATTAATTAATCCAATTTGATCTTTCCCATAATCAGGATTATCAAGATTAAAATTATAATCAATGATAATATCTGCTTCTGATAGACTAAGGCCATCTGTCTTAAGAATGAATAAATCTTTTCCTAAGCCTCCCATCAAAATGTCAGAGTTGCGATCGCCTACTAGGGTATCATTCCCTTCGCCTCCATATAAGATATCATTACCTTTGCCTCCGAAAAGACAATCATCACCTAAACAACCATAAAGAGAGTCATTCTCCCTATTTCCATAAAGTATATCTTGCTGTTCATTACCAAACAGAACATCATCATTTCTGCCACCCCAAAGGGTATCATTCCCCAGGCCTCCAAGAAGTATATCATTACCCTGGTTACCAAAAATTCTATCCCTTCCAGCTTTACCTTCTATTGAATCTGCTCTTGCTGTACCAATCTCATAATCCTCATTTTCTGTCAGCTTAATTTCATTGAATGAACTTCCATTTCCAGGGATAGTTAGGCCATTACCACCTCGAGTTATTTGTTCGATCCAGTCAGCATATTTTGAAATTCTTGTATCAACACTGTATTCTCCGAAGCTGGCATTAGCAAGGTTGTCATCTATATCTGCGATAGATTTGTCCATTAGTTCTTCTGATTGGGACGAAGAAGCACCATAAGATACGATGCCAGCTATTTTGTTATCAATAAAGGTCGGCCCTCCAGAATCTCCACGTGTAGAATTGACCTCTTGATCAACTCCTAATTGGTTCAAATTGTATTGACGACCAAAAAAATCATTCTCTTCTTTTCCATTATCAAAGTCGTAGGCCAGCTGTCTACCTTCTAGAATGTTAGACTGCTTTTCAGGGAGCTCTCCCAAACGATCACCTAAGTCATCATAAATATTTTGTCCAAAACGCTTGAGAAAGGGTTCATCAATTCTTTCTACTTCCTCACCCTTTTCACCAGTGCCAGGTGTACCATAACCCACAAGGGTAAATATTCGACCAACCTCATCATCACCACGATACATTTCGTAGAGCTCAAAGCCGGGAGGCGCTTTCTCCGATAGCTTAAGAATGGCAATATCGTTTTGTCCGTTGCTAGGGTTGTACTCAGGATGAACAAAAATCTTTTCAACATTTATTTTTGTGTCTTTATTACCATTACCGTCAGGTAAGTCAAATGAGGCCGTAACCGAATCACCCGGACAAAAGCAATGGGCTGCCGTCAGAATATAAAGGCCATCCCCTTCCCCTTCTACCCCTTTCAGTAGTACCCCCGTGCAAGCCCCTCCGTCTTCGTCTTTACTTTCCAATAGAACAACTCCAGTATATTGACCAGGGGGGACAATAAACCTTTGATCATTAAAGTCTGTACTAGAAACCGCTACCATTATTATCTCCAAATCTTATAAAGATAAAACTTTAAGGATTGAACTATCGTCCATTGTGCAGCCTGAGACTCTCAACTAGCCTAGATTGACCTGGACATTTGAATGCCGAAAAGTTAATGCCTGTTATTGTAGCTCACCATTCATAAACCTATTTACGGGAATTTAACTAATCCCAGTCTAAGATATTTTTGTTATTTTTCTATATTTTTATAGAATTAATAAAATTTAACAATACTAATACCAATACCAATGCTCTATGCTATGAAGCGACGCTGAATATAAATTAATCAGGACT
>JAKQYE010000415.1 GCA_023356605.1 Trichodesmium sp. MAG_R02 | reverse complement strand
TTTCTATTGAGCGATCGCACAGTAGATTTTTATCCTTAGTCCCAGGTTGACTATCCGGTTTCCCAAAAGAGAAATAAGTGGGCTACCAGAAAGGTTGAAATTTAGGAGGAAGTACAACCTATCTAATCCTAGCTCCATAAACATTATCATAGTTTTGGCCAAAGCATATATCTGCACTTAGGTTTTTGGCTCTACTAGGAACTCTAATTATAACTATTCAACCGGACATGATATAACTCCCTTCTATACATTGGCGATCGCCAGTCGAGTCTTATTATACCATTACATCCGGAGGTAATATTACTCCCTTTAAAGGTTAAAGGGCAGAATACCGGAGACCTAATTTTAAGGCCAATATTTTTTTATTCACGTAAGCATTCACCTATTAGCAGTCAGCCTGGAGGGTAATTTGTCCTTCTAGCTGATAGCTGACAGCTGAATGGTTACCTTGATGCTTGCTTCTATCTTAAAACTTCCCTATACAAAATATATTGACCCAGAGCCTCTTCTAAATCATTAATTAGAGACCCACTAATAAAGCTTTCCATCCTTGATTAAAGCATTTTTTATTGTATCGTGGTAAAAGTCTGGGGTTGGCATCAGTCTTTCTTTCTGAAAAGAGCAATTAATTTACATCCCATACTGATATTTTATTATGAAAATAAAAATAGAAAAATATCTTAGATTAGCAAAATCAGACTTGACTGAAGGCAAATTAAGTCAAGCAATAGCCACCTGTGAAAAAATTTTAGAAATACAACCAAACTCTGCTGCTGCTTACAGAATATTGGGGGAAACTTACCAAGTAGAAAATGATTTTGAGAAAGCCATGTATGCTTATGCAAAAGCTGTGGAGATTCAACCAGAATATGCAGAAGTTCATGCTTTTTTGGGTCAGTTATATAGTCAGAAAAAATGGCTAGGTGAAGCAGCTAATCAATATCAAAAAGCGATTGATTTAGGACTTAAATGGCCAGAAGTCTATTATAATTTAGGTAATATATTCTATAAAGTTGGGTATTTAGAATCAGCAATTCAATCCTATGAAACTGCAATTATTCTCAAACCCGATTACATTAAAGCTTATTTTGGTTTAGGTATTATTTTTGAAAGGGAAAGAAATTATCAAGGAGCAGTTGATATTTATAGAAAGGTCATAAAATTAAACCCAGATTTTGTAGAAGCATATAATAGTTTAGGTAGTGTTTTAGCTGATTGGAATCGAACATCAGAAGCTATTGAAGTTTATCAGCAAGCCTTAGTTTTAAAACCTGATTCAGCAAGTCTATATAATAATCTAGGTTTTAGTTTATTAGAGAAAAATCCTATAGAGGCGATCGCTGCTTATCATCGTGCTATAGAATTAGACCCTAATTTTATCAAAGCCCATTATAACTTGGGCAAAGCATTACAAATTATTGGGGAGCATGAACGGGCGGTCAAATATTTTCAAGAAGTTATTAGACTCAAAGGGGAAAAAGATAATGTCTTAGTCTATAGTGATTGTGTTTTTTCTTTAATGACTATAGGAAAATTTCCAACTGCTTTTGTTTACTTAAAAAATATAATTACTAATCATCAATTTGTTGATGGCTATTGTCAGATATTAGAGTCGAAGTTAGGAAATGTGGAACAGACAGTATCTGATGAAATGTATTTGACAAAAGTAGCTGTGTTTAATTTCATGAAACAGCTACAAAAGTTAGATAGTAATCCCGAAAATTATCAACAAAAATTTCATCAAATATCTCAATATTTGCTGCAATATTATATTCATTTCGGGAATGTACTGATGGAAAATCAATCTTATGAAGCCGCGGGGAATTTTTATCAGAGGGCGTTACAAATTCAACCAAATTCGGCAGATGTTTATTCGCTACTAGGAAATAGTCTAGTTAAACAAAAGCGACTAAACTCAGCAATTATTAGTTATCAAATAGCTCTGCAAATTTTACTGAGTGAAAATAGAATTGATGAGAGGACAAAGATTTACTTTCAGTTGGGTAAGGTTATGGAAAAACAGCAGAAATGGCAGTTAGCAATAGATTATTACACTAAAGTCTCATGGACAAAATTACAATTAAGTACAGATATATTTAATCATGATTTGCTCCCTTATCAAAAGTTAGAAGGATTATATTTATCTACAAAAGATTGGATTCAGAAATTAGATGGCAAAAATTATCAAAAACAATATAAAGAAGTAAAATTAGAAGAATTAACAACAGAATATAGAGAAGAATCTATAAAATCTCCTATTAAGGTAAATTTTGAAAATGGGAAGAAAGATTTAAAATGTCTTGGGTTAAATTGTCATGAATGTTTAAACCAAATTTATCAGTGGTTTAACCCGAAATCTCTTGCTCAAGGGGTATATAGTCTTAGTGTTCAGGGTGAGTTTAAGCCAAATATTGATTCCCTGAGTCAGGAAATATCCCTCCTAAATTCCGTTCAAAACGGTGGGAGAAAATCTTCAACTCCCCTGAAAAAGGAGAGGACGAGTCTTTCTTCCCTAACATCTCCAAGTAAGGAAGGGACCATATCTACTTTGACAAAAGATACCACAAATGATATGGAGGGAATTTACTACTTTCAGAAACTTTCCCGGGGTCTTACCTTCGTAACTATAGTACCGGAGGGAAGAGCTTGGATAATGCCCAAGAAAAACTACTGGAGACTATGTTACGGCATCGCTATTATGACTCCAGATAACTATTTATTGGCAGACCTGTCCAGAGAATATCCATCTCCATTACCAGGATGTACAAAGCATGACCCAAGTCAACATCAGATTTTTGACTTTGAAGAACTGCCCCCCCTAAAGAAAATTAATGGTAGAGTAGCAGTCTTATCGGTATTATCAGGAAATATCTATTTTCATTGGATGGTAGACCTACTGCCGAGGATAGAGATATTACGTCAGGGCATTGATCTAGAGAAAATAGATTGGTTTGTAGTTAATAACTATCAACAACCTTTTCAACGAGAAACATTAAAAAGTCTTGGTATTAAAGAAGAGAAGATTTTGGCAAGCGATCGCCATCCTCACATTCAAGCAGAAGAATTGGTCGTACCCTCATACCCTAGTTATTTGGGATGGTTACAACCCTGGGGATTGAAATTTTTAAGAGAAGTATTTCTCAGGGGTATAACTAATAATAAGTCAGATTTTCCCGAAAGAATATATATAGGTAGAGGTAATGCTAGATATCGCCGCGTAATGAATGAACCAGAAGTAGTAGAGATATTAGGCAAGTTTGGTTTTACTTATGTTACTCCAGAGTCAATGTCTCTAGAAACTCAGATTAGCACTTTTGCCCATGCCAAGATTATAGTTGCTCCTCATGGAAGTGGTCTAACAAATCTAGTATTCTGTAATCCAGGGACAAAAGTTATCGAATTTTTCTCGCCCCACTATCTCAGATACTATTATTGGCATATTAGCCAATTATTAGGACTTGAGCACTACTATCTAATTGGTGAAATATTTAGTTGTTATCCGATTAGAAATATAATGTATGAAAGTTCCTTAGTAGAAGATATTTTAGTTAATTTAGATTCACTGAATCAAATGCTCAAAGTTGTAGGTATTGTTTAAAATTATTTTTCTTAAAAAAAGGAAGTAAAGGAGTGAAAGGGTAGGAAAAAGTAAGTCATTTCAGTTATTGCTTAAGACTACCTGACACTGAAATAATAGAGGATGAGTCTTTCTTCCCAT
>JAKQYE010000414.1:2547-3745 GCA_023356605.1 Trichodesmium sp. MAG_R02 | reverse complement strand
CACTGTCGTTTAATTACTACTAATGCAGTTATTGATGACGCCGCTGTGTTAATTGAAGACGGATATATTGTCGCTATCAATCCCGAATTTACTAACAATGTTGAGTCCATTTCTTTAAATGGTCAATATTTATTGCCTGGGTTAGTAGATCTTCATTGCGATGCCATTGAAAAAGAAATTGAACCTCGTCCCAATGCTTTTTTTCCTATGGATTTTGCGATCGCTCAAATAGATCGAAATAATGCTGCTGTTGGTATTACCACACCTTTCCATGCTATCTCCTTTGCCTATGAAGAATTTGGCCTTCGCAACAATGAAAAAGCCGCTCAAATTGTGCGTTCCCTCCACAATTATCAGCCCCAAGCATTGGTTAATAACCGGGTCCATTGTCGCTACGAAATTACCGACCCTACAGGGTTACCCATTTTGCTTAATCTGTTGCAGTCAGATGACATTCATTTGATTTCTTTTATGGACCATACTCCGGGACAGGGACAATTTAAAAATGTCCAAGCATACCAGGATTATTTGGCCCGCGCATACAACAAATCTGCTACGGAAGTCGAAGCAATAGCCCTCAAAAAAATAGATCAAGGAGCAGATGCTCTGGAACGGGTAAAAACTTTAATTTCCAAAGCTTTATCTTTAGGAGTACAAGTTGCTAGTCATGATGATGATAGCCCGGAGAGAATTGCTAGTATGCAGGTTTTGGGAATACATCTTAGTGAATTTCCGATCAATCTTGAAACGGCCCAAGCTGCTAAAAAAGCAGGACTCCAAACCATATTTGGTGCCCCTAATTTACTACGGGGACAAAGTCAGAGTGGTTCAATGAAAGCCATAGATGCAATTAAACATCAAGTCGGGGATATTCTTTGTGCAGATTACTCACCTGCAAGTTTACTGGCAGCAGCATTTCGGATTCCTGAATTACTTGGTTGGTCATTACCAGATGCAATAGCCCTTGTTACACACAACCCTGCACAGGCTGTAAATCTTAGTGACCGCGGTGAAATTGCTACAGGCAAACGGGCTGATTTAATTGTTGTACAGTGTCCTCATGGTTTTCCTCAAGTAACAACTACTTGGGTAGGGGGGCGAATTGTTTACCAGTGTCATTACTCAAGATAAACAGATTTATTTGTATAAATTAGGTGTTAGGTATTAGGTGTTAGGTGTTAGGTGTTAGGTGTTAGGT
>JAKQYE010000414.1:0-2447 GCA_023356605.1 Trichodesmium sp. MAG_R02 | reverse complement strand
TTAGGTGTTAGGTGTTAGGTGTTAGGTGTTAGGTGTTAGGTATTTGGCTATAATTTCAGATATTAACACTACTTATAGTGTCTTTGCGTAATTCCTGTTGAATTTGGTATTATATTATTAAATTTTACTTTAATGCATTAGTTAATTTAATAATGACTAACTTTTCTTGGACTAAACAATGGTATCCAGTAGCTCCCATAAACTATTTAGATGATTCTCATCCAACCCCTATAACTTTACTTGGTAAAAGGCTAGTAATTTGGCGAGACAAACAGCAAAAATGGATAGCAATGGATGATACTTGTCCCCATAAATTGGTGCAGTTATCTTTAGGAAGTCTTAATCAGAATGGAGACCTAATGTGTCGCCATCATGGTTGGTGTTTTGATGGAGCAGGTAAATGTACAAATATTCCAATGTTGAGTGATGAAAAGGCTTTAAAAACTTCTTTTAATAGTAAGCGATCGCAAGTGCAAATATATCCGATTCAAGTCCAACAAGGATTACTTTGGGTATGGCCAGATAAGAGTTCTACTGCTTTTGAAGATTCCACTTCAAAACAGCCTGCTGTGATGCCTGAATGTAAACTTGATAGCTCTTCAACAGATTGGTTTATGTCAGAAGTTCCTGTAGGTTATACTGTCTCTCTTGAAAGTAGTTTTGATCCTTCTCACGCCCAATTTTTACATGAAGGAATTGCGGGTTTTTCTCCAGAAAGAGCTATTCCTATGGAACATTTTGAAGTATTTGGAAAAATGTCTGCTGAAGATGGTTTTACCTTAAAACATTCTGGTTATAATGTTTTTAACAAAGATATGGATGCTATGCGAAAATTTACTCCGCCCTGTTCTAATACAACAATTTACGAATATTCTAATGGTAAATCTGCTTTATTTCAATTGTATTTTGTCCCGACTAAACCAGGTTATTGTAAATATATTGGTAAGTTTATTTTTGATGCAGCTCCTAAAAAACGTAACTTCTGGATTGAGCTACTACCAAAGTATTTACTTACTGGCTTACAACACTTATCTAATAATAAGTTAAGTAACCAAGATTTATCAATGATGTACTCCCAAGCTGTTAATGAATCAGCACGAAATCAAACTTGGCAAAAATCTTATTTCATGCCGGCATTATCTGATTTTGGTATAGTTACTTTTCGTAAATGGTTAGATGAATTTGCCGGGGGAAAACCTGAATGGGAAGGAGTTATAGAAACAGGTTTTAAAGAATTAAATGATGAACAATTATATGACCGCTGGCACAGACATACAAAGCATTGTCCTAGTTGTCGAAAATCTTTAATTTTGATAGAGAAAATCCAAGATTTTTGTCAAAATTTTTCGGTAGTTTTAGCACTTTTTGCCTTGTTGCTAATAGCAATTAATTTACCGACAAAAATTATTTTTATTCCTGTTTTACTGGCGCTATTAAGTTTTATTTCTTCTTATAAATTAGATTTAATAAGACATAGTTTTCTCAGTAGTATTCCGAAAAAAGGTTTACCTGTGGTCAAATTGTATTAGAGTAGTTTTCATGTTGGTAGACCACAGTAGGGACGTTGCATAAGGGCGTCCCTACAAGGTTTTGGTTATGATAATGTAGTTCATCAATTTGAAAACCGCTATAGAGTAATAGATAATCCGAAGTCGTAAAGATCCTAATCTCAGACATCAATGTTATTCCCTATGGGTAAATAAGGATTATAATTTAGAATTTAGAATTTAGAATTTAGAATTTAGAAGAGTTTTTTCTGCATAGTTTCATACAACAATAGTTAGAATTTAGAATTTAGAATTTAGAATTTAGAAGGGTTTTTTCTGCATAGTTTCAGACAACAATAGGTTGTTTAAATGCACAAAAGCCTAGTAGGAGCTTTCTGGCATTTGCCCTCTGCAGATAGGGCATTATCTACGAATTTTTGTAAGTCCTGTTTTTGATATTTGTTAACAGTAGAGATGATATGACGAGATAATACAAAGGTTTTCATTTCAGTAGACCAAAGTAGGGACTTTCCTAGGAAGGTCCCTACAAGGTTTTGGTTGTCATGATGTGGTTTATCTATCTGAAAAGCCCTGTCAAGTTAACTTTGGAAATTTCTGCTAGAATCTACTTTATCTCAACGTTGGTTGAAGACCCGCCCTCTCTTGCAGGGGAGCCTCGGGAGGATGTTAATAAACTGAAAATAATATGACACAAGAGAGTCTGCTTGGTTTATCACCAGTATTTAAGTGTGAAAGTTCTCATCCTAGAGGTGATATTGTTTTTGTTCATGGGTTGGCTGGCCACCCCTGGGGGACATGGCATCCTCAAGGTAAAAAAAATAATCAAAATTTGGACTTTTGGCCTTTTTGGTTGGGGCAAGATTTACAGAAAGATGAAATAGCTGTTAATGTCTGGACTTTTGGATATGATGCGCCTCGCTTTGGATATGTTGGTGAGGG
>JAKQYE010000413.1 GCA_023356605.1 Trichodesmium sp. MAG_R02 | reverse complement strand
TCAATACTAGGTCTTACTATCCCTTCTATACCTGCATTATTGAAGGCATAATCTAAACGACTATAAGTATTAATTGTTTGATTCACTAAATTTTCAACTTGAATAGCTTGAGTAATATCTGTTTTGAAAAAGATAGCTTCGCTGCCCACTTCTTTAATCATTGCTACTGTTTCTTCACTTTCTGTTTCCCGGCGACTGGCAATAACTACTTTAGCTCCTTTCTTAGCAAAAGCTATAGCAGTAGCTCTACCAATACCAGAACTTCCTCCAGTAACCAAAGCAATTTTTCCTTCAAATTCCTTACTCATAATTTATGCTTGTGTAGATAACATTAGATTTTACGATAAAAAATATTATAGTATCTAAAACTAACTAGTGTCTAGTTACAAAAATTAGTAATATTTTTTTAAGGTTTAATTTCCTTATCTAATATCATTTTATCATCCAAAATTAGGTGTTTTTACAACTAATAAACCTTTTGAAAAAGGTAAAAATGTTGTGGATATTTTGACTAGTGCTCACTTAGGATTAACCAGTTTATCTTTTGGTGATTTGGAAATAGTAAAACATGCTGGAAAATTGTTAGATAAGTTTATGAATATCCAACCAAATCTTAAATCTAGATTTAACCTACGGATGAATGATGATGAAAAATTAATACTTGATTTTTCCGAGCTAGCCAAATTTTACTAAATATAGTAGCCTAGTTTATAAATAAACATAAAAAAAATATACTATAAAGTTTCACAAATAATTTCAGATCCCTCAAAATTGAATTTTAATAATCTCCTGAAATTACTGTAACGTCATAATTTTCAGTCCATCAGGACTTACGCAAAGAAACCAGGTTTTGACAGTAAATCATTGTTTTTAACACATAAATATCTACGAGAAACCGGGTTTCTCAGTTTGCCTGGGTAAGTCCTGTCCATAAAACCTTACCTTTGATTTCCGTAAATAAAATCCTATAGCGATCGCCCTATTTGTCCCCTAATTAATTTTATCAATGTCCTACTCTGTCCAAATACTCTCAAAATCTGTCCTAGCTGAACCTGAGTCATCTGATAACAACCATTCCCCAGAGTCGCAAGAGTTGACAGAAGTCCTAGTTGATGTTCCTATTAAAACTTCAACAGAAAATGCTGAAGAGTCTGTCCAAATACTCTCAAAATCTGTCCTAGCTGAACCTGGGTCATCTTATAACAACCATTCCCCAGAGTTGCAAGAGTTGGTAGAAGTCTTAGTTGATGTCCCTATTAAAACTTCAACAGATAATGCTGAAGAGGAGGAAAAATTATTTACCTACAAAATACCTCCTAATCTGGACATTCAACCAGGAGACATTGTAATAGTACCCTTTGGTAAACAACAAGTAGGAGCGATCGCTATCCGCAAAACCTCCAAACTACCAGAAGGTTTAAGTAGCGATCGCCTGAAAAACATATCAGATATTATTACTAAAGGTTTTTTCCCTGCCACTTATTGGCAACTCCTGGAAAAAGTCGCCATCTATTATCAAACACCACTTATTAAAGTTATCCGCGCAGCTCTACCACCAGGGCTACTCAAACGTAGTCAACGACGCATTCGCATCATGGAAGCACCAATACCAACAGGAGGAGAAATTTTCCTCAATGCAAATGCTCAAAAAATTCTGGAAATTCTGCAAAACTCCAAAACCAAAGACTACACCTGGCAATACATTCAACGTCAAGTCAAAGGTGCTGAAAGAGGATTAAAAGATTTACTACAACGAGGTTGGGTAGAAAGTTATCTCGAACCCCCTTCCCCACCAAAACCAAAACTCAGACAGGCAGTTACTCTAGTTGCTCAAACCCCACCCAAAGATTTAACCCCACGCCAACAAGAAGTTATGGAAGTGTTACGCCAAAGTGGAGGGGAAATGTGGTTAACAGAATTACTTAACACTTGCCAAACTACAACTTCTGTGGTAAAAAAACTGGAAGAAAAAGGCTATGCTGTCCTTCAAGAACAAGAAGTATTACGCCGAGAACAAGGTAGAGGTCATACCAGAGATGAAATCAAAATGCTTACACCCTACCAAACAGAAGCATTAACAACTATTATCCAGATTCAAGAATTTGCTCAAGTTTTGCTCCATGGAGTTACGGGGTCTGGAAAAACAGAAGTATATTTACAGGCGATCGCTCCCATCCTAGAAAATGGCAAATCTGCTCTTGTACTCGTTCCCGAAATTGGCCTAACTCCCCAACTTACCGATAGATTTCGCGCTCGTTTTGGCCAAAAAGTCTATGTTTACCATAGCGCCTTATCTGCTGGAGAACGTTATGACACTTGGCGTAACATGACCTGGGGTCTTCCGCAAATTATCATCGGTACTCGTTCAGCAATTTTCGCCCCACTGCCAAAATTAGGTTTAATTGTTTTAGACGAAGAACACGATAACAGTTTTAAACAAAACAGCCCCACACCCTGTTATCACGCTCGAACCGTAGCAAAATGGCGAGCAGAATTAGAAAACTGCCCATTAATATTAGGTTCAGCAACTCCCTCTTTAGAAAGTTGGTTGAAAACAAGAAAATACTATCGAGCAAACCAAACTCAAGCATCCCCCTATCTATCAGAAAATCCAGATAAAAATGTTTTCCCAACAGACAACACCCAAAATTTAACACCTAAGACCTACTACCTATCATTACCAGAACGGATCCACTCACGACCGATGCCACCTGTAGAAATAGTAGATATGCGTCAACAACTCCGACAGGGAAACCGGACAATGTTTAGCTATTCTCTACAAAGAGCACTACAAGAACTACAGGAAACAAAACAACAAGGAATTTTATTCATTCACCGTCGTGGCCACAGTACATTTGTGTCTTGCCGTAGTTGCGGTTATGTGATGGAATGTCCTCATTGCGACGTCTCTCTTTCCTATCATCATGCTCAGGAAGGCGCAACTCAACTATTGCGTTGTCATTATTGCAACTATAAACAACTACAACCCCAACGTTGTCCGGAATGTAATTCTCCTTTTTTCAAATTTTTTGGCAGTGGAACTCAAAAAGTAGCGCAGGAGTTAACAAGACAGTTTCCCGACTTACGATCTATTAGATATGACAGCGATACTACCCGTAAAAAGGATGCCCACCGAAATTTGTTAAATCAATTTGCTAATGGGGAAGCAGATTTATTGATCGGTACCCAAATGTTGACAAAAGGTTTAGATTTAGCACAAGTGACATTAGTGGGAGTTGTTTCTGCTGATGGGTTGCTACATTTTTCAGATTATCGTGCTAATGAACGAGCTTTTCAAACATTACTGCAAGTAGCAGGTCGTGCGGGTCGCGGAGATAACCCAGGGCGAGTAATTATTCAGACTTATACTCCAGAACATCCTGTGATTCAAGCAGTGCAACGCAATGATTATAAATCTTTTGTGGAAACAGAATTACAAGCAAGAGCAGAATTACGATATCCTCCTTATGGGCGGTTGATTTTATTGCGTTTGAGTAGTTATGACCCGACTGAGGTAGCGGTGACTGCTCAAGAGTTTGCAAATGTGTTGATGGAAAAAGGGGGAGAGGGAAAATATGATTTATTGGGTCCTGCACCCGCTCCTATTGCTAGAGTAGCTAATCGTTATCGGTGGCAGATTTTGTTAAAATTATTGCCTGAATGTGATGATACACCCGATCTGACTGAGTTGAGTAATGTTTGTCGTCCTGGGGTGAGTTTGACTGTGGATGTTGATCCTATGAATTTGTGAT
>JAKQYE010000412.1 GCA_023356605.1 Trichodesmium sp. MAG_R02 | reverse complement strand
TATTCCTATCTCATCAATTAACCCTGCAACTATTCCTAGGTGGTCAAGATTTTCAACTGTTATTTCTTCTATTAAAGACATTTTTTTGATACTCAATAAGGATGCAATTATCAGTTTTATGCTCTCACTTGAAGTGACTAAAGACTATAAGCAATTATACGTAAGTTAAATAGATATTGTCTTGTAACCTCTCATAATACAATTCTGTTGTGCGGAATGTGGGATATAATATCAAAATATATGAAGCATAAAAATATTATTCGGAAAAAGGATTAATTACTTAATGAAAACTACTTTTCGCCAACAATCTTTAATTACAGCCTTTTTAATGACTTTTTCTATAATGGTTTATTGTATAAATGAAGCCAATAGTCAAACTATTCAATCGTCGCCTGAAAACAAGTATCCTCAAGATTTTGCAGAGACTTATCAGGCAAGTTGTCAATTTAATGCTGTGACAAAAGGGTTGTCTCAAGAACAATCTAAAATTCTGTGCGACTGTACCTTAAATCAGTTTCAATCTAAATATACTTTAGAAAAATTTCAGAAACTATTGAAAGAATCAAAAAAGGAAAAAACATCGGAGGACTTAATAGAAGTGGGAGAGATTTGTGCTGAAAAGTTAATCAATTGATACAGGGGTTTTGAGATCAATCAACCACATTAAAAAAATAATTATTTACTGTGGGACGTTGCGTGCAACGTCCCTACTTTCTGGTATACTCAATTACCCTGATTATTGTTTTTCCCTATCTGGAAATTTCCTATCTCTCCCTATCAATGTTTGTTAGCAAACATTAAACAATAATAATGATAATTTTTGATGAAACAGTCTTCAGTAGAAAATCGACGACAGCGCTGGAATATTTCTCGGTTTGCGATCGCGAAACCTTGGTTCACCATATATTTTTGGTTAACCGTAACGATAGCAGGATTATTTGCTTTGAGCAATCTCAAATATGCTTTATTTCCAGAGGTCAGTTTTCCGGTAGTAGTAGTACAAGCAAAAGCAACTTTTGACACTGCTATAGAAACAGAAAAGGAAATTACCGCCCCCATTGAAAAGGCTATAAAAATCTTAGAAACAAAAGGGATGTATGAATTGCGTTCCTCTACATATCCTGGTCAAACAGTCATAAATATGGCTTTTAGCACTCTCAAGAATTTAACATCAGCAACAGCAGATGTGGAAACTGCTCTCAAACAAGTAATTCTACCTCCAGGAACTAGTTTAGAAATAATCAGTCTGGACTTAAATGAGTCAGCAGCTATTAGTTACGCTATTACCAGTGAAACCCAAACCCTCACAGAATTAACTAAGATTGCTCAAAATCAAATTATTCCTACTCTTGCAGAATTACCAGGAGTTTTAAAGGTTAATCTACTGGGTAATACTTTCAAAAAACAAAAAGATCAGGAAAAATTAATCTCTAGGTCTCCCCCAACTCTAGTCAGTTTTAATACTAAAAATGCTATAGCTTTTCAAGTAGTTAAACGTTCTGATGCCAATACTTTAGAAGTTGTAAGTCGAGTAGAAGCGACTGTAGAAAAATTGCAGTCTGACTTACCTGAAATCAAACTTGTCTTAGCAGAAACTCAAGCAGGTTATATTCAAGAGGCAACCAAAGCTACTATTGATGCCTTACTATTGGGAATTATTCTGGCAGTGGCAGTGATTTTTCCTTTCTTACAGAATTTTCTAGCTACAATGATTACAGCTTTGGCAATACCTATTTCTCTATTGGGTACTTGTATTGTTATGGCAATATTTGGATTTAATTTGGAAACTATCACTCTTCTAGCACTGGCAATAATTATTGGAATTATTGTTGATGATGCTATTGTGGATGTGGAAAATATTGCTAGACATATTGAAGCAGGAGAAACTCCCAAACAAGCAGCAATTTCTGGTACTGATGAAATAGGTTTAACTGTTGTTGCTTCTACTTGTACTATTGCTGCAGTATTTTTGCCTGTTGCTTTTATGGGAGATACTCTCGGTCAATTTTTTCAACCTTTTGGTTTGACGGTTTCCGCAGCAGTATTAATTTCTTTATTGGTTGCCCGCACTTTATCCCCAGTATTAGCAGGTTGGTGGTTGGGAAATAAAGGTAGGAAGCATAAGGCAGAAGGTAGGAGCCAGGAGGCAGAAGGAATAGGGCTTACCCATAAACTGGGTTTATCAAGAAAATTTGGTGATTTGAATAATCATGGCCAGAAATCCGGTTTCTTGTTTCGGCCGATAAGTCCCGAAGGAAATTATAGGGCTCTCAAAGGAGATAGTTTATTATATCAAACACCACGGTGGGAAAATATTTTATCTAATCAATACCAAAGATTACTTAGTTGGTCACTAGACCATCGCAAAGTTGTGATCACAATAGCTTTGTTTAGTTTTGTTGCTGGTGTAGGGATGATTCCTCTAATTCCTAAAGGGTTGGTACCTCAACTCGACCGAGGAGAATTTAATATTACCTACTCTTATCCTCTACCTAATTTTGTTACTAATGCTGAAAAAAATTCTCCTCCCCAAGAGGTTGAAGCACCTGCTAATAACTCTATTTTTGGAGAAGGTGCATTTAATTGGATTAGTGATTTAACTGACTCTCCTACTAGGATATTGTTAAGAAAATCTCGTAGAATAGGTCAACAAGTTGAGAAAATTGTTTTATCTTCCCCAGAAGTGGAGTCTGTTTTTACTATTGCTGGTTTCCAGGGGGAGCCAAATAGTGGTAAAGTATATGTTAAATTGAAGAAAGAGCGATCGCTAACTACTGCTCAAATACAAGAGCAAACCCGTACTGCTTTATCAGAATTAGAAAAGGTTACTATCAGTGTTGAGGATATTCCTTTTGTGGAGACTGGTGCCGGAAAACCTTTTGAAATAATGCTGTTGGCAGATAACCGGGAAATCCTCCACAAGAGTGCTACTGAAATTAAAACTCAGATTGAAAAAATACCAGGTTTTGTAGATATAACTATAACGTCTCAGTTTCAGAATTTTGATAACCCCATGGAAATAACTCGTCGTGGTCTTAAACAGGTTGTGTATATTACTGCTAATCTCTCTGATGGTTTGGGATTAGCGGATGCTATTAATTTGGCATTTGCAGTAGCCCAACCTATTTTACCAGATGGTGTCGAGTTAGACCTGGGAGGAGATTCTCTGAGGGTGGGAGAAGTCTTTGGTAGTTTTGGCGTGACTTTAGGTTTGTCTATTGTCTGTATGTTAACAGTGCTATTTTTACTTTTTGGTAGATTGTTGGAACCTTTGGTAGTAGGTTTGTGTTTGCCTTTGTCTATTGTGGGAGCTATGTTAGGGTTGTTAGTTACTCAGAGTGATTTTGGGGTTATTTCTTTATTAGGTCTGATTTTTCTCCTTGGTTTGCTTGACAAAAATGCCTTATTGTTAATGGATTATATTAATCAACTGCGTCAGTCTGGTTTAGACCGCACAGAGGCAATTTTGGTAACTGGGGTAGTACGACTGCGACCAATTTTAATGACCACAAGTTCGACAGTGTTAGGAATGTTGCCGATCGCTCTGGGGTTAGGGGCAGGTGCAGAATTACGGCAACCTCTAGCTGTAGCCATTATTGGGGGGTTGATTACTTCTTCTTTGTTGAGTTTAGTTGTAGTTCCTGTTTTGTATACTTTATTAGAAGACTGGTGGGGTAAATAACAGTTATAACAACAGTTAAATTTTCGGTGTCCCTTCTGGATAATTAGTTCAGGACTTACACACGGGCACTACATGAGCGTGAGGCCGAATGCTATTCGCC
>JAKQYE010000411.1 GCA_023356605.1 Trichodesmium sp. MAG_R02 | reverse complement strand
AAGAGAACGAATTTGTGGGAACCAATAATCACTGACACTCGTCCAACCAAATATTTCTCGCAACCACATTTGTACAGGGCCATAAAATTCTAGCAATTCTGTGTAGGTGTAGGCGAGAATATAGGCGGGAGTTGCTAAGGGTAATAACATTGCCCATTCAAATATACGACTCCCAGGAAAACGGCACATTGTGACTAACCATGCTGCTCCTACTCCGATAACTGAAACTCCACAACCTACTCCTAACATTAATATAAAGGAGTTCAGGAGATAACGGGGCAAAACTGTAGAGGCTAAGTGACTCCAAATTTCTCCTGTATCAGAGAAAATACTGCTGAGGACAAATATTACAGGGGCCGAAATAAGGAAAGCGATCGCGACAACAAATATTGTCCAAGCATTCCAGTTGAGACGGCGAATTTTCTTAATCTGATTTAACATTTTAATTATATATATTAAAAAGGTTTACATAAACTTAACAGGACTTACACACCGATCGCTATATGTAGGGTATCTTTGATAAAGATTTCAGATATTTGCACTACAGTTAGTGCTTTTGCGTAAATCCTACTTAATAAGAATTTTTCTGAAAAATTAGGTGATCACAATTCTACAAAAAATAACTTTCTAGACGACTTTGAGAGCTATTATATATATTCTCAAGTTTTATTGAACACAGGGTTTTTCCCATAACTGTTGCTCATCCCATAATATTTGTTCATAAACCCAGTTTTTATATTCAGTTTTGACTTGATATAGTTATTTTAAATAATAACAAGACACTATTTTGTACAAAAATTACGAATAATTTCATCAAAAAAATGTATTGATAGACGCATACATTATAACTCTTTTTAATGCACTAAAATCATGTTCTATGTGATTTAAATTAGGAGAGTATTTTGGCAAAATAGTAATTGATTACCCCTGCTCATACTAATTATATAATAACGTTTTTATATGAATTGGTGAATTATCCATAATTAGTACACTGGGAAATTTTAATAATGGTAATAAATGTTGATATAAGCATTGTTCAAATCCCACGGCATTTAGGGTAACTTTAAATATAATTGGTGCTATTAAATCTTTTTCATTTTTTTTCTCCCGACTACTAAATTTTCTCTTTTACCTCGTTTTACCTCAGGCTCACCATAAACTTTTTTCCCTTTTTTTGACCAGGAACAAATGTAGTCTTGATTATTTTTAAATCTTTATTTATCAATAAATACAAGGCTTTTACTCCCAATTTTTTTTATAAAATTTCCTAGTTTATGATGATATTTTATCCTTTCTTATCTATTTTTTTTTATATAACAAAGTTGTTTTTTTTCTAGTAATTTTTATTCTTTTCAAAGCATAAAATATAGCTTTAGGATTAACTCCATTTTTTTTAGCTCTGTCTGCTAATTTAGAATATAGATTTTGTTTTACATCTTTTTATAATTCTTTCCAATCTGATTTTATTCCACAAATTTTTACCTTAGTCACTTCTAATTTTGGGCGAGATAACCATCTATATATCGAAGCTATTTTTATCCCAAATATATGAACTTCTTCGGCAATCATACCGCCATTTCTTACAAAATTTATTACTTTTTGTCTTAAGTCAAAACTGTAAGGCATAGTTCAAAATAGTTTCTAGTTCACTTAATTCTATTATACTCAATTTTTGTTTCAATTTTAATTAAAACAACTATAATTTATAAATTTTGACCATAAAATCAAGTCAATAGCTTTTCCTTTTCAGAAAATAAAAAAAGTAAATGAGAATTTTTCTTGAAATAATGGTTATAATAGTTTAATAATAAATGACTTTCTAGATGACTTTAAGAACTGTTATATATATTCTCAAACTTTATTTACAATTGGGTCTCTTCCATAACCGTTGGTAATCTCACAATGTTTGTTCATAAACCCAGTTTTTATATTCAGTTTTGACTTGATAATTTATGACTTTTGACAAAAAAATAAAGTCAACAGCATTTCCTTTTAAGGAAATGAAAAAAATATTCGATTCAGTATTTCAAGTTTTTAGCTTCAGCTAAAGGTACTGATAACTATAGTCATTTCAAATAAGAATGGAAAACTTTTTCTGCTGAAACTCAGTTATAGCAAGAAAAACTTGTCTCAATCTAAATCCAAATAACTATAATAACTAAAATGACGGAGGTTAAGAAATAAATGGCCCAATCAGTAATTCTCCATCTGGAGAGTGTGAGCAAGCAATTTTCTCGGAGTACTACCCCTGCTGTCCAAAATGTAAATTTAACATTACACCAAGGAGATATACTAGGGTTATTGGGGCCTTCAGGTTGTGGTAAAACAACTTTATTGAGAATAATTGCTGGATTTGAGGAACCACACTCAGGTATTGTTACAATTAATGGCCGGGTAGTTGCTGGTAAACATGATTGGATAGTACCAGAGAAACGTAATGTTGGTATGGTCTTTCAAGATTATGCTCTATTTCCCCATCTGACTGTAGCCAAAAATATTGCTTTCGGGTTAAATAATTCTGGCAAAAAGTCGAGCACGCAAATTAATCATCAGGTAAGAGATGTTTTGGAATTGGTAGGTTTATCTGGTCTAGAAAATCGCTATCCTCACGAATTGTCCGGAGGTCAGCAGCAACGAGTAGCTTTAGCCCGTGCTTTGGCACCAAATCCAGCTCTGGTATTATTGGATGAACCTTTAAGTAATTTGGATGTGCAGGTGAGGATTAGATTACGTCAGGAATTACGAGATATTCTGAAAAATGCAGGTGCTTCGGGAATTCTTGTTACTCATGACCAGGAGGAGGCAATGGCTATTTCTGAGTTTGTGGCAGTTATGAGAGGTGGAGCTGTAGAACAATTTGGTACACCAAAGGAGATTTATACTGAACCTGTTTCTAAGTTTGTGGCGGAATTTGTGACTCAGGCGAATTTCTTGCCTGCACATCGTCACGACCAGGTTTGGGAAACCGAAGTGGGTGCTTTTGAGTTGACCAATGATAATGTGTTTCGTGGGAAAATTGATAGTTTGGATCAATTTGATCGTCTTGAGTTGATGATCCGTCAGGAAGATTTGATTTTGGAAGCTGATAATGAGGGGTGTATAGTGATTCGCGATCGCCAGTTTTTAGGCCGCGAATTTCGTTATTGTTTACAAACTGAGTCTGGAAAAGAATTAATTGCTCGTACTACTCCACAAGTGGTCTTAAAAATTGGAGTTAAAGTCAAAGTATCTATTGCTGAAGATAACTTGCGAGTTTTTCCTGCAATAGCTGAAGAAAGGTCTCAAAAATCTTCTGATCTAGTCGGTAGTAGGAATTTTTGATAGATATAGGTCGGGAGTTTGGTATTCAAACCGTTCTTATAAACCTACGATAATCTATAGAAATCTATAATTATCTGTTCTATTTCTGCTTCATTCTGGCAACGTCGGCGTTATCCAGTCCACAAGCTGTCACCGACGAACTGCCCGCCATAGCTAAATTTAACGCTGCATTCAAGTCTCGTTCGCAGCTAAAATTGCAGTGTTCGCATTCAAAAACACGCTCCGATAACAACAGAGACTCTTTAACAGTTCCACACCTACTGCAAGTTTTAGAACTAGGAAACCATCTATCCACAATGGTTAATTTAGAACCGTATAACTCACACTTATACTCTAACTGTCTTCTAAACTGTCTTCTAAACTCATAAAAACCCATATCAGCAACAGCCTTAGCTAGCTTGTGATTGGCCATCATTCCTGATACATACCTGATACATACCTGATACATAATGGTCTTCTATTACTATTTGACTGTGGTTTTTAG
>JAKQYE010000410.1 GCA_023356605.1 Trichodesmium sp. MAG_R02 | reverse complement strand
GCCTAAGAACCCTTCAGTGAAATGGGAAGCTGATCGACAAGCAGAAAATTTACTGGCTCAGTTAGAAGAAAGTGAGGAATTGAGTGATTTATCGAAAAATCCTCTGTTGCTTAATATTATTGTTAAATTGCACAGTTCTTATGTTGGTGAAAAATTGCCTAAACGTAGAACAGATCTATATGCAGAAATTTGCCGGATGCAGCTTGGCGATCGCCCTGAGGTAAAAAAAATGGATATGTTGTTAGACCGTGGGGATAGCCAAAAGATTTTGCAAGAGTTAGCTCTGTATATGCTCCAGTCTAATAAACCTCAAATTGATCGAGGTGAGTTGCTGTCAAAATTGACGGTTTATATTAGTAATGTGGGTGAGCAGACCGACCCGAAAAAGTTTTTGCAGCAAGTTGAAGAGGTGAGCGAATTATTGGTTAGGCGTGAACGGGATTATGAATTTGCTCATTTGAGTTTTCAGGGATATTTAGCTGCTGTTGAAATTAAGGAAAAGCGACAGGAAGATTTATTGAGACAAAATAGGGATAAGTCTTGGTGGCGGGAAACTATTATTCTTTATGGGGCACAACTCAAACCAGTTGATTTTCGCCTGTTTATTTTTATGTTATTGGAGGATGGCAGTGAAAAAGCGGGGGATCTTGCTTATAGATGCTGGAGAGAATATCCTCGGCAAGTTGACCCAGACCTAGAGGCACAAGTGAAACAGCTAAATTCTTATATTCTGGATGTACGCTGTAGCAAACTTGAAGATTATTTAAAAAACCAACAGTGGCAAAAAGCTGATAGAGAAACCTCGCGAGTAATGTTACAAACTATGGGTAGAGAAGAGGGTGGATATCTGTCCATAAATGATATAGAAAATTTTCCTTGTGCAGACCTCCGTAAAATAGACCAATTGTGGGTAAAATATAGTAAAGGTAAATTTGGCTTTTCTGTGCAGAAGAAAATTTATCAGAGTTTGGGTGGTACAAAAGAGTATAATAATGTAGTATGGAAAACCTTCGGTGATAAAGTTGGGTGGAGAAAAGGGGGAAAATGGTTGGAATATAAAAATTTGACTTTTAGTATGGAGCATTATGAGGGGCACCTACCTTTTCAAGGCACCTACTGTGATGGTGGGCCTTGGCCTTGGCCTTTAAGCAATAATAAGGCGGCTACGTGGAGTCGGTGTTGTCTCTTTTCTGGCGTCGCGCAGAGACTTGTAGACTGTAACATATAGTAGTTTCAGCCGTCAATAAAAAAAATATTGCCAAAGGATTTTCTACGAGTTTCCTTGATTACAGGATTTTGATACCTGGCACCTGGCTTAGGAGGTCGAAGTCCGGTCCGGAGGTTAGTCGTTACAGTGGTACAGTTAGTTGGTACAGGAGAAAGTACCGATAAACCTAAAACCTAAAACCTAAAACCTAAAACCTATTTACTGGTCATCGAAAAATTTCATGGCCACCTCCGGGTCATAACAATTTGCCAAAATAAACTGCCTGGCCACCTCTGCCACAAGATTAGAGGGAGGTTCCCAGTCCGCCCAAGGAAGTCGCATTTGTCCTGGAGAAACCTTATTCTTTTTCTTTTTTTTCACCTTAGGCAAAAACCTACTACCCCAACGACTACGCTTCTCCGGTTTGTGTCGAGGTTTGTATTTCCGGCAAAAGCCCCTATAGTTTTTAGCACATTCATCGAGAGTTTTTCCCAGAGACAAAAAAGCAGGATGCCACTTTGTCAGACCATCATCAGTGAGACGATCATAAGTGCCATAGTTAGAAAAATCATAGAAAAACCCAGACTGCATATTAGCGGCTTTTGGGTTAGCGTGAATATAGCGAAGAGTATTTAAGGCTCGTTTTTTATCAGTATTTTTAAACCCGGTGCTATGATACCTCTTCTCCCAAAAATGCCCCGTACGGTTAAGCATTTGATTAAAACACATGCCCGTATACCAGTTGAGCCAGTGCATTATTTTGGGTAGTTCCTGTGGTTCTGAAGGCTCTAGTAAATAATGAATATGATTACTCATAATGCACAGAGCATAAAGTTTAAAACGAAACTTATCCAAAACTTTTTTCAAAGCGAACAAAAATACTTGGCGACATTCGAGACGAGTTAAACGAAACTCTCGGTTATTGCAACGACAAGTAATATGATAGGAATATCCAGGCAAGAGTTGACGTGGTTTTCTAGGCATCATCAGTTAGGGGATAGTCAATTTTGGGATAAAACTTGGTCAGGTTTAATACCTCTTTACCTGGGAAATTCTTGTCACCCGTGAGTGAATTATTATTCAACTTATTTTCAAAAATGATTACTGTATCTAGCATTAAGCTTACTTGTCACCCCGTGAGATATGTTGTCATAATCTATGATTATCTAATATAATCTCTGATTATGACTAACTGTTAATTGCCATTTTTTATCACTTTTATAGCCGGAGCAAAGCATCATTAATTATTTGAGTTATGAGGGTGTCTAGTCAATATGTCTACTATTGACTAGACAGTATACAAAAAGATTGTAAATAGATGCTTTTTTATTAAATAAATATTATTTATTCTTTTCTCTCAACTTATTTCTACTTATCTGAAGTAGTTAAATTTCCATGATAATTTTCTTGACTCTCCAAGCTGTTGCACCTCCTATTTTTCCTACTTTGATGAATTGCCAACTACCACGCTCATAAATATCAGAACCTTTTTTGCAATAAGGTTTTACTCTTATCAAATGTTTAACTTCAGATGTAGAAAGCAACCATCCCCCAATAGCAGCTTTCTCTAATTCGTCGTGGTACCAAATTGGACTTTTAGCTTGAATATTAGCAGCGATCGCACCAACTAGCTGTTCCAATAATTCAAGAGATTGATTTTCATCTGGATATTCCAAGTTTTTTTCATTGCTTTGAGTAATAGATGTCCCATTAGAGGTGTCTAGTGGGGTGTCTACTACTTGCACGACACCTGTTGGAGATAATGGAACAAAGCCACTTAATGTAGTGCCGGGAGTTCTGAGGTAATCATGAAGTTGATCTAACAAATTAATTTGTTCAGGAGTGGCATAGCTATGACCTCTGGCATCTTTTGGTAAGACGATGTCTAAACTCTTGACGCGATCGTAGAATGCCTGACGAGTTTTTAATTTGTATCGATTTAATAATTCTGTAACTTTCATAGTGGCCCTTTTGTTGACTGTCTAGTCAGTAATGATTGAGTGTCTAGTAGGTAGTAGACACCTCTTGTTTTTACTGTCTAGTAACTACTGTATACTAGTATGTCTAGTAGTATGTCTAGTATATTGTCTATTAGTATCTCTGTAAACTATGTTTTAAAACAATTTAAGCATTTAATTTATTGTCTACTGTACTATCTAGTATATACTATGTAGTAGAGTGTATACTAGACACTCATCAAATATGTAAATCAAAAATTTATTTATTGATAATTAGGCCAGTTTTTCCAGAATTGGGACAAACGGTCTGACAATTGTGGACTGAAAATGATGTCCTAAAAACTAGGAAGGTTTAGTTAGGGAATATCTACTCGATAAATGGCATTCAATCTTCCATAACATATTTGCCGTTTCCTCCCGACGTTGATATCAAAGTATGCAACGCGGGTCTCCACGGAGATGTTAGATGATTTGGTAGTGCATCAGCAAAGTGTGGGAGACCGTGTAGGCTGTTATTTACCCCCTGGCATTTCTCAAAAAGATACAGAACAATGGCTTAAAGATAATTATCCTGAATGGTTGCCTCAGCTTTATAAAGATGTGGAAGATGATGAAGGAAATATTGTGAAGATTCCAAAAT
>JAKQYE010000041.1 GCA_023356605.1 Trichodesmium sp. MAG_R02 | reverse complement strand
GTAATTTTCTCTCAAGATATTGATGGATAATTTTGGTTGGCGATCGCTTTTGTTATTAGGAGAGCGATCGCTTGTTTTCTCTATGGCAATATTAACCGTATTTTGACACTTTTGACTGAATATTTTAGTTATTTTCAACTGCCATTGATAATCAATCAAATAGTTAAAATTAACTGTATCAACTCCAATGCTTTGTAAATAATTTGCTAAGGGAAAATCGTCAGTTAATACTAAATATTTTCCTTGTACGAGACTGATAATTCCACTGTCAGTTAAACCAAATTTAGTAAATTTTTCCTCTTGACTAACAGTGCTACTTTCAAGATAAAATTCATCTAGTTTACTAACTTCTTTAGCTAAAAAACTGAGGCATTTTGAACAGTCTGGTTCGCCCATTTGATTAATTAAACTATTAACTTCTGTCAAAATATTAGGGGTGGTAACAACTTTGGAAAACTTTAATAGTCTATCTAATAATTGATAATGTTCTGGTAGAAATTTTTTAGTGCGATTAAATCGAGAAATGCGCTTTTGATTAACTCTACCAACAAACCATAAAAGCAAAATATTCGTATCAACTAAAATACCTTTGCTTTGATATTTTTTCAACAGTTGAGTTTCAATTATCATAACTCGCGGATTTTCATAGATTCAACTGCACCTGTCTGAGCATTCACTGTAAAAATTTTATAATCTCGTTCTATGCCAATAAATTCGGGAGATAAGTCGCTATAATCAACTTCATCAGGTAAAGCAAGGTCTTTTCTGCGGTTATATCCGAGTGTAATTAACCAAAATTGTTCGTCTTTAGATAATTCAACTTCTTCTAGTCTAATATCTTGCGTTCCTCCTAATAAATCTCTCATCGAAATTAAGTAATTCTTGGCGGCAGACACGGCACCACGAACATCTATTCTAGTAGCTACTTTTGCGATTTTTTCTATTGGGTTTTCCATGATTTTCACTCTTTGATTTGATTTTTTTTCTAGGCAATATCTACTTTACGATAGCACAAAAAATTGTAATAAAAAAAGTAAAGTAGCGATCGCGAAGCGGAAGGTCGTTCTATCGCCTGTTTTATCTATAGCAATATTGACAGTATTTTTATCCCTAAACTATTCACCTATTCCTATCTATATTATTGAATATAAATAACATTACCTTGATTCAGACTTTCTAAAGCTCGATCTACTTCAATCATTAAAGTTTTCAATGTTTCCAGACGACTATCTTTAGAAATTAAAACAATTATTATTAAATCAATTTGTTGAAGATTTTGTTGTGAAGTTAAATTTTGGTCTATTGTTATAAAAACATCAAAACTTGATGATGCTAATTTTAATAATTCCCCATTTTTTATTCCTGCCCAACCTTGTTCGGGAACTGTTATTACTTGATGATTTATGATTTCTTTTTTGAGCTTTTTAGGTAAGCACTCATCCAGCAATATTTTCGTAAGTTTGTTTCAATAATGTTTCTTGAGCTAACTTTAATAGAGAAATTGCTTGTTCTTGAGTAACCGTAGGAAAATCATCAAGAAAGTCTGCTATGGTTTCCCCTGCACTTAAATAATCAATAAGAGTTTTGATAGGAACGCGAGTATTTTTAAAGACTGGTATTCCTGATAATATTTCTGGAGATATTTCGATTAAATTATTGCTCATAGTTTTTGCTCTTTTATATTTTGATTTTTGTAATCTTTAATTTAACGGATAATTGATAATTAGAGATACTTTTCATTATCCATTATCAATTATCCATTATCAATTAATTACTCTATTCCTTCAATTCTATCCTCCACTTGCTGATACAACTCCCGCAACCGATCCAAATTACTCTCACCCGTCTCCCAATAACCGCGACCATTAACCTCCAACAATGTAGTCACGATCTTCCGGAACGAATGGGGATTCAAATTCAACAACCGCTGCTGCATCTGCTTATCCTGAATAAACGTCTCATTCACATCCTCATAAACCCAATTATCCACTGCACCAGCCGTCGCACTCCATCCCATAGTATTCACCAGACGCTTAGACAACTCCCGCACACCTTCATAACCATGAGACAACATCCCCTCATACCATTTTGGATTCAACATTTTTGTTCGCGCATCCAAACGCACCGTCTCAGATAAAGACCGTACCTGAGCATTCGCAGTCGTCGTATCCGCAATATAAGAAGCTGGTTGTTTACCATCACCCCTCAGAGTCGCCACAACTTTTGTCGGATCCGAATCAAAATAATGACTCACATCGGTCAAACTTATCTCCGACGAATCTAAATTCTGAAAAGTCGCATCAGCAGTTTTCAATGCCGACTCAAAAACTTTCCGGTTATCCTCCATCATTCCGGGATTATCAGAATTAAAAGCAAAGGACTTGCGCTTCAAATACATTTCCTGTAATTCCGACTCATCTTCCCAAGTACTATTCTCCACCGCCAAATTTACATTTGCAGCATAAGAACCCGAAGCATTAGAAAATACCCTGGTTGCAGCTTGACGTAAATTAACTCCCAAATCTTTAGCTTGCTTCAGAGCATGCTTGCGAACAAAATTCATCTCTTCTGGCTCATCTGCTTCTGCTGCCATTTTCACAGCTTTATCCAAAAGATTCATTTGATTAATAAATAAATCTCGGAATACACCAGAACAGTTAATCACCACATCAACCCGCGGCCGACCCAACTCTTCTAGAGAAATTAACTCCAACTTATTCACCCGGCCCAAAGCATCAGGAATAGGTTTAACCCCCACCATCCACATTACTTGAGCGAGAGATTCACCATAAGTCTTAATATTATCAGTTCCCCACAAAACAACAGCGATAGTTTCTGGATACTGGCCACCATTCTCTTGCATCTGTCGTGCTAATAAACGGTCAACCACAGTTTTTGCTGACTTAACCGCAGCAGCCGTAGGAATAGACTGGGGGTCAAGAGCGTGCATATTCTTACCAGTGGGCAAAACATCAGGGTTCCGAATGGGGTCGCCACCAGGTCCTGGCAAAATATATTCCCCTTCAAAGGCTCGTAACAGAGAACCCAACTCATTATCAGCACAAACCTGTTCTAGGCAAAACTCTAAATATTCAAACAGAGGTTTGATAGCTTCTCCATCAACATCAGGAAAACCTGCTGCTTCCAGAGCTTCTATCCAAGGTGCTTTTTTCCTCATATTAAAGAAATTGAGTTTGCTCACCATAGAAACTCGACCCTCAGCATCAGTTCTTTGTTGCACTAATGCCGCTACAGCACTATTAGTCGCTTCCGTAATCTTCTGAAGTAACTCCACATCTGCCAGAATACCTTGATTATTATTTTGGTAAAGTTCCTCAATATCCCGCTTGAGACTATTCGCAATGATTCGAGGTAAACCAGTTATCCCTTCCTCTTCCCGGTCTAAACTAGCAATATTTACCAAAGTAGCGATCGCCTCGGAGGCAGTAGGAGGCTTACCAATAACGTGTAAACCACAAGGCAACAACCGGGACTCAATTTCCATCAACCTGCGGTAAACATCCCCAACAACTTGATCCCGTTCCTCAGCGCTCAACTCCTGAGCATCTTTTTCCGGCAAGGTCACATCCTGGTCTAAATTCACTATCCGGCATTTATCCATAATAGTGTTAACAATAGGAACACCTCGCCCGCTATCCTTCAAAGTTTGATAGGAAGCTATTAACTCATTCAACTCCTGTAAACCTTTATATAAACCAGCATTTTCCGCAGGGGGAGTCAGATAAGAAATAGTCTCAGCATAACTCCGGCGTTTAGCAATAGTTGCCTCACTAGGATTATTTGCTGCATAGTAATAGATATTAGGAATAGTGCCTATGAGATTATCTGGATAACAATGTCCAGACATACCAATTTGCTTACCAGGCATAAATTCTAAAGAACCGTGAGTTCCGAAATGTAGCACCGCATCTGCTTTCCAAATTTGTTCTAAATAGGTATAGTAAGCAGCAAAACCATGATGGGGACTTGCAGAATGGGAGAATAACAACCGCATGGGGTCTCCTTCATAACCAAATGTTGGTTGGACGCCGATGAAAACGTTTCCGAAAGTCTTACCGTAAATCAGTAAATTTTCGCCATCGCTATTTAGGTGTCCTGGAGGTCGTCCCCAATTTTCATGTAACCTTTCTGAGTATGGTGTCAGACGTTCGTATTCTACAACTGACATTCGGTAAGCAATATTGAGCTCCGGACTTTGATATTGGGCAGTAGCATCTTGGATGACTTGCTTCATTAACTCTTCTGCAGAGTCTGGTAAGTCTTGGATATCGTAACCATTGCCTTTGAGTGCTTTCACAACTTCATAGATAGAGCCGAATACATCTAAATATGCAGCGGTACCAATATTTCCTTTGTCTGGAGGGAAACTGAAAATAGTAATGGCAATTTTTTTATTCAGCTTGGGTTTACGCCTGAGACTTGCCCATTTAAGAGCCCGTTGAGCTACAGCTTCGATACGGTCTTGGAGAGCGATCGCTTTTCCCGTTGCTCCATCTCGCCCAGACATAATAATAGGTTCGATCGCCCCATCAAGTTCAGGAATAGCTATTTGCAAAGCGACTTGTATGGGGTGAAGACCAAGGTCACTTTCTTCCCATTCTTCAGTAGTTTGGAAAACCAGAGGTAATGCTACCATGTAGGGTCGGTTCAACCTTTTTAAAGATTCTACCGCTTTTGGATGGTCTTGTCTAGCAGGTCCACCTACTAATGCAAAGCCAGTTAAAGAAATAACCGTATCTACCAATGGTGTAGGTTCAACTCCTTTAGTTACCACTTCCCAAAAGTAGGCATCGACCGGTTTAGAAAAATCTAATCCCCCGGCAAACACAGGCAGAACTCGCGCTCCCATTGCTTCCAACTCTTGCAACATGGCAACATAATGAGCATCATCTCCCGTGACTAGATGAGTCCGCTGCAAGACGAGACCAATACAGGGGGCCAGGGGGTCTTTCAAATTTTCGGAAATGTCTTTACGGTTGTTGTACCAGTTGAGATATTCTTTGACGTCCTCAAACATTTTGGGCGCTAGGGGATGCCAGATACCCATGTCTGGGTAAACAACAGGATCGACATATTGTAGAGAACTTTTTTTCTGATCTTTGAATACGTATTTGTCTGCCAACATGAGCAGGAAATTTTCCAGGTTTTCCGAGGAACCTCCTAACCAATACTGGAAACTTAGCATAAAGTTCCTAGCATCTTGGGCTTTGTCAAGAGGCATATACTTCAATACTTTCGGCAGAGTTTGTAGTAACTTCAACATTCCGTCTTGGAAAGAAGAACCAGATTTTTCCTTCCGCTTCCGCATAAATTGAGCTATGGCGCTTTTGCTCTGGCCTAGTTGGGCCATTGAGAATGTACCCATTTTATTCAGGCGCATCACTTGAGGCATGGAGGGGAAAACTACAGCGGCGTCAAGTTTGTCCCGGTGGGGAGTAACAGCTTCTACTACTTTTTCGGCCAGGTCTTCAATGAAAATTAGGGAGGCGATAAAGATGTTAGCTTCGGAAACTTCTCGCTTAAAGTTTTCATAGTTTTTTGGGTCCCGGAGTTCTTCAATTAAATAGCCACTTATTTCTATGGCCAGATTGGGATTTTTTTCGTTTATAGAACGGACTGCCCCTGAGAGGGAACTTTGATATTGAGCTTCTAAAACGATATATACGACTTTTAAGAGGGATCTTCCTTTTAGTTCTCGTGGGACAATGTGGCGGACATTAGGTTTAACGGATGTGAACATTAAATATTTCTCCTGGAGGATATATTGCTGATAGTTAGTGAGTATATTTATCAAAAAATTTTAAATTAAAGGTAGGGTAAAGTCTTTGTTTGATACAATTCTATAGGAAACTTGCAATTTTTCGTTACATTTATTGACAATATATTGAGTATATAGTCTATTTTTTATTAACAAAAATTACTTAATATTTGGTTATAAATATGTTTATCAAAAGTTGATGAATTTTTGTTACAAGTCCTAGGGAGATTCTATGGAAAGTTCCTAGGTTAGGGGGAAGTTGGAGTAAATATTGAGAAAAAACTGTTTTAAATGAATTGTCTGTGCTTTTTTTAAGTTACTCTTATTGAGAGATATAAGAGTACTGATAATTTATACAGGAGGTAGTTGGATATATTTATCCCTTGCTAAACTTTTCCACCCCTAATAGAGGGTGGTAAAACAAAAGCCCTAATCTTTGCTAATCAGATGGTTTCCGTCTAATTTATAAGCTTTACCCAGTTTAACATCAAACGCCCAGGCTGAAATTTCCCACTGACCTTTTGGTAACAACTTACCAGCAATTGTTTGCTCCCAACCTGCATTCAAATAAGCGGGATTATTAAATAGCTGAACTAAGCTTTCTCTGGGAGTTTGAGCAGACATTAAAATATCAAATATAATCCAATCATCTGCTTGATTTTTATATGTTAAAATAATTGCATCAGCAGGTTTATTGCGCTCCGGTAAAAATGCCCAACCATTGACAAAATACCAATTATTTAAAGCTATGATTCCATCTAATGAACCGTAATTTTTATTTTTCTGTTTTTTAGTAGCGATCGCTTCAATATTCTCACTGATAAGTAAACCAGGTTTTAACATTCCCTGGTTATTAAGTTGATTTGCTAAAGATTTAATATAATTATAACTACTTAAAATATTTTCTTCAATACAAGACTTATTTTCTATGATATTAACAAATGACAAACAAGTCTTTCCTAGCATTCTTAATTGATATCTACTCTGAATTTCTTTGAGACTATAATTAAAGGATTTTCCCTGTAAAATAAGTAATCCCAAGACAGAAAAGATAACAGTTATTTTTCGGGATAATAATTTTTTATTTTGCAGATTAGTTTGACGATAAATATGACTAAAAACTATTGGCAATAAGTGAATAATAGCAATTATTATATAGATAGAAAAAGTCGTATATTTTGAAGACAAAGCACCTTCAACTCCCCAACCGACTCTACCAAAAGAAGTTATTAAAGCACTCACTACTGAGTAGAAGCCAATCATTATCCAACCTATCATTCTCTCTAACAGAAAATCGTCTTGAATATGTTTGATTAGGTAAAGGCATAAAAATAAAAATATTCCTATTTCTAATCCCCCAATAAATGTCGAATACATCAAAGGAGATATTTGATAGCCAGAGCCCAAGGGAGAACCAAGAAAGACCAAGAAAAATTGTAAAGTTTGTTCTAGATTCTGAAAAGCTGTTATGATACTAGGGCTAAGTTCTGGTTTACGATAATCATAAAAATAGATAATTATATTTGCAATAAAAACTGCCATCCAACTTAAGAGTAACCATTTTTGTCTCAGTAAATCTGACCTTGATTTTGATGAGACTAATGCTAGTACAGGCAGAATAATTACCCAAGCTATTATGCCATTAGAATAAGAAAAGCTGCTGATGATGGAAAGCATCATACAAATTAAGAATTTATATCTAATATTAAGAGGAGAGTAAACAATTAAAATTGCAGTAGTGATACAAGCAATAGGCATAAAAACTACTAATTGAATTCCCCAAAACCAGTTATCATATTGAATGACAGAAAATATCAGAATATTGGCTAAAAAAGCTATAAGTAAAGTTGGAAAGATATTAAATTTTACTGTTAATCTATTGAGGCGGTAAATATTTAGAGAAATTAGACAAGCCAACAGAAATATTGCTAGCATTTCATATCTAACATCCCAGTTAGTTAAATATGCTAGTCCGAGAAAAATCAGCCGTGGAAATAGTTTTCTACTTTCATTATGTTGAGCAATTAGGTCTTGCCATGACAAAGAATTTTGGGAAACTTTTATAAATAATTGAGGCATGAGATTCCATTGGTCCCAATAGGGAATATTAACACTGTAAGTCATAATTAATATTCCCATTACAACTGCTGGCAGTATGACTAAACCTATGGCTATCCAATGTAAAATTTTAAAATTGTAATTGAGTATTTTTTGACTCTCCTCATCATTCTTTTTCAAAGCCAATCTTTTCTTGAATAATATAGTAAGGTCTTTGCCGAACTTCATCATAAATTCTACCTATATATTCTCCAATAATTCCTAAAGAAAGTAGTTGAATTCCTCCCATAAAAAATGTAGTAGTTAAACCATAAGCCCAGGAGAGAAATTCTTGTCCTAAAATAAATTTAACGTAAAGGCCAATTAAGCCAATAATAAAAGAGATGATTGCCGATACTAAACCTAAAATAGTTGCTATTTTTAGAGGAATTGTAGAAAAAGAAAATATTCCATCAAAAGCAAGTTTAAATAATTTAGAAACTGACACTTTCGGCTGACCCCGATATCGCGGTCCTCTTTCTACATAAACTCCTATTTGTTTAAATCCAGCATAAGCTCTTAACCCACTTAAATATTTATTGCGTTCTGGCATTTGCCGTAAAGTCAAGATAACTTTTCTATCCATTAATGAAAAGATTCCTGCGTCCATGGGAGTTACAATTCCTGACAACTTTTTTTGTATATAATAAAAGCTTTTAAATGCTAATCGTTTTAACCATTTTTCTTTGCGATTTTTTCTAATAGCATAAACTACATCATATCCCTGTTGCCAAAGTTGTAAAAAACTGATAATTGCTTCTGGAGAATCTTGTAAATCTCCATCCATAAGGATAACTGCTTTACCATTAGCATGATCTATCCCAGCAGATAAAGCACACTGATGACCGAAGTTTCTGGAAAAGCTAATAATTTTTACTTCTTGATTTTTATGGTTGATTTCTTTGAGGAGTTCCAAAGAATTATCTACACTCCCATCATTGATAAAAATTACTTCACTACTACTATCAAGTCTGTCTAAAATATCTGATAACCTGCGCCAGAGTTCAGGGATAATTTCTTCTTCATTAAAGATAGGAATTACTACAGAATAATCAATATTTTTCATCGTCTTTACTCACTTCTCGCCCAAATGATACATAACTTGTTTATAATTGTCAACCTAGGCAGAATGAATGTGAGTTGTAGTTAAGAGAGTAGGAAATAGGCAATGGGTAATAGGAAGAAGTAATTGATAATTTATGGAGAATAATTGATTTTATTTTTGGTTTTTGGAGAAGCATAAAAACTTTTTCAGCGAACCATCAGTAAACAACACCTTCAGTCCCGCATAAATTTACGTCATAACAAAAAAAAGGGCTGCAATACTTTTTCATCAAGCCCTAGTTAATTATTTGAGTTTTGTTCAATAAAAAAGCTTTGCCATTTTCGGTATTAAATGCCCAAGCTTTAAGTTTAACTTTTTCTTGGGGAATTTCCTGAGCTGAAAAAGATTTTTGCCAACCGGAATATAAATAAGTTGAATTGTTAAAATATTCTCTAACACTAGGTCTGGGTGTTTTCTGATTAATTAACTTAAATATTATTGCTTCTCCTTTGGCATTTTCATAAGTCAAAATTACTCCATCGGCAACTTCACCTCTTTCTGGTAAAATTGCCCAGCCATTAGCAATATAAGTCTGATCATCAATTTGATTTACTGTATCAAAATAATCATAAATTAATTCTAATTTTGGCTTTTCTGCAATCTTTTCAATATTTTTGCTCTTGACTAATCCTGGTTGTAAAAAGCCTAATTTATCTAAAATATTAGCAGTATTTATCAGAGGTTCAGGGCTTCTTTTCATTACCAAACATTCATCTTTCTGGATAACATTTATCATCAATAAACAAGCTTTACTTTGAAGCAAGATAACTCGGCGATCGCTCATCCTATCTATAGCATTAATAATAGTATTAATATGTAAAACTAGGAAAATAGTAATAAGTAATAAGGAATTATATTTAATTAACTTTTTCCGAGTATTGTTTTGACTAGCTACCATACAAAAAATAACCAGTAAATAAATTAAAGATACCATCAAATATAATGAAAAAGCTGTATATCTTGGAGCCAGAGCTTGACCAACACCAAACCCCACTCTACCTAAAGCAGTTACAGCTCCACTAATAATTGCATACAGCATTTTTCATGTCGGTCGACCACAGTAGGGAGGTTGCATGCAACCTCCCTACAAGGTTTTGGTTATGGCGATGTAGTTCATCAATTTGAAAAGCGCTGTAAACTCCAATTATTAGCCAGACAATGAGACGATGTAATAAGAGAAAATCTGTTTTAACTAATCGAAAAAGCTGCCAACAGAGAAATATCCACAAACTAAATACCAAAGCCCCGACTATTGTTGCTACAGTTAAATTTTCCAATGCTAAAGGAGCACCTAAAAAAGCTAGAAAATAATGAAATGTATCAACTGGATGACTTATGGCTGATAAAAAACTCGGATGTTTATCAGGTTTTTGATAATCATAAAAATACACAACTGCGTTGGCGATAAAACCTAATAAACCACTAACAATCATCCAAATATTTTTTGTGAAGATTTCCTGCCATTTTCCAGAGGCTAAAATTGTTAATGCGGGAAAAACTAATAACCAAGTTAACATTCCATTGGCATAAGAAAAAGTGCTAACTGTACAGAGGCAAAAACAAATTATTAACTTTGTTCTTAAGCTCAATTTTTTTTTAGCTATAACTAAACAGCCGGTTAAACAAGCAATTGGAATATAAACTACAACCTGAATTCCCCAAAGCCAGTTTTCATATTGCGCGGGAGAAAAAATTAGTAAATTAGAAATTGCTAAAAGAAAAAGTACAGTAATAAAATTACTTCTTAAAGTTAATCTGCTTAAACAATATACGTTTAGAGAAATAATACAAGTTAACAAAAATATTACTAACATTTCATATCTGACATCCCAATTTTTCAAATAAGCTAAACCGATAAAAATTAGTCTGGGAAAAATTTTTCTACTTTCATGGAATTGAGAAAATAAATCACTAAAAGAGAGATTATTGCTGTAGATTTTCTCAAACATAATTGCTAAAGGCCATTGGTCAGAAAAAGGGAAATTTACACTATACTTAAGGATGCAGATACCCATTAATAATACTGGCAAAAAAATTAGATATAAAATTGGAATTTTTTGGCGGTTTAGTTGCTGCATGAAAACGAGTTAAAAAGTTAGAATTTGTTTTGATTACAGGGATTTTAAGCAACCCCACATACTTGATTTTTTTTTAAGTAGGAATGTTTAATTGTCCGTAAAATAGCAATTAATATTCAAAACTGTGAGAACTATTTGTAGAAAATTTGAATCTTTTAGTAAAACTTAATATCTTGAGATATACTAACTCTAAAAGTGTTATTTTATCTGAGTTATGTAAGAGTTTTTTAAACTAATGAACATACAGCAGATTTCGGGCAAATGATTTTAGGATAAAATATTATAAATCTGATTTCTGTTTATCTTTCATATTTTCCTATTTTATATATTCCCATTATCTAACATTTATAGGATTATATTATTTTTAATTCTTAAGATAAATGACTTGTTTTCTTAGCACAAAAACAAATAATAACTCCGTTTGGAAAGTTGTATACAACCTCCTGATCTTTGTGGCCTATTAATCAACAGGACTTACGTATTGTTTCTATATGTGGTGTATTTTTGATAATCCTGATCCGATATTTACACTACAATTAGTTTACATAAGTCCTGAGCAATAAAAAGTTATCTCAAACTACTCCCTCTTCCTGCTCCCTAAGATAACTAATTATCCTGATCGCGCATCTGCTTGAGCAACTCCACCACATCCTTATGACCTTCCGAATTTGCCCAAACTAAGGCTGTCCATGTATTG
Source organism: Trichodesmium sp. MAG_R02 (assembly GCA_023356605.1). GTDB lineage: Bacteria > Cyanobacteriota > Cyanobacteriia > Cyanobacteriales > Microcoleaceae > Trichodesmium. The sequence goes on along the minus strand of JAKQYE010000041.1, from coordinate 21,445 downwards.
TGATCTTTTGCCCTAATATTTGCCCCCCTTTCTAGTAAAGTTTGGACTATACTAACATGACCACTACCAGCAGCAGTCATCAAAGCAGTCAAACCAAAATTAGTAGCAGCATTAACATCAGCACCAGCATCTAATAATACTTGTAAAATTTCCTGGTTGCCGCTAGCAGCAGCGCCCATCAAAGGAACCCAACCATCAATATCATTACCATTGACATCTGAACCAGTAACTAATAATTTTTTCACTATTTCTACATGGCCAGTTTCAGAAGCAGCAATTAAAGCAGTTGAGCCCTCTGAGTCTCTAGCATTGACATCCACACCCCCACTCAGCAAAGTTTCAACTTGATCAACATCTCCAACTTTAACGGCATCTATTAGTTCTCTCACTTAATTTTCTCCTATAATTTAGTTAATTTAGTTAGTATATTAGGCTGTGATACCGTTTTACCAAAAGTTAACCCCTCCCAAAATTGAAAAGTCATATTTTAGGTGGTCGTGCAAAGTGAATTGGTATAAATTAAAAAGTTGACCTAACACCTATTACTCCTATGGAAAAACTTGATATTGTCATCCTCTCGAATGGTCCAGGAGAATTAGTTACCTGGGTAAGACCTGTTGTACAACAGTTGCGACAACAGGCAAATATTGATATGAGGATTTCTGTTATTCTTTCCCCTTGTCCCCATGCTACAGGAAAAGAAGTAGCGATCGCTCGTTCTTATCCAGAAGTAGACCGGGTACAACCACCTGAATATTTTTGGCGGTTTTTGCTCTGGGGTAAGACGTCAGAAAATTGGCATTGGTACCCCCAAGGAGTAGTTTTATTTCTAGGGGGTGACCAGTTTTTTACTGTTGTGGTGGGAAAACGTTTGGGTTATCCCACTGTTATCTATGCTGAATGGGATGCTAGATGGTGGCGTTGGGTAGATAAATTTGGTGCGATGAAGCAAGAAGTAGTTGCTCAGGTGCCGACAAAATATGCTGAGAAATTTACAGTCGTGGGAGATTTGATGAACGAGGTCAGAAATAGTAATCAACTCAGAACTCAGGACTTAGAACTCAGGAATCAGAATTCAGAATTCAAAGAAACTCAGAATTTAGAAGTGGGAAGTTGTTTTTTTAACGGTCTAAAAGGAGGGGGAAGTAGTGTAGAGTTAATTGGGTTATTGCCTGGCTCGAAACCTACCAAGTTATCTTTAGGTGTACCTTTAACTTTAGCGATCGCTCAACATATCCACAAAATTCGTCCCCAAACTAAATTTATAATTCCCGTGGCTCCCACCCTTGACTTAACAACTTTAGCTAATTTTGCCGACCCACAAAAAAATCCAGCAATTGAAAAAATGGGGGGTGTGGGAGCAAAATTATTAATACCTTCTTTGAATAGGAAGGAAAAAGAGAGTAGGGAACAGGGAACAGATTTTGAAATTAAAAATTCTCAACTGGTGACAACTGGGGGTGTAGAAATAGAATTGATCACCCGCACTCCTGCTTATGACATACTTTCCAAATGTCGTCTTTGTCTGACTACTGTCGGTGCGAATACTGCTGAGTTAGGTTCTTTAGCAATACCGATGATAGTTTTGTTGCCTACTCAAGAATTAGATATTATGAGAGCGTGGGATGGTTTACCTGGGTTACTTGCAAATTTACCAGTGGTTGGCGCTGTTTTTGCTGCCGGAATTAATTGGTTAGTGCTCCGTAAGGGACAACTGTTTGCTTGGCCAAATATTTGGGCCAAACAGGAAATTGTGCCGGAGTTGGTAGGGAAATTAAAACCGGAAGTTGTGGCAGAGTTGGTGTTAGAGTTTTTGAGTCATCCAGAGCAGTTGGAAGAAATGCGCGATCGCCTCCATAATGTGAGGGGTGAACCAGGGGCAGCAAAAAAGTTGACAGAAATTTTATTATCGTTGAACTGTAGTCATCACATCTAACAAGATTCGGCATTGGTACAGAAAAATTACTATTTAATCTTGTAAACTAAAAACTATCGGCACTTAATGCATACCAAGCAGGGCCTTCGTAGATGAAATCTACAAAATTATCAATAACGTTGTTCTTATTCTCCTCGCTGCCAGTAAAGAAGTGAACTGGACTGCTAGTAGCTGCCGAAGTTGCTTCATTATAGAAGCGGTAAATGGGGATAGTATCAGTAGGTATGGAATTATTGGGAGGAAAGGCATAAAATGCAATCCCATCCCTCTCGAACCCCCCAAATGCTACCCCTGAAAACCTTATTGCTATAAACCTCAATTTTCACGATTATAAAGAATCGTAAATAATTTTCTCATAAAAAATTAGTTATTGATAAATTTTGTTGATATTGAGTTCTAGAACGAATATTCTTCGTATAAGTCTCTTTGAAAATATAAATATACATAAAGATATATGAAAATCTGCGGAATGTCGGCCATAAAATTTTTCAGATTTATCGGTGGGGCTCGACGGAACATTTTTTCTCCTAATTATTCAGAAGGAAAATATAACCCGAATTGGCTTAATAAATACAGGACTTACGCAGGCAAACTGAGAAACCCGGTTTCTCGTAGATATTTATGTGTTAAAACAATGATTTACTGTCTTAACCGGGTTTCTTTGCGTAAGTCCTGAAAGATATTAACTTTTTGCAACTAGACACTAAAATATAGTATACTACTGTACTTAATGTATATATAAAGATAAAAATAAATTATCAATGGCATTAACAATAAACAAATTATTCGACGAACAATTCTATCTCGAAACTAACCCAGAAGTAGCTGGAGCAGTTGCCAATAATATTATCAGTGATGGTTTTTTCCACTTTATTAGATTCGGTCAATTTGAAGGTCGTGACCCCAGTGGGATTTTCAATACTAACTTTTATCTCACTACTAATCCCGGAGTTGCAACTGCTGTAGAACAAAATCTTCTCACCCCTACAGAACACTTTATCAACTTTGGTCAGTTTGAACAACGAGACCCCAGTGCTTTGCTGAACACCAGTTTTTATCTGGAGCGTTATCCAGATTTAGCTGAAGTAGTTGTAACTACGCCACGAACCGCCACAGAACATTTTCTCAATTTTGGTCAATTTGAAGGTCGGTTGCCGCGCCTCTTATTTAGGGATATTTATGTATTTGGTGATAGTTTGTCTGATACAGGGAATCTTTTGGCTACTGCTGAGAATGTTTTGGGTGCTACCGACGAGTTTGTGTTGCAATTTTTTGCTCCCTATTTTGAGGGGCGTTTAAGTAACGGTCCGGTATGGGTAGAAACTCTCGCACCTCAGTTAGAATTAACATTTGATCCTAACCTCAATTTTGCAGTTAGTGGAGCTACCACAGGAATTAGCAATATTGCTAACAACGACTTACCAGAGGGCACACCTCCAATTTTTATAGGTTTACAAACGCAAATTGATGAATTTATTGCAGAAACTCCCACCACTGATCCAGATGCTTTATATGTGGTATGGGCAGGAACTAATGATTATTTAGGGGGTCAAAATTTGGATGTGCAGTCAACTGTAGATAATTTGTTAGGTGCAGTAAATAAACTTGCCGATACTGGAGCCAAAAATTTTGTTTTACCAAATCTACCAGACTTAGGAATGATTCCACTTGCACAAACTCTTCCTCCCGAACAACAACAGAGATTAAGTTTATTAACTGAAAGTCATAATAATACCCTAGCAGCAGCTTCCCAAATATTAGAACAAAACCCAAATATTAATATTGTTAATCTTGATATTGAAACTTTATTTGATAATATAATTGCTAATCCTGATGATTTTACTTTGACAAATGTTACAGATAATTTCTTGACTTCTGGTTTGGATGACCCTAGTGGCTTTCTATTCTTTGATGATATACATCCTACTACTACTGTTCATAGTCTGATAGCAAATGAGGCGATGAAATCAATTACACAAATTCCAGAACTGCTCAGTATTTTGGAAACTTCTCTGTGAGGAAAACAGGACTTACGCCGACAAACCCAGAAACCCGGTTTCTTCATAGATGTCTATTAGGTATCTCCTGAAAAGAGAGAGTAGAGGGTAGGGGTTTTGTTGTATAAATGTCCTGGGAGCCTTGCGTTACAAGATTTTAACATTAATAATATTTATTGATAAATCTTTATTTTATAATGCTTCTAGCTCTTTCATGGAACAAAGCCGATGACATATAGTGTTATCTTTAAGGTTAGTCCCTGCTGATATATAAAGAAGGCGATCGCTCCTGGAGCTATATATTTATACCAGTCGCCATTACTATCGCAGAAATTCCTAAATACAACAAAAATTTAACTTTTATACATATGTTCATAGTCTTATAGCAGATAAGACGATGAAATCAATTACACAAATTCCAGAACTGCTCAGTACACCTAAAATTAGCGATCGCTCCTATCTATAAGCATATTGATACTTGTTTTCTGGTTGTTAATTTTTTAACCTAAAACCTAAAACCTAAAACCTAATGCCTAAGACCTAACCCCTAAAACCTAACACCTAACACCTAACACCTAAAACCTAATTTTAGAAACTTCTGTGTGAGGAAAAATTCGGTAGTGGTAAACAAGTAATGATTTTGGTTGTCTACCTTATGACAATTCAAGAGATGTATCAACTCATATCCTTACATCTTTAGGAATACCCAAAATTCTAAGTTTATGAAGAAGGATGAAGTTGTCAAAAATCTATCTCATGAGAAATAGATAGGGTTTGCTGATTAAATATCACAGCATTGACACATAAAGGTTTAAGCATTTTGAGGAGCGAAAAAAGTATCTATTTTTCGCTCCTGGGAGCTCAAAAAGTTAGTATTCTGGGTTGACCACTGCGGAAAAATCAAGAGAAAATTCTTCCAAACCTCTCCATGGTCGGGGTTAGGGGTGGGTAAAATTCCCTTTCCTCCCTAGGGAGGTTACATACAACGTTCCTACCTATCTTTTAAAAATACTTTTTTAGCTATACATAATTTTTTTATTTTGTCAAGTCTTATGTTAAGAAAGTATGAGTAATTTATCTGGGGGTAATACCAATTGCCATAAACTTTACTATACTTGGATTTTCTATTTCTAATATATTATTTGTTGGAGCAAATACTCAATATTTGGGTAACTTAGGTTATCAAGTATAGTCATTTCAAAAAGAGATGGAAAACTTTTTCTGCTGAAACGCTGGTTATAGCAAGGAATACTTGTCTCAATCTAAATTAAAATGACTATAAAGTTATTTTTATCAGCTTTCAGGTATGGCAAAACTTGTGAGAATTGGTATGAGGGGGATTAAATTTTCACCTTGTGTAATCCGTAAAAAGGCATTAGTGGCCTCAAACCCAAAGCTTTAAAAAATATAGTTTAAAATAGAAACATAAAGTCTATATCCCCTGGTGAAAAACAGGAACTAGACGTTATTACCACATAACCTTTGTAAAGTCAATAAAATAAATTTTAGTGTCATACTCAACCCAGAACAGTCAAGGGCTGGATCTGAAGACCTTATTTCCATTTGAATTAGACAACTTCCAGAAACAAGCGATCGCGGCCCTAAACGCTGGAAAATCAGTAGTTGTTTGTGCCCCCACTGGCTCAGGCAAAACTCTAGTCGGAGAATATGCCATTTACCGGGCCTTAAGTCGTGGACAACGAGTATTCTACACCACCCCTCTAAAAGCCCTATCAAACCAAAAATTGCGGGACTTCCGCCGCCTATTTGGGACCGAAAAAGTAGGGTTAGTAACAGGGGATACATCTGTTAACCGGGAAGCACCAGTCCTAGTAATGACCACAGAAATCTTCCGCAATATGCTGTACGGCACTCCTATTGGAGAAATAGGCACATCCCTAGAAAAAGTAGAAGCAGTAGTCCTAGACGAATGTCACTACATGAACGATCGGCAACGGGGCACAGTCTGGGAAGAATCAATAATTTACTGTCCATCAGAAATTCAACTATTAGCCCTCTCCGCTACAGTAGCTAACAGTAACCAGCTCACAGACTGGGTTATCAGAGTACATGGACCTACCGAATTAATCTACTCTGATTTCCGACCAGTCCCTCTGGGATTCAATTTTTCCAACAATAAAGGTTTATTTCCTCTACTTAACAGCAATCAAAAAAGAATCAATCCCCAACTCAAGCCTAAAAGTAGACAAGCAAGCAGAGACAAAAGAGATAAACAACAAGAACCAACTTTATCAATAGTACTGTCTCAGCTCAAAGAGCGAGATATGTTACCAGCCATCTACTTCATATTCAGCCGTAGAGGATGCACTCGCGCAGTAACAGAAGTAGCACAAGTCAGAGATTTTACCCTAGTAAATGAGGCAGAAGCAACCAAACTACAAAAGCTAATTCAGAAATTTCTCAACCGCAACCCAGAGCTAGCCAGCTCTCAACAGTTAGAACCTCTCACCAAAGGAATAGCAGCTCACCATGCCGGAATGTTACCAGTCTGGAAAGGATTAGTTGAGGAATTATTCCAGCAAGGCTTAATCAAGGTAGTATTTGCCACAGAAACCTTAGCGGCAGGAATAAATATGCCAGCCCGTACAACAGTTATCTCTAGTCTCTCAAAACGCACAGATGATGGACACCGACTCCTAAGACCATCAGAATTTCTGCAAATGGCAGGTCGGGCAGGACGGCGGGGCATGGATCTTCAAGGTTATGTTGTAACTGTGCAAACCAGGTTTGAGGGTGCTAAAGAAGCTGCTTATTTAGCAACTTCAGGAGCTGACCCCCTGGTGAGCCAGTTTACTCCTAGTTATGGTATGGTACTAAATTTACTACAAACTCATACCTTGCCAGAGGCCAAAGATTTAGTAGAACGCAGTTTTGGCCAGTATTTGTCTACCCTATCTCTACTGCCAGAGCGAAAAGAGATTGAACAAAAGTCAGAGGAATTAACATCTGTAGAAAATAAACTAGGAATCTATGAAGAAAATGATTGGGTTAATCTCGAAGAACTACTGGCAAGTTATGAAAAGTTAAGAGAAAAAGCAAAAGAGGAGAAACGACTCCTGAAGATTTTGCAAAAGCAGGCAGAGGAAACTCGCATTAGAGAAATGTCTTTATCTTTGTCTTTTGCAGTATTGGGAACTGTGGTCAGTTTGAAAGGAAAGCACGTTCCTACTGCCAAGAAATCTATTTCAGAACCTATTCCAGCGGTATTAGTAGCAAAAGTTCCTGGTTCTGGTCAGTCTCATTACTCCCTATGTTTGGGCAAAGATAATCGATGGTATATAGTAGGAGCAATGGATGTAGTAGCTTTAAAAGCTGACTTGCCTCGCTTGGTTACTGTGGACTATATGGAATTGCCTGGAGATATGGAATTTCGCTTGGGGCAATGTCACAAAGGAGATGAAACTTCTCTGGCTTTAGCTGAACAAATTCCAGTGGTACCAGTACCAGTAGATGCTCCAGAAGTTTTAGCACAAACGCAGAAAGTGGCAAGGGTGGAAGCAGAAGCTGAGGAACATCCTGTAAAGGAATGGGGGAACCCTCGTACTTTAATAAAGGGTTGGCGACGGATAGGAATATTGAGGACAGAAATAGATGATCGCCAAACTGAGTTGGAGGAGAAGTTGGCACGTCATTGGCAAGAGTTTATCAATCTAATTGAAATTTTGCAGTATTTTGGCTGTCTACATGGAGTTGAGCCTACAGATATTGGTCAAGCTTGTGCCGCCATTCGGGGCGATAATGAATTGTGGCTTGGTTTGGTGCTGATGTCTGGAGCTTTTGACGGACTTGACCCCCATCATTTAGCTGCTGCTTGTGCTGGTCTAGTGACAGAGATTACTAGACCTGATAGTTGGACTCGTTATGAGTTGTCTATTGAGGTAGAGGAGGCTTTGGCTAGTTTACGCAATTTACGACATCAGTTATTTCAGGTCCAGCGTCGGCATCGAGTGGCTTTACCTGTTTGGTTGGAAAGGGATATGATTGGTTTAGTGGAACAATGGGCTTTGGGAGTCGAATGGCAGGAGTTAGTGGAAAATACAAGTCTGGATGAGGGTGATGTTGTTCGGATTTTACGTCGGACTTTAGATTTCTTATCTCAGATTCCTCATGTGCCTTATTTATCTGATGCTTTGCAACGGAATGCTTATCGCGCTATGCAGTTGATTGACCGTTTCCCTGTGAATGAAGCGGTTGAATAATACTTGAAGTCTCTAGGGGCTAAAATACCCTAGAATTATAATTAATGTATTGAATGAACAGTCATTCGTAAGTACAAACAACTAAGCAAAATTTAGCTGCACACTAATTTTTTAGTGGATGCAAGGGGAAAATATTCTCGTCGCCAATTTTTTTGTGGCATAGTATTTTTGATTAAGATTGAGACAAAAATTGAGTATAATAAAATTAAGTCAACTAGAAACTATTTTTAACCATGCCTTACATTTTCGACTTCAGACAAAAAGTAATATTTTTTGTAGAAAATGGTGGTATGATTACCGAAGCAGCTCATATATTTGGGAGAGGAAGAGCTTCGATATATAGATGGTTATCTCGCCCAAAATTGTCAGCAACTAAGGTAAAACTTCGTCAAAGAAAATTAGATTGGAAAGAATTAAAAAAAGATGTAAAACAAAATCAAGAATCGATCATTAGCAGACAGAGCTAAAAAAATTGGAGTTAATCAACCAGCTATATTTTATGCTTTGAAAAGAATAAAAATTACTAGAAAAAAAACAAATTTGTTATAGATAAAGAAATAGAAGAAAAAGAATAAAATATTATCATAAACTACGAAATTTTATCAAAAATTTTGGAAGTGAAAGCCTTGTATTTTTTTTGACGAATCAGGATTTAAAGATAATCAAGACTGTATTTACATCACTTTTCAGATTGATAAACCACATTGTCATAACCAAAACCTTGTAGGGACGTTCCATGGAACGTCCCTACTGTGGTCTACTAAAATGAAAACAGTTGTAATACAACAGGAATTACCTTTTGGCACGATTAATACTCTCGAATTATGTTAGTTGGAATAGACTACATTAGGGACTGTTTAACCTGAAGAAATTCATAGCCTAATTCATTAACGCCAAACGTTCAATTTTATTAATTAGCCAACCCTCAGAACCTTTTTCCCAAACTAAATCAAAGCGAAGCTTTTGATTGATTTCTCTGCCAGATGTTGTAATGTAGCGTAATCTGCTGTCTACTGTAGAATTAAATCTATCTTCTGATACTAATTTTGTACTTAGTACCTCTATCCTTTTAACTTGAGTCCACCAATCTATGTAGGACTGATATCCTTCTGACTGCAGCCTAGAAGATAAAGAATTCCAAGCACTTTGATAGTTATAATTGTTTAGAGTTTGGTAGTAATTTCTTAAGGCTTGTTCTGATAATGATTGACGAGGTTTTTCTGGATATCTTTTAGCATATCGGTAGCTTTTACTAAACTCATATAGAGCACCCCCATCCATCTTCACATATAGTAAATTATCATTGGCTCCCCAGTAATATTTACCCCTGTACTCAAACCCTTCTTCCCAGACTAGAACTCTAGAATTATTCATAAATAAAATTGAGGAAGTTTGACCATCGCTCCAGTCGATCCACGCAGCAACTCCACTTTTTTCGAAATTTCCTCTTTCCCTAATCTCAGAGTTAGTAACTGTTCCTGTTAACTGCTTACCACTTTTACCAGATAAAAAAACATATCCTTGATTTACCATGGTATTTACAGCAACGGTATCGAATTTATCTCGAACAAATTTTTGATTTCTTTGGTGTACATGCAGTCTTTCAGCATTTTGTTTTGGACTTACCTCTTCTGGTTGCTGTCTTTCAGTATCATTTTTTAGTTGTGGACATTCATTAAGCAGTGCACAATCAGCAACTTTTTCAAAAAGGTATCCTCCAACTATTTGGCATGAAGAAAGTGTGGAGCCTAAGATACAAAGACTGAAGAATAAGGTAGTTTTCGCAGTTTTCTTCATAATAAATGTTGCTTCTCTCAATTTTTAAGTAGACTGACATTCTTAAAATGTAGCAATATCTTACATATGCATATTTAAGCTGAATGAAAAGCCATATATAGTTACAAATAGATTCAAACAATAAAATCAGAACTTACCCAGAACCACCATATCTAGTAGGGTTTAATGGCCATTAAACCTTAGAAATAGGGCATTATCTAAGAGTTTGCCTAAGTCCTGAAAATATTCGATTTCCTGGTAAGTCTAGGCCCCTAGCTGAGTAAGCTTTTGTGCATTTAAAGGACAAATTGATTGTATGCTTACCTTCAGGAAAAGCCCTTCTAAATTCTAAATTCTAAATTCTAAATTCTAATGAGTATTAGCTTAGGTGTCATACTTTCATTAGGAAAACATATCTTCCTAGGGCCCGCGGACTGCTATAGATACCAAAAATAATCATAATAACTATAATCATCAACATCAGTTATAAGTTATTCCTTTACATAGAAATTTAACTTCTAACTTCTGAATTATTTGAAATATCTCAACCCTAATTCATCCTTAAAAGATAATGAAACTGATAGCTGATATCTGACCCCTATTTGCCCAGCATTGCCCAGGAAATACTGACAAAACCATTAACAATAATCTTTAATTATTATTTTATAAATTAGCTAAAACTAACAAACATAAAGCTATTCAGATTTAACTAATTTTTTTTTGTACCTATAAATACTAAAAATAATCAGGATAATTATAATCATCAACAGTAATCTAAATTCCAAGTAAATATCTCCCTATAATACTTACAAAGTTGGGTACAATTATACATAATTAGATATTTCTTGTGATATCATATTAACTTAAGAAAACTATATGTGTTAGTAGGTATACTTCCTACCGATTTCAAGCCTATGGAGAGAATAAGTCACAAAGTCTTTACTGATTAAGGGAAGATAAAATTGGCCTTAAAATCTAGAAAATAAATTAGTTTTTGAGATTATATCCATAGTTATAATCAATTAGACTCAAAATAGAAAAACTAGAGTAGACTAAATAATTGTAATTAATTATGGAGAGACATGGATATATAGCTGAAGTCAGAAGCCGCCAACTCAAATAGGGGATCTATTCGATTGGCGACCTACAGAAGTTAAATTTACTGTGACTAAGTTTGAGAGTAGGAATAAAATCCTAATAGCAATCCCATTGCTTATAACCTATTCTTTAATCTGAGAAAAGCTCAGTTAAATTACACGACTACAAATTTAAAAAATCATTAATAAATTTCAATAGTTTGGTTGTTAATAAATTTAATATAACAGTGATGAATCAACAAAAAGCTTTATCTAAAGAAATTTTGCCGATCATACCAAGTTTGGTAGGTACATTACTAAGTTTGATAGTACTGTTACCAACACCTGGTAGAGCTAATGTTTTATTGGGGATAATTCGAGACCCCCAAAATACGGATGAATGGAATCAAATTGCTAGACGAATACATGCTCTAGGTATTGGTTATGAACCAATTGATTTAAGACAAATAAAGACAGTAAATGACCTATCTGGGGTAAAAGTGATTTTTTTACCAAATATTCAAACTTTAACTCAAACTCAAGTACAAATTATTGAAGAGTGGGTAAAGCAGGGAGGAAAACTAATAGCCAGTGGTCAAATAGGTCAAAAGTCTCAGCCAGGAGTAAGGCAAAAATTGCGATCGCTCCTTGGTTCTTATTGGGCATTTCCCCTAAGTCGACCCACCACACCAGAACCTAAACATCGTTGTTTAGACCTTACTTGCAAAGAATCTACAAGTTGGGCACCAAAAACCGACAATCAAAGTACAGTTGCAGGTGGAATATTAATTCCGGCAGGCTTAAACAGCACAACTGCTGCTACTTGGAAGGGAAGTTCCGGTTCTTCAGCAGTAGTAATTACTTCCCAAGCCACCTATTTAGGTTGGCACTGGGGAAATAGTGAATCTGCTACTATAGATAGTATTTGGTTGCAAGCTGCTTTGAATCGTTATCAAGGTCAATCACAATTTAATGCCAAAAATAATAATCCCCTTCCCTTAGAGAATAATAGACTGACTGTATCTAGGACTAATAATTCTAACCCTCTAAAAATTCAGCCAAGAACTACCCCTTCACCTATATCAACGAAGGAAAGTATAAATCCAGTTAGGGTTCAACCTAGAACTATATCTTCAAATACTGGGGAAAACTCAAATATAAATTTAACTGCTCCTACAGCTCAAAATTCAACTGTAAATCAGGATAATATTTGGCTCAGAAGTCAGCAAAAGAAGATTAGCGCCGAAAACAAAACAGAACATCTTACTCAAGTAACCGAAGGATTAGGTAGTCAAAATAGTAATTTAGGCTCGAAGACAGCAACAGTTACTCAAACTGAAACTGTTAGTGAAAAAGATTCTCCTGAAAATTTAAATTCAGAGACTACTAATACTACTAATAATACTAATAATAATAATAATAACAATAGAAGTAGGAGTATTTGGCAAAGATTCCAACAACACAGAGAACAACAAAATCAGCCTAGTGGAAATGTTAGTGACCAAAACAAAATTATTAGTTCCAGTGACAACCCGACTCCACAAACTAATAATAATAGAGGGAGTATTTGGAACCGGACTCGACAAGAAACAAAAACAACTACATCATCTTCTCGCCGTAATCCTATAACTGCCTTATTGAGACCTCCAGCAAAAATACAAGTACCAATATCCCAAACAGACCCTTCATCAGAATCAGCAGCTCCTGGTTTAGACATCAGGCAAGGAAACCATCCAATTAGCAGAGCTCAAACTTATGCAATGCTAGAGGAATTAAAGAATCTCCTTGGTAGATTTGAAAGTGCCTTGGTGGCAGCTAAATCAGCAAACGTAGAAGTCAATCTAGAAACAAATGATATTAGTTTGGTCGCTGCTTCCTCTAATACTGCCTTTATTGCTCAAAGAAATAAAAGGATCAGCGAGGCTCAGAAAGTAATTGATAGAGCGCGTCAGGTAATTCAAAATTTTCCCCAACAAGTAAAAGCTAAACAATACGCTACTGCCAGAAATCAATGGCTACAAACAAGGCAAATGTTGTGGGATAATTATCCCACTGACGGTAAAAGAGCAGGGGCTGAGATTCGAGCTGTTTGGTTCGACCGAGGAACAATTGTGAACGCCAGGTCTGAAAGAGGTTTAGCAATGGTGTTTGACCGACTTGCTGCTGCTGGTATTAATACTGTTTTCTTTGAAACTATTAATGCTGGTTATACGATTTATCCTAGTAATGTTGCTCCAAAACAAAATCCTTTGACAATTTCTTGGGACCCTCTGAAAGCAGCAGTGAAGTTAGCCCACGAAAGGAATATGGAGGTACACGCTTGGATTTGGACCTTTGCCGTGGGAAACCAAGCTCATAATCGCGCTCTTGGTCAAGTAGATAGTTATTTAGGTCCAGTAATTTCGGCTAATCCTGGTTGGGTGATGACTGATAAGAAAGGTCGCAAAAGACATCCTTCTGATGGCAAGGTTTATATGGACCCGGCTAATCCTAAAGTCAGGCAATATTTGCTCAATATAATAGATGAAATTGCTGGTAAGTATGAGGTTGATGGGATTCACCTTGACTATATTCGCTATCCTTTTCAAAATCCTGATCGGAATTCTTCTTATGGTTATAGTATGACGGCTCGTAATCAGTTTCGGCAGTTGTATGGGATAGATCCAATGAAGATTTCATCACGCGATCGCCAGAATTTGTGGAAATGGACTGAGTTTAAGATTAAGCAAGTTAATAGTTTTGTTGCTAATACTTCTGATTTTCTGAAAAAGAAATATCCCAAGGTAATTCTTTCGACGGCAGTATTCCCTTTTCCTCGCCATGAGCGCTTTAATAAAATTCAGCAAGATTGGGAAACCTGGGTTCTAAATGGGGATATTGATTTATTAACTCCCATGACTTACGCTTTAGATACAAATCGTTTTCAGCAAATTACCCAACCCCTAGCAAATACACGAGTGTTAGGTAGCACTTTGATAACGCCAGCGGTTAAGCTTTTGAATATTCCTGAGATTGTAGCAGTAGACCAAATTCAAGCAGCTCGAGATTTACCCACTGGGGGTTATATTATTTTTGCTGCAGAAAGAATTACTGGTGGTTTACATGAATTTTTGAGGAGCACTCAAGGTGGGGGAGAAAAGGATAATAGGAAAAGAACTTCATTAAGTGCTTTTACTGAAACAACTCAAGTTATGGAAAGTGCAATTCCTTACCGTAAACCATTTGCTGCAGCAGCAGATCGTTTTCAAACTTTGAAAAGAGAATGGAGTTTTTTGTTAGAAAATGAGCAACTTGCCCTAAGGGGATCTCAACTTGAGAGCTGGCGTAATGAGGCTGGGAAGTTGGCAACAGCTTTGGAAAAATTAGCTGATAGTCCTGATAATAGCAATTTGAATAATGCTAGAAGAAGCCTGAGGAAATTCCAGTTAAAATTTAAAAGCACTATGAGTGTTCATGCTAGGCAGAATGCTTATCAAGTTCAGACTTGGCAAAATCGTTTGGCAGCTTTGGAAATGTTGTTAAATTATGGGGAGAGGGTTAAGTTAAATAGTAAGAGATTTTAACTCGAAGGTAAGCGAGCGCGATCGTTATACCAAGTTGGATTAATGTTTATTCAACTAAGATAGGACGTTGTACGCAACGTCCATAAATTCCGGTTATTATTTATTGCTGAACAATTTCTAGTTGTAGGTTGGGTTGAGGCAACGAAACCCAACATAGATTAATTAAGTTCGTAGTTCTACTTTAGTTCCTGTGATTAATTTAGCTGCTCGTTGGGTTTCACTTTTCTCTCGTGATGTATTTCCTGATTTAACTTTTCTAATTTATCTATTCCTTTCGAGTTGATTTGGGCTGGTAAAATTCTGATTTTTTCCGATTAGTAGTTGATTTTTCCCCCTCAGAAAATTTGCCAGTTTTTTTTGACTGTGATTAGTGAGGGAATGAATTGAAATTAATTCAATCAAAAATATCCTCAAAGTGGTTGATAAAAAAAACTTGACATGATACTATAAACACAATGGAAAAGGTGCGCTCATATATATACAAATTTGGCCTCTAAGATTTCAGTAATTTGAATATTCTCGACAATAACGGCAGCTTTTTCAGTTGGATGAACCAGATGAAATGCCGGAATTAGTGGAGGTTAATGAGTTGGAACATATAGAGGTTTTGTTTGAATTTTTACAACGTTTAGAGTCTGCTAATCATGCTTTTTCTGCTGATGTTGACCCAGTTTTTTCTAGGGTTAAAGATAGGTTGGTAATGGATAATTTGACTAATATTATTGCTCAGTTGGAGTGGATATATCGGACTAAGAAAAATTATGAGTGGCGAGCTGCTACTAAGAGTTTGTTTGTCACATATTTGGATGATGATAAAGAAGAATTAGCTAGTAATTTGATGGCAAATGTGAGGGAGGATGATGTTCAGAATAGGGATGTTGAGTTGAGCGAATTGGCAGAAGATTTGATTAATAAATTGGTAGAAATTTGGGAGGGGTAAAATAGGAATTTTTAATATTTAGTTAGGGTTTGCCAAGTTCTCCTGGTTATATCGCCAAGCTAAGGATTTAAATCCTTGGCTAATAGCTAAAGTCATCTTAACAGATGACTCAAGAAGAGTCGTAGGTTGGGTTGAGGCCACGAAACCCAACATAGATTAATTCGGCTCGTAGTTGGACTTTGGTCCCTCCAAGGATATTAGGACTAAACCCCAATTACAAATCTCTTTTTGTGTATAAAAAATATTTCCGTTCCCCAAAATTATCAAAAATCTAACAAAATCTATCATTCTCAACAAAAAATTTTGGCAACATTGCAAAACTATCCCCGGTTCAACCCGTAAATGTATTAGAACAAATGATTAATGATTTTACATGGCCCAAAATAATCAATCTAACAATTAAAGGAAACAATGAATGTAGTTCGTGAAGCGATCGCAAATTTCTGCTATTTAATTGTGCAAAATATTGTTATTGCGAAGGGAAATATCTTGAGGGCGGCTACTGGGAAGGCCATCAACACCCCCAAGCTATCTCAAAATGGGACATAAAGAGATGAAGATAAAATTCTCTAATTTTTATATCCGTGGCCAAGTATGAGAATTTAGAATTTAGAAGGTTTTTTTATCTGAACTGAGGTATACAAGAATAAGTCGTTTAAATGCACAAAAGCTTAACACCTAATACCTAAAACCTAATACCTAAAACCTAATACCTAAAACCTAATACCTAACACCTAACACCTAACACCTAAATCTAGAGCGGAAAGACCATTGACTGAAGAAAAGAACAATGATATACTTTACAAACATTTTGTAGACACCTGATAATCTTGGATTTTATGTCGAAAGTATCTCAAGATAATTTAATCGCACAATTGGGCCACTGCGGGAGTGAGGCCGAAGTTAAGCAGGTTTTAAATGGCTACCAAGAGCTAATTACACCGGAGTTATTGGAGGTAATGGCTCGGAAGGCAGAAGGTTTAAGAGATAATCATGATTGGGATGGGGCGAATTTGTTGTTAAGTTTGGCCCTACAAGTGGGTGAGGTTTTGGGAAGTTCGGAGACACAGGCGACTCTCAGGAATGAAACTGCAGGTGTTCTGAGTAAAATGGGGAAGCGCGAATATGAGATTAGTCGGTTTTCTGAGGCTATACAATTTTACAAACTGAGTTTAACTATATATCGAGAATTTCAAAACTATCAAGGGGAAGTTGATGCCCTCTATGGTTTGGGTAGTAGTTATAGGCGTTTGGACGATAAAGAAAGAGCCACTGCTATATTTCAGGAGTCTTTGGCTATGGCTAGAGAAATTGAATATGGCCAGGGGGAAGTTGATGGTCTAAATGGTTTAGGTGCGATAGATAATTCTTTGGGGAAACATGAGTTGGCAAAAGCTTATCATCAAGAGGCTTTAACTATTGCAGAGGCGATCGGGTATCCTAAAGGGAGGGCTTTTGCTTTTAATGGTTTGGGTAATGTTTGTAGAGGTTTAGGAGAATACGAAGAGGCGATCGCTTATCATCAAAAGTGTTTGGCTATTGACCAGGACATTAAAGACCGTTGTGGGGAATGTGCTTCTTTCTACAATTTGGCTCTGAATTATCAGTCTTTGAAACAATACGAGCAGTGCTTGGAGTATCAACAAAAATCTTTAGCTGTTGCTAGGGAAATTAAAAACCGTCAGTGGGAGGGCGACTCATTAAACCAGCTTGGAATTATCTACTCTTACAGAATACAGGGAGGCAAGGCGGAAAATATTGAAGCTGCTATTGCAGCATACGAAAAAGCTTTGCTGGTGCGAACCCAAACTGACTTCCCCATGGACTGGGCATTGACTCAAAATAATCTCGGCCTTGCCTACGGTGACAGAATAAGGGGAGACAAAGCTGAAAATATAGAATCCGCCATTGCAGCATACGAAAAAGCTTTGCTGGTGCGAACCCAAACTGACTTCCCCATGGACTGGGCAATGACTCAAAATAATCTCGGCATTGCCTACTTTTACAGAATAAGGGGAGACAAAGCTGAAAATATAGAATCCACCATTGCAGCATACGAAAAAGCTTTGCTGGTGCGAACCCAAACTGACTTCCCCATGGACTGGGCAATGACTCAAGTTTGTCTCGGCGTTGCCTACTGGAAAAGAATAAGGGGAGACAAAGGCGAAAATATGGAATCCGCCATTGCAGCATACGAAAAAGCTTTGCTGGTGTACACCCAAACTGACTTCCCCATGGACTGGGCAATGACTCAAAATAATCTCGGCGGTGCCTACACTTACAGAATAAGGGGAGACAAAGCCGAAAATATAGAAGCTGCCATTGCAGCATACGAAAAAGCTTTGCTGGTGCGAACCCAAACTGACTTCCCCATGGACTGGGCAATGACTCAAGATAATCTCGGCATTGCCTACTGGGAGAGAATAAGGGGAGACAAAGCCGAAAATATAGAATCTGCCATTGCAGTATACGAAAAAGCTTTGCTGGTGCGAACCCAAACAGACTTCCCCATCGACTGGGCAGCAACTAAAAATAATCTCGGCAATGCCTACTGGAAAAGAATAAGGGGAGACAAAGCCGAAAATATGGAAACTGCCATTGCAGCATACGAAAAAGCTTTGCTGGTGTACACCCAAACTGACTTCCCCATGGAATGGGCAACGACTCAAAATAATCTCGGCAATGCCTACAGTGACAGAATAAGGGGAGACAAAGCCCAAAATATTGAAGCTGCCATTGCTGCATTCCAACAAGCTTTGCTGGTGCGCACCCAAACTGACTTCCCCATGGACTGGGCACAAACTCAAAATAATCTCGGCGGTGCCTACACTTACAGAATAAGGGGAGACAAAGCCGAAAATATTGAAGCCGCCATTGCTGCATACCAACAAGCTTTGCTGGTGTACACCCAAACAGACTTCCCTACGGACTGGGCAATGACTCAATATAATCTCGGCATTGCCTACAGTGACAGAATAAGGGGAGACAAAGCCCAAAATATTGAAGCTGCCATTGCTGCATTCCAACAAGCTTTGCTGGTGCGCACCCAAACAGACTTCCCCATCAACTGGGCAACAACTCAAAATAATCTCGGCGGTGCCTACACTTACAGAATAAGGGGAGACAAAGCCGAAAATATTGAAGCCGCCATTGCTGCATACCAACAAGCTTTGCTGGTGTACACCCAAACAGACTTCCCTACGGACTGGGCAATGACTCAATATAATCTCGGCATTGCCTACAGTGACAGAATAAGGGGAGACAAAGCCCAAAATATTGAAGCTGCCATTGCTGCATACCAACAAGCTTTGCTGGTGTACACCCAAACAGACTTCCCTACGGACTGGGCAGGAACTCAATATAATCTCGGCATTGCCTACTTTTACAGAATAAGGGGAGACAAAGCCCAAAATATTGAAGCTGCCATTGCTGCATACCAACAAGCTTTGCTGGTGCGCACCCAAACTGACTTCCTTATGGACTGGGCAAAAACTCAAAATAATCTCGGCCTTGCCTACTGGAAAAGAATAAGGGGAGACAAAGCCGAAAATATGGAATCTGCCATTGCAGCATACGAAAAAGCTTTGCTGGTGTACACCCAAACTGACTTCCCCATGGAATGGGCAACAATTCAAAATAATCTCGGCATTGCCTACGGTAACAGAATAAGGGGAGACAAAGCCCAAAATATAGAAGCTGCCATTGCAGCATACGAAAAAGCTTTGCTGGTGCAAACCCAAACAGACTTTCCCATGGACTGGGCAATGACTCAAAATAATCTCGGCAATGCCTACTGGAAAAGAATAAGGGGAGACAAAGGCGAAAATATTGAAGCTGCCATTGCAGCATACGAAAAAGCTTTGCTGGTGCGAACCCAAACAGACTTCCCCATGGACTGGGCAATGACTCAAAATAATCTCGGCGTTGCCCACACAGACAGAATAAGGGGAGACAAAGCCCAAAATATTGAAGCTGCCATTGCAGCATACGAAAAAGCTTTGCTGGTGCACACCCTAGAAGCAGACCCCATCAACCATCTTCAAACTACCCGCAACCTAGGCAACCTATATTTCGACAACCAAAACTGGCAACTCGCCGCCGATAATTATGAAAAAGCCATAACCGCAGTAGAACTCAGCCGCAGCTGGTCAAAAGACGACGATCGCCGCCAAAAAATTATCGAAGAGTCTATAGATATCTACCACAGGATAGTACAAGCTTACGTGAATACTGATCAAATAGAAAAAGCCTTAGAATATGTAGAGCGTTCTCGCTCCAAACGGTTAGTAGATATAATGGCAAGTAACGATCGCTACTCTCAAGGTGGAATACCAGGAGAAGTTGAAGAATACGAAGCTATTCAACAAGAAATTAATCAACTTTGGGAACAACAACAACAAGGAGAACGTGGAATAGAATCAAAAGAATTAGCCATAGCAACTAGGGGGCGAGCTGCGATAGAAGCAAGAAATAAACGCATTGGCGAATTAGAAGCTAAAAAGCAGGAAGTCTATAAAAAAATCCGCAGCTTAGACCGAGTATTAGCAGAGGGCATTCAAGTTGCCCCACTAGAATTTCTGAAAATCCAAGCATTGATCCAGGAGCCCACCACAGCCATATTGAGTTTTTATACTATCACCGACAATACCTACTTGTTTGTATTGCAACAAGATGGGGTAAAAGTTCATACTTACAAGGGGCTGGGGGATAAAGAACTACAAAACTGGATTTGGGAAAAATGGTTTGAGTCTTACCTCTCATCCCAAAAAGAATGGAAACAACAGATGCCTGAATTTTTACAGGATATAGGTAGGAAGCTAAAATTAGAGGAATTATGCAAGTCTTATCTCCAAGACATTAAAGAATTGATATTAATTCCCCATCGACACTTACACTTTCTCCCTTGGAACGCAATGCCAGTAGCAGAGTCAGGAGATAACAAATATCTAGGTGACCGTTTCAGTATCCGCACCCTGCCCAGCTGCCAAATTCTAGATTTTTGTACCGAACGGGAAGAAATTAAAGGGGAAATCAAACAAGGTATTGTGGAAGACACTCACAACGACCTACCTTGTTCCAGTTATGAAGCGCAATATATAGCCCAAATGTATGAAGTCCCAGAAGACCAACGCCTGCGAGGTGAAGCTGCAACCATAGACAGCTACAAACTATTATTATCTCAGGTACAACGGTTATTGTCAACCCATCACGCTCAATCTCGCATAGACAACTGTATGGAATCAGCATTAGTGTTAGCGGACGGCAGACTTACCTTAGGGCAACTATTATCTCCTGCGTTCCGTTTCCCAGATCTAGATGAAGTCTTCATCGACTGTTGTGAGACCAATTTAGGCCAAGTGCAAATCTCCGATGACGTGTTAACATTAAACACAGGATTTTTATGTGCAGGTGCCAGGGGTGTAATCAGCAGTTTGTGGTCTGTAGATGATTTAGGAACATGTTTATTTTCGATTTTTTATCACCAACTGCGCCAAGAAGGAAAAAATCGTTCTCTTGCATTGCAACTAGGACAACGACAGTTACGAGAATTGACAGGCAAAGAGCTCAAGAAGAAATATAAAAAGGAATTAGAAAAGGCATTAGATGAAAAGTTGGAAGCGACATATAAGCAACTTCAGGAGATAAAACTTAGACGTGATAGTTATGCCAAAGGTTCGGCGGAGTATCAGGGGTTAGAGGAAGAGTGGGGGAAAATTAATGCTATTTATCAGCGTATTTTTTATACTAAGGATAAGTACCTGAAAGCAGTCTGTAAAAAAGAACATCCCTTTGAGCATCCGGCGTATTGGAGTGCGTTTATTTGTGCAGGGTTGAGTTAGTTAGTGTGTTAGGTGTTAGGTGTTAGGTGTTAGGTTTTAGGTTTTAGGTGTTAGGTTTTAGGTTTTAGGTGTTAGGTTTTAGGTGTAAAGCTTTACC
>JAKQYE010000409.1 GCA_023356605.1 Trichodesmium sp. MAG_R02 | reverse complement strand
GAATTATCAGTTTTATGATCTCACTTGAAGTGACTAAAGACCATAAGTAATTATACGTAAATTAAATAGATATTCTCTTGTAACCTCTTGTAATACAATTATGTTGTGCGGAATGTGGGTTCTAACCATATCTTGATCGTATCCGGTTGAATAGTTATAATTAAAGCTTGTAACAGGGAAAGAGGCATAAGGTAGATATTTCAATGGCTAAAACCATGCTATAAATAAAAACTTTTTTATCACTAATTGTCCAAACATGATATCACTTCTAATCCCTCCTAGGAGGGAGAAGTAAACATTTTATTCAGCTTCAGTAGTTATCCCTTCACTTACACATTATATAGTCATTTCAAATTATATTGGAAAACTTTTTCTGCTGAAACGCGAGTTATAGCAAGAAATATTTGTCTCAATCTAAATCAAAACAACTATACTTTTAATATCAGCCTCTTTAATTAATGACACCCCCAGGGTAAACACATCTTCTTGACATCCTCCCCGGCCTAAAACCACGGGAATTCTAGCCGAGCTGTAGCTCCTCGACGGGTTGACGTTTCACAGGCTGTCGCTACTTTGGCAGTAGTCTTACACTTGCCGACCCGTCCGTTTTTTGTCTCGGCAAGCCCACCCGCGACTAATATATTTCTTGTGAATTAAAAAGGAACAAGGACATGACCTGTGAAAAAAAATCAACTAAAAAGTCGCCCGCTTATGGGCGAGGCTTTAAACCCAATTTTTTGGTAAGGAAGTTATAACCAGGTAAAAATTTAAAACTTCCGAGTATTTATACTCACTACTGATACAAAGTCTAACCGTAGAAGCTTCCATAATTTAGATATGTTTATTCTA
The DNA here is from genome assembly GCA_023356605.1 of Trichodesmium sp. MAG_R02. Taxonomy (GTDB): domain Bacteria; phylum Cyanobacteriota; class Cyanobacteriia; order Cyanobacteriales; family Microcoleaceae; genus Trichodesmium. The sequence continues at coordinate 2,968 of JAKQYE010000409.1, read as the reverse complement.
ATAACATATCATAGGGATTGAGCTAAAAATTATACTCATATAAATTCTATGTTTCCCATAATAAATACTTGTATCTGGGTTTTGGATCAAACAGGATGCTTTTTAGAAAGTATTCCTGTAAATACGAAAATATCTTTTTCACAGGATAACTCACTGAAAGCTCAGATATATAAAATTCTTGAAAATACTAATAAAAATATTTTGAGTAATCACATTAAAATGTGTTTAAAAACGAATTGTAAAGTGGAAATTCAATATAGCCCTCAAATAGGAGAAAAACAGGTTAATTTTCATGCTATTATTTATCCAATTAATCAAGAAAAAGTGATATTAATTCCCCATAATATTCAAGTTATTAACTCCCAGAATAAATTACCAGAATCAGATTTATTTCTTACAGAAGCAGATGAACAATTAGAAACGCTTTTAGAAGCAGTACCAGGATTCGTTTCTTGGATTAGTTCAGATTTATTTTATCTAGGAGTTAACAGGCATTTAGCTAAAATCTACAAAATAGCCCCTGAAGAGTTCATTGGTAAAAATATCGGCTTCTTGAATGGAGATGAGACAGAGTTTACAAGGCTTATTCGCGATTTTTTTGCTAGTGATGCCACCGTTACTGTGCATGAAATGGGTTCATCTGTACGTCAATATCTAATAGTTGCTCAAAAATACAATCAGGGTAAAGCAGCATGTACTGTTGGACTCGACATTACTGAACTGCGGGAGATGAAAACAATCCTAGCACTCGCAGTGAAAGCGATAGAAAGTAGCAGTGAGGCTATTAGCATGACTGATGCTAATGGCAACCATCTCTTTCAAAATCGAGCATTTACTGAACTTTTTAATTATGAAAATATAGCACAAGTAAATGCTGCTGGTGGGTTACTAAGTTTGATAGTAGATAACACAGTAGCTAAAAAAATATCTGAAAGGATGATGAGTGGAAGTGGATGGAATGGTGAAGTTACTTGTCGAAGTCGCAGAGGTCAAATCATACAGATTTTGATGCGGGTAGATGTCATTAGAGATGGAAAAGATAAAATTATTGGATTTGTTGCTGTCAGTACTGATATTACAGAACGTAAGCAGGCAGAAAAACAATTGCAGGAAAATGAACGAAGGTTCAGGGCTCTGATTGAAAATAGCTCAGATATTATCCAAATTTTAGATAGTAATGGGGTTTATCAGTATGTTAGTTCCTCCCAAACACGAATTTTAGGTTACACTTCAGAGGAATTAATCGGCCAATCTGTATTACAGTTCATTCATCCCAAGGATCAATGGTCGATGAAACAGGTGATAGAAGGAGTCAAAGAATTTCCGAAAATACGTCGAGGGTTAGACGAATATAAAGTCCGCCATAAAAATGGTAGTTGGTGTGTATTTGAAGCTGTGGTAATGAATTTACTTGATGATGAGTCAGTTCAGGGAATTGTAATTAACTGTCATGATATAACAGAAAAAAAATTAGTAGAGGAGAGGCTTTTGCATAAATCTTTGTATGATAGTCTCACAGACTTGCCAAAGATAACTTTATTAATGGATAGGCTACAACAGTCATTGAGACACATACATAGAAATCCTTCTGAAAAGTTTGCTGTACTTATTATTAATTTGGATCGATTTAAGCTCATTAATGAAAATCATGGTCACTCTATAGGGGATCGACTGTTAGTTGAAATTGCTAAACGGATTAAAGCTTGTTTACGACAAGAAGATACTTTAGCACGAATAGGTAGTGATGAGTTTGTTATTCTCTTGAATATAGGTAATGATCACGAATATGCTATCAGTTTAGCAAGTTTGATACAAACAACAATCACTATACCTATAACATTAGATGATCATAAACTCTTTATTACTTCTAGTATTGGTATTGCCATGAGTTCCAATGATTATAAATGGGCAGGGGATATGCTGCGAGATGCTAATATTGCTATGGATAAAGCTAAAGTGCAAAACCCAGGAAGTTCTTTGGTTTTTACTAGTTCCATGCACAGCTACATTACAGAAATGATGCAGTTAGAGGATGAATTACATCAAGCGGTGGAGATGCTAGAAGAATCTGCTTGCCCTATTTCTAACACTTTTTTACTCAACTATCAACCAATTATCTCTCTATCTACAGGTAACTTAGTAGGATTTGAAGCTTTAGGGCGGTGGCGAAATTCTCAAGGTATTATGGTTCCTCCGGTCAAGTTTATTCCCATTGCAGAAAAAACTGGCTTGATTATTCCTCTGGGTCGGTGGATATTTTGGGAAGCTTGTCGTCAACTGCAAGAATGGGAGAGAATTTGTCCTCAAACTCACCTTAATATAGCTATCAATATTTCTGGTAAACAGTTTTCCCAATCTAACTTAATTTTGCAAATTCAAAGTATTCTGCAAAAGACAGGTATTGATCCTCAAGGATTAAAAATAGAAATCACAGAAAGTGTGGTTATGGATCATGCTGAGTCTGCTAGTCAACTTTTATCTAATTTACGAGAGTTGGGAATTCAGTTAAGTGTTGATGATTTTGGTACAGGATATTCATCTCTAAGTTATTTGCACCGTTTTCCTATTAATACTCTGAAAATTGATAAATCTTTTGTGATAAATATGGGAGTTAATGATGAAAATTATGAGATTATACGTGCAATTGTTACATTAGCTCATAGTCTGGGATTAGATGTGGTAGCAGAAGGGATAGAAACTGAGAAACAATTGGCTAAGTTGAGGGATTTAGGATGTGAATATGGTCAGGGATTCTTGTTTTCTAAACCTGTAAATGTGACGGAAGCAACAGCATTATTAGGTAGTAATTTTTTTTGATTGGTGGCTAAAAACAATTGGTTAATTTTGATGGCAGTATTATTAAACAGGACTTACCTACTAGAATTGAAAATATACACCATCTGTAGGGGTTAATGGCCGTTAACCTCTACTAGATATAGGGATTTCTCTTGGCAGCATAACATACAGG
>JAKQYE010000408.1 GCA_023356605.1 Trichodesmium sp. MAG_R02 | reverse complement strand
TCAATTGATTGCAGTAATGTGGCCATTAATTTCTCTGATGATAGTTTTTGCGTCATGGGTCTTATTCTACAACACTACCTGTACTTTTTCTCTTCTTACCCCAATTTACTGAGCGGATACGGTTATTTGACTTGAATTACTATTGGTTTTTGAATAAAAATAGTTAGGCGATCGCACGTGACAAAGCGTGAAGTTCGTCGAAATTGTTATGCGCTATATATGGTGTCTTTGCGTAAGTCCTGATCAAGAACAGCCATGAATTATTATCAAAATATCTAACGGATCAATTGAAATATCCTTCAATTAAAATGAAGGTTATTTGACTTGAACTACTATTGGTTTTTTGAATGAAAATAGTTAGGCGATTGCTAACGCAAAGCTGGGCTAACGCACATGACAAAGCGTGTTGAAGAGGTTAATTTGAGATTTGCCTCAAGTATTTTGATATTACACACATAATTCTTCTACTTCCATTTCCTTAATTTTAAGTTCTTGACCTTGAATAATATCAAGTTCAACACTATTGCAAACATGACAAATACCGAATGGTTGTTCTAGGGGAATCTCTGCCGCACATTGATGACATTTCCCTAAACCGGGAATTTTGATAATTTCTAAAGTAGCCCCTTCTAATACTGTACCTTTTCTACAAACATCAAAACAAAATTCAATAGCATCGGGCATGATGGCAGAAAGTTCGCCTATTTCTAGGGTGACTCGTTTTACCAATCTATTGTCAGCGTTTTCAGCAACTATGGCAACAATATTTTGCGTGATTCCTAATTCATGCATACTTAATAGTGGTTTTTATACCAATTTTAGAAAAGAATATTACAAATAGTCTCAAACTTTAACAGAAGAAATAATTTGCTACAATTGCTAACATCCTCAAAGTTTTGAGCCTTAAAAATCTTAATAGATGAGTTCCCCCTTTAGGGGGAATAAGTAGCAGGGCAAATTCTTTTTGAGGGTTAGAGTTGGGAGTGGGGGGCTTTAAAGACCAAACCCCGTTGAAGATTTTAATTATCCGTACATAGGTAAAAAAATCTTCTGTTAGTCTTTCCTAACAAATTCTTGGCAGTTGGTCTCCTGTTAACATATCAATAACACGCTCGGTGTCAAATTTATTTTTTAAGCACACTAATCCGAGTGAACCGCTTGGAGGTGCAAAAACTTCTCCCACAATAGCAGAATCAATACCAGCAGGATGAGATTGCATGGCTTTCAAGACGGTGTCCGCTTTGTCTGGTGGCACCACTGTGACTAGCTTACCTTCATTAGCAAAATATAAAGGGTCAAGACCAAGAATTTCACAGACTGCCGATACTTTCTCGCGCACTGGTAGCTTTTTTTCAAAAAGTCGTATCCCTACCTTCGAACTCATAGCAAATTCATTTAATACTGTTGCTAAACCGCCACGAGTAACATCTCGCATCGCCCGTACTTCCATACAAACATCAAGAATAGTATCAACCAAACCATTCAGAGCTTGAGTGTCGCTTTCAATTTCCGCTTGAATGTCGAGCTCTTTACGGGCCAGTAAAATAGCTGCTCCGTGATCTCCAAGATAACCATTCACAATAATGGAATCCCCTACCTGAATCTTTTGGGCAGACATCGAAATGCCAGAAGGAATTACACCCACCCCCGCAGTATTAATAAATAACTGGTCTGCAGCACCTCGGTGAACAACTTTTGTGTCTCCAGTCACTATTTTCACTCCAGCTTCATCTGCCGCTCTTTTCATACTTTTTACTATTTTTCGAAGGGAGTCAGTGGGGAAACCTGCCTCAATAATCATTCCGCAGGAGAGATATAAAGGTTTGGCACCACTTACAGCTAAATCATTAACTGTACCGTGGACTGCCAGTTCACCAATATTGCCTCCAGGAAAAAAGAGGGGACTAATTACATAAGAGTCTGTGGTAAAAGCAAGTCTATCTCCATGCTTAGTAAAGTTTTTAAAGTCGAATGTTGCTTGGTCCTCTAGTTGAGATAAGAAGGAGTTGTCAAAGTTGCTGACAAAAATATCTTCTATGAGGTCGCGCATCGCTTTGCCACCACTACCATGAGCGAGGGCAATGTAACTGTCGGACGTTGTTGTCGGGCGACGTCGCGATTGTTCGATTTTTTTAAATAGAGGATTTTGGGTGGATTCGTTGGGAGAAGAAGTTGTCATTTCAGTTACTAGTTATTCATTGGTTAGTAGTACTTCCAGTTTAAACCGAAAGCTGAAATTTTCAATGTCATTACCTTAATCTTAAAAAAGAGGTAAATTTCATTTAATTACATAGGGACAAACTTGAACGGCTCTTTACCTAATTATACCAATTCTTTATTTCTACTGTTCAGCTGCTTCATTTCCAGTTAATGAAATATTACCCAACTTATTATCCTAGAGTAACTAATGGTATTTTTGAAGGGAAAAAATATCATGCCACATAGTTAAACCTAATCGCCACTTGTGGCCAAATAAATTTGGTAGTGTATTAGATAAAGTGTAGGAATGGCAAAGTATAGTCATTCCAAATAAGAATGGGGCACTTTTTCACCTAAAACCCTTTAAAGCCAGGAAGACCAGGTCTCAATCTTAACCAGAATGACTATAGTTACTATTACTGCACTTTCTATTTTCATGGAATGTCCAATATCAGACCATCAAGCTTCAAAATCAGGTGTCATGATGATGGCATATACAAACTTTCACCCATACTTTTAATACATTGTTTGTTATATTTCACAATCACAAATTTAACCTGAACAAGTGCTTATGGTTCTATCGGCCCAAGTTGAGAGTTGCTATAATAGTTAACACATGAGGTAAAACTAACTCTCAAAAATATAAGTATTAATTATAATCATACTAAAGACCAAAAAATCAGAATAAAAAAACATGATTAATTGGGTGTGGAGAGAAAAAAGAACTATTGAAGCCTGAATTTGTCCAAAAATTAGCTCCCTTAACTAGAATCTAGACCATTTGACTGATGGGGTGAGAGGGATCTCAAAAGTATTGTGGAGTAATATCAAATCCGGTAGGATTGGCATAATTCAGTATTGAGCCATAATTAAGTCTATATTCTAAAGTCTAACGGCCTTAGGCCTCTACTGACCAGGGGAATTATATTACTCGAAAGCCAAGGGACTTGATATAAGGGGGTTAAAAGGGGATTAGCTATTTCAACTATTGAGTCTTTTTCTGAGAATGATAACTTCTCAAGTTGTCCCTTCCAATACTGTACCTTGAGTGCAAACATCAAAACAAAACTCAATAGTATTGGGCATAATAGCAGAAAGTTCACCTATTTCATGAGTGACTCGTTTTACCAATCTATTGTTGGCATTTTCAGAAAATTCTCGACTAATAGGACTAACGCAATTTTTTAGCCCAAATAAATATAGCCTAAACTCTCTTTGTGAGGGTTAAATACCTCGTTTGTTAGCATTTATAATAACTGGACTTATGGAAAAAATAGGTCAAAAGCTTATACAGCAATGCTTTTACATTGAATTAACCGTTTTCTTGATATACCTAGGTTTTAGCTATTTTTAGTTTTTTCAGGTATGTCCCTTGCTAATACTGGCTTTGGAGACATTTTCGGTGCAAAAAATCTAAAACTCCAGATAATCACATAAATTTTTCAATCCTGATTATCTAGCTATCAGTTGTCACGGAATGATTTTTTTTGTGAGATTTCCTCAGGACTTACGCAAAGACACCATATATAGCGCATGACAATTTCGACGAACTTCACGCTTTGTCACGTGCGTTAGCCCAGCTTTGCGGAACGCAATCGCCTAACTATTTTTATTCAAAAAC
>JAKQYE010000407.1 GCA_023356605.1 Trichodesmium sp. MAG_R02 | reverse complement strand
CTATTTCTGTCCCCTTTTCTGTAGTTATTATCTGGTTTTTTAATGTATGACTTTTCTTTTTTCCAGAGTAATATTTTTTCTGTTTCTTATCGTCATCTGGCCTATATATACTCTGTTCTGTCTTTTTCCATTATGTTTATAGTATCATGTCAAGTTGTTTTTTATCAACCATTTTGAGGATATTTTTGGAGGATATTTTTGATTGAGTTAATTTCAATTCATTCCCTCACTAATCACAGTAAAAAAAACTGGGAAACTTTCTCTAGGGAAAAATAAACTACTAATCGGGAAAACTCATAATTTTACTAGCTCAAATCAACTCTAGCGGTAATTTTTTCTCGATTATCTACTCCTAATTTTGGGTTAATTACTTCTACTATTCTTATCTCATCAATTAACCCTGCAACTATTCCTTTGTATTCGTCAAGATTTTTAACTTTTATTGATTCTATTAAAGACATTTTTTGATACTTAATCAGAATGGAATCATCAGCTTTATGATCTCACTTGAAGTGACCAAACATCATAAGTAATTATACTTGGTTAAATAGATATTTTCTTGTAACCTCTTGCGTTACAATCTAAAGTGCGGAATGTGGGTTATATATGTAAAAACGACGATTTACCCCAATGCTTAAAAACTTACGACTGTCGGGGGGTTAGGGTTGGGCTTCCTGGTATTGGGAAATGTAGAAAAGTTTTTGAGAAGTGGTATAATTTTGCTAGGGAAATACTAAAAGCTAATAGTTAGTTAAATCCAAGAGTGAAACCACATTCTGAACTGCCAATTTTGTGGAGATAAAGCTAATCCTAAATAAACAGGCATCCAAAAAACAAACCCACATAAAACTATAAAAATCATTGTAACTCCCGTCATTCTCCAAACAACTTTCCGACTATTTAACCACCTATCAACCCACCAAGAAAATCCCAAAATAGCAAACACTAAAGCTCCCATATAATGATACAAAAAAGTACAACGACTGACTCTTATCCAAGGAAAAAAATTACTTAGCCAATTTATAACTAAATATAGTAACAACCACATTTCTAAGGTAGGTGGAAATCTAATACTCTCCTTAAGTTTAATTCTTTTATGTCTGGCTTGTCTATTTTTTTCCCAATGCCAAACACGATTAAATAACATCAAGATTAATAATAAAATTGCCCATATTGAGAACCACCAAAGAATAGGATTTCCCATAGCATGAACATCAAAAATCAGGGGACTAAGTTTGGGATATCTAATATCTGAATATAGAGGTGGTAAAGAAGGTTCTGGTTGATCTAATAAACCAGTATTCTTATAAAAATAAACTACAGGTCTGATCATTAACGGCCAAGTAAACCATTGAGCACAATAAGGATGAGTATCAGGTCCACTGCCTATTCTTTGGTGATAGCTAAAAATCTGTTGCTGCATTTCCCAAAAGCCGTATTTAGGGTTGAGAATAATGTGGGGAATCCAAAGTAAGCTATAAGTAATTATGGGAATAACAAATAAATTTAGAGTAAATTGAATCAGATTTAGTCGAGTTAAATTTTGCCAAGGAGATGTATATTCTGATTTTTTTGGGGGAGCAAAAAAATAAATTATCCATGCCAATATCCAGAGTAAATAAATACCGAGTAAAAATCCTAGACCATTCCATTTAATCGCTGCACTTGCACCAAAAAATATCCCAGATAAAGCCCACCATTTTTTTTGTTTTAATTGACTATTTTGTAGAGCAATAATTAAACATAAGTGAGCTAATAATCCAAAAATTACTAGATAAATATTATTCAGAGCATAGCGAGACTCGACTAAAAATAATCCATCTAAAGCTATGAGTAAAGCAGCCACCAAACCATAACTCCAACGGTATGTTAATTGATAGGCGATCGCTCCCACTACCAGAGGAATAAATGAACCTGTTAAAGCATTTACCCACCGATAACTCCAAGATGCTAAAGTAGAACCTGTTTCATTATTAACTATTTCTTGCCCAAAGGGTAAATGAGAACTTATCCAAATACCAATTGCAATGATATATTGACTGAGGGGAGGATGGGCATTAAAAAATTCAGTTTGAGTAAGATAATTATTAGCAAATTTGGCATAATAAACCTCGTCAAAAACCAGAGTATTAAAACGACCTAATTGCCAAAATCTCAGGATTGCTGAAAATATAAATATGCTAGCCATCCCAATAACAAACCATTTACTTGATTGATGAGATATTGGTTGCATAAATTGTTAGATAATTGAGTGTAATTGAGTTTGAATGATTTCTAACTTTAGTAAAAATCAATAAAAAACAGCCCTTTATTGCAAACAAATAGGGCTGCCAGTTTAACAATGTGCATTACCTTACATTCTTTTGTCAAAAATGTCAAGTCCTTAAATGATGAAATGGCGCCAAAACAATTATTGATTCAGATGTTAACCTGTTTAATAATTAGTGGTTAAATAGTTGTGAAAATCTTATCTAGAATTAACTAGTTATGCATAATTAATTACACATACTTCAATGAAAAAAAGTATATATTTCATAATGATTTGTGAATAAAATTAGGTAATTAATTTTGTCTAGGCACTTAATGTAAAAACTAATTATTTTCAATTATAATTTGTTTCCTTATAGGCGACCGCCATTACAGCGCTTTTTAGATTGATAAACCACATCGTCACAACCAAAACCTTGTAGGGAGATTCCTAGGAACATCCCTACTGTAGTCTACTAAAATAAAAACTGCTGTAAAGTACAATTGCGCTCCAAAATAACCGTATCGACAATCTTTGCTTAATATGGTCTTGATAAAAGCCTAACATATTCGCTTTTATTGATTTTTATTTGTAATTATAGTTGTTTCAAATAAAATGAGACAGTATACGGCATAATAATTACGAATAATTTCATCAAAAAATGTATTGATAGGTGAATACATTCTAGCTATCTTTAATGCACTAAAATCATGTTCTATGTCATTTAAATCAGGAGAGTATTTTGAATTTTGGGCGAGATAACCATCTATATATCGAAGCTCTTTCTATCCCAAATTTATGAGTTGCTTCGGTAATCATACCGCAATTTTCTACAAAAGTTATTACTTTTTGTCTGAAGTCTAAACTGTAAGGCATAGTTCAAAATAGTTTCTAGTTGACTTAATTTTATTATACTCAATTTTGGTTTCAATCTTAATTAAAACGACTATACTAACCCTTTTTTATCATACTTTTAAATGAATAAATAATCAACTCAGATGGTGAATAAAAGTGAATTAGCGATCGCTACCTCCCAACCTCAAAATCCCATTTCTTTTTTAATTGAATTATTATTCAATTTATTGTCTAAAATCATTACTATATCTACCAATATAAAAAATACGAGGCCCCGATACGTGGCCTTAGTCTCAACCCGGAACTGACTCAAAGAGAGCATTTTCTTTTTCATTTTAAATCAAGAGTAAAAGATGAATTATATTTTCACCTAATTTCCTAAAAAAGAATAAAAGGTGAAAAAAAAATCGCTAGAAAATAATTAGAAGATAAAAGGTGAGACTTAATTTCACTTTTGAGCTATTCAAAAAAACTGAACTAAGATTAGACTGAACAGCCAAAATGAAACAAAAAAGAAAATGAGGATAAAAAAATGGGAGAGTTCGGCATTAGACGCTCACAACAACCACAAGGTCAAGAACAGGAGTTAATCAAACCACAAACAGCGGAAGAACATGAGTTAACAGGCAAGGAAGTACTTGAGTGGTTAAATGAGAAAATGAGGATAAAAAAAATGGGACAGTTCGGAATCAAACACTCACAACAACCACCTTGTGGTAGTCCTAAAGATATAAGAAAGTAATATAACACTAAGGTAGAAAGTAATAA
>JAKQYE010000406.1 GCA_023356605.1 Trichodesmium sp. MAG_R02 | reverse complement strand
TTAGTAAGAAAAACATTATCATTTTCTAAAAAATTAAGTAATCACATTGGAGCTATATGGAACTTCGTTCATCACTATAATAACACAATTTGTACTTGACCATTACTATGCAGGACTACCAATTTGTTTAATTTGTTGGCTCAAAATAGTAATGATAATTCATGTATCTTTTTGTACTACAGAATGAAGTGCGGAATGTGGGTTCTAGAACTTAATATCAATAGATTTTATCAATAAGTAATTTTTTATGAGAAAATTAGCTACAATTCTTTATGATATTGAAAATTGATACCCATAGCTATAAAGTTTTCAGGGAAAGAATTCGGGGCGATAGATAAATAAAACTTATCAATTTAATGTTAAGAAGTGCGGAATGTGGGTTCTACTCCTGCTAGCCACCGATATATTGTAGAACGTCCCACTTTATAGATTCTGGCGGCCGATAAAATACTTCCTCCATTTTCAATATAATCAATGACTCTTGTTCGTAAATACTTACTGTAAGACATTCTTTAAATGGTTTATTCTAGTTGATATTTTACTCTCTATACTGTGCCAATATTATTCAGAATAACTAATATATATATAGCAATCCTATTTTATTCATGTCAAAAATCTTGCAGCTATTTGAGAATAGGTTTGGACGTAATGTCTTATAGGTATGACTTTCGGAGTTTATTTCTAGTTTTTGAATTGTTACAATCTATTTAGGATTGCTATAAACATATTAAACTTAAATTAAAAAGTCAAAAAGATTATATAAATAAACTCAATGTTTTGAATTATTATTTCCCTGTAATACTTAATATGTACTTAATTTTTGACATGATCAAAGTCAAAAAAATATATGTATAAATAACTTTTATACAAATTCTAAAAAAAGATGTTAGAATCATCATAATCAGATTTTATTAAAAATCAATTCTAATAATGATGAGAAAACTTTTGTACTTATTCAAACAATACCGACTGATGGGAGTCGTCGGATTAATAGGGATTACTATTTCGCTAATGAGTATGCTCATAGTTGAGAACCGGGAATTAGCAAAAGACCGAGAGCGGTTTCAGCAACAATCTACTGTCTTGGTAAATGAGTTACAGAGACAGCTGAATAGTTACACCCAACTGACTATCTCCGTAGGTACTTTCTTAAATAAATCTGAAGAAGTTACTCAGCAAGAGTTTCAAGAATTTACAAGCTCCCTACTACCTTACTATGATGGTTTGTCAGGATTAGGCTGGAGTAAAAAAGTAGAGAATCACGAACGCTCACTCTATGAGCAACAGTTACAATCTCAAGGACTGATAGATTTCAAGATTAGCGAACATAACTCCAGAGGAAATCAAGTATTGGCAGGCGATCGCTCAGTCTACTTTCCCACAACCTATATCGAGCCCTTGGATCGATGGGAAGACTATATTGGTTGGGATGCTGCTTCAGACATCAAACATTTGCTGAGTATAGAAAAAGCAGAACGTACAGGAATGAGTGTGAGTACACCTTTAGTGCAGTTAGAAAATGACAAACCAGGGTTTGTGCTCTACTATCCAGTCTTTGGTTCCAATAATTTGAATTATCAATCCCTTGACCCCTCAATAATTGAGGGCAATACAGAATTGCAAGGAGTGGTATTTGGTTTTTATGAAGTTCGGACTTGGGTTGAAAAAGTTGTCAAAAATCTCAACCTTAAAGAACTTGATTTTTATATCTATCGTTTACCAGAAGATAAATTAGATTCTGCTATCAACAAAACTGCTATTACTGCCACTGACGATTTCCTCATAGGCTATAAAGCTGACTCCCAAAGCTTGATAGAATCTCCTAAAGTTGAAAATTTAGCAGTTATTGACAGGCCCACAGAGCAACAATTACATCTGTGTAGTTATAGGCGCAAGTGGCAATTTTGTATCCATTCAATTCATCCAGCGCAACAGGAACTTTCTTTGCTAGTATTACCTGCATTTAACCATTTTATACTCGGCTTGCCTCCTGAAGCAGTTCTAGTATTAGGATTATTAGTGACAGGCTCTTTAGTAATATATTTATTAATTTCCCAACAGGAAACTTTAAAAATTGAGAGCCAAAATTGCGAGTTAGAAAAATTACTACAAGAACTACAGCAGACTAAACTACAGCTAGTACAAACAGAAAAAATGTCAAGTTTAGGCCGGTTGATAGCTGGTGTAGCCCATGAAATTAAGAATCCGGTCAGCTTTATTTCGGGAAATATTAAATATGCCAGCCACTATTTTCAAGATTTGTCGAATTTAGTTCGCCTCTATAAAACCCAATATCCCAGTCCTACTCCAGAGATTGAAGCAGCTGTTGAAGATATTGATTTAGATTTTATTGTCCAAGATTTACCCAAGTTATTAAATTCTATGAAAATAGGTAGTGAACGTCTGTATGAAATAGTTTTGTCCCTGCGTAATTTTTCTCGGTTAGATGAATCAAAAGTCAAGAAAGTGGATATTCACAAGGGTATTGAAAGTACATTAATAATTTTGGAACATCGACTTAAGGAGCAAATGGATCGCCCAGAAATTCGATTGATTAAAGACTATAGTAATCTGCCTTTGATTGAATGTTATGCAGGTCAATTGAATCAGGTATTTATGAATATTTTAGCTAATGCTATCGATGCTCTAGAAGATTCAATTCAACTAGGGCAGTTAAAGGAGCGATCGCCTATGATTTCAATTAAAACAGCTCAAATTGATAGTGAGTGGATTACAATCCAAATTGCTGATAACGGTCCCGGTATAAGGCCAGATATTGAAGCTCGCTTGTTTGAGCCCTTTTTTACAACTAAACCAGCTAGCAAAGGAACGGGACTGGGACTTTCAATTAGTTATCAAATTATTTGTGAGAAGCATAAGGGACATCTACTGTGTTCCTCTTCAGAGGGAAAGGGTGCAGAGTTTATCATTAAGTTGCCGATCATAGTCCCAGATAATCAGGACTTACGCACCAAGCGCTATATCTAGTAGGGCTTAACGGGCGTCAGCCCCTACAGATGGTGTATATTGTTATCTGCATGGGTAAGTCCTGATAATATTAAAGCTAAATGCCCTAAGCTGTTCAGTATTTAAGTCATATATTGAATTTTTATAAAAAATAGAATTGACAAGTAATAAGCAAAAAAAAAGCAGTAAGATTTTTGCCACGAATAAAACAGGATTGCTATATAAGTCATCTCAAAGATAACCTTCAACTCGTATGCCATCTTTTTAGATTTTAAAAATACATAAAAATACTACATGATTGATTACATTCGCAACGGCGAAGAAATTTACCGCAAATCTTTTGCAATGATTCGCTCTGAAGCAAACCTAGAAGCCTTACCTATTGATTTAGCCAATATGGCAGTCAGACTAATTCACGCCTGCGGGATGACAGATATTCTCGAAGACCTAGCAACTTCACTGGATGCAGTAAAAATCGGTCGCACGGCATTAATCAAGGGCGCACCCATACTCTGTGATGCTCAAATGGTAGCCCATGGAATTATTCGTCATCGTTTGCCTGCCAACAACCAAGTTCTTTGCACCCTCAATGATCCAGAAGTGCTAGAGATGGTACAACGAATTAATAATACTCGCTCGGCGACTGCTGTAGAATTATGGAAACCTCTGATTCATGGTTCTGTTGTAGCTATTGGCAATGCACCAACTGCACTGTTTCACTTACTAGAATTGTTAGATGAGGGAATGCCAAAACCTGCTCTGATTTTAGGTTTTCCTGTAGGGTTTGTGGGTGCTGCAGAGTCAAAAGCAGAACTGGCAAGCAATACTCGGGGTGTTCCATTTATCACACTCCATGGACGACGAGGAGGCAGTGCCATAGCTGCTGCCGCAGTTAATGCTCTAGCAAAGAAAAGCGAGGTATAGCTAT
>JAKQYE010000405.1 GCA_023356605.1 Trichodesmium sp. MAG_R02 | reverse complement strand
CTTTGGCGATGGGCAAATAAACCTTTAAAGACATTTACTGAAGCAATGGATGCTTTTCGTACAGCTATGTCTTTCCGTTTTTTTAATTGGTTGACTAATAATCGTATTGGTTTTTGCCTCTAACAGAGAGAGTTTGGGCTATATTTGGGCTTAAAAATTGTGTAAGTCCCACTATTTTAAAAACTTTTTCAATGAATAAATAATCAACTCAGAGGATCGATAAGAGTGAATTGGCGATCGCTACCTCCCAAATTCAATAAGCTTTCTTTTTTAATTGAATTATTATTCAACTTATTGTCTCAAATAATTACTGTATCTACCATTAAGCTTACTTGTCACCCCGTGAGGTAAATTATTATTGAACTATATATTCCCCAAAATTTTGAAGGTAAAAATATATAATTTACTTGTGTATAAAAACAGAAATATCGTCAAAAGTCTGTTTTAGATAAATGGTATATTCTTTCCAATTTATCATCTCCTGAAAAGATAAAAAAAATATATAGTCAGAGAAATCGCATTCTTTCTATACTATCGTCGGCAAATTGAACCAGAAAAAATGCGCTAGGTTGCTACAAGCTCATATTGAGGGAAGTAGCTTAAGAGGAATTAGTCGCACAGTTAACAAGGCTTATAATACAGTAGTTAGTTTAGTTAGAGCAGCCTCTCAAAAAGGACAAATTATTTATAATGCCCATGTACAAAACATAGAAACCTCACAAATTAGTAGTGACGAATTTTGGTCATTTGTCAAAAAAACAAAAACACTGTCAGATAAATGAATTGACAGAAGGTGATTGTTGGATTGGGATGACTCAAGCATCATCAGGTGGATTTATTTTGGCCACTTGTGTCGGCAAACACACTGACCAGTTCATCTTGTGTCGGCAAACACACTGACCAGTTCATCGCAGAATTAATCGCCAACACAGAAGGGACAACTAACTGTAAACATTGGCATACTGATGATTAGGGTGGGTATGAGCGAGTCGGACCTCCTGAAGTGAAACATATTATTGGGACATACCAGACGCAGCATAAGGAGCGAACTAACGGGATTGTCAGACAGCAGATAGGTAGATGGCATCGCCGACAGAATAAATTTGGTAAGGTCTGGGCACACCCGGTGAGATAACAGTGAGGTTAGCGATCGCCTATTTCAATTGAATTTGGGTTCATACTCGCAAAGAAAATACTGCTGCACAAAGAGCTGAGTTGGCGATCGCTCCTTGGAGTTGGAACGACCTAATTACTTATCCCGCACTTTACTGATCCACTACCGAATATCTAGTCAAGCAACAGAAAGGCTTGGGCAATTTTTGGAGATATCTATTGAATAAAGTTTTAAATTTTACAGGATTTACGCACGGGCACTACATCCAGTGGGGACAAATGCCATTCGCCCCTACATATGGTGTTTTAAAGGTTGATTTGCGTAGGTCCTATTTTAATCATATCAACTCTCTGCATAAGGTTCTATACGCTCTATAGTTGCTTCCATAGCACTCACCAAAGAAAGACCGGTTAAAACCCCACTATTGCTGTAATATCGCTCTTCATCTAAGCGGCGTAAGGTTTCAAAACCACTACGACGTTGTGCATCATTTCCAAGTACCCAATAGCGTTGAATAATTGAATCAACACCAAGCCATCCTTCTCCTTCAACTTTTCCTAGCTCGCTATGTTGAAGAAGAAAGGTATAGCGTCGTTCGTCACTGTCAAGACGTCCTCTGTATTGCAAAATAATTTCCTCGTGGTCTTGAGTAGGAAATATTAGTTTTGTTACCATAGAGAACCAATCGGTCCGATCCCATGTCACGATAGTTTTCCCCTTGACAGTAATTAACATTCCGTTACGTTCTAGCCAATTTCCTGCTATATTCCACTTGCCTGATTCTAATATAAATGTATGAGCCACAGTTTTATTCCTATGTTGCTAATGCTAGCTTGATCAAATTTACAGCTTGGATATCCCACCATTATCATTGGATTAGGTGGGTATAAAAACTGACCTCCGAAATGGTGGGTAACGATACACCCCATTATCAAATGCCAACCAAAAGGATAAATATAGTTATTTTAAATAATAATGAGACACTATATCGTACCGCCATTTTCTACAAAATTTATCACTTTTTGTCTTAAGTCTAAACTGTAAGCCATAGTTCAAAATAGTTTCTAGTTGAATTAATTTTATTATACTCATTTTTTTTTGTTTCAATCTTAATTAAAACAACTATACATAAATACTTGGGAGCATCCTTACCGTTTCTGACCTGCTAAAGTTTGTAGGTTCAGGTTAATTTTTCCCTACAGACTATACAACTTTCTAGTTCTACTTAACTCACTTGGGTATGGTCTTAGAAGAACTACAACTAAAAAATTAGGGATTTCCAAATAAAAAAATATCTCTTTATACTGAACCTAGGGAGCAGGGAAGAAGCAGTAAGGGTAGTTGACCGATACAGCAATCGAGTAGGTTTACAAAAAACATATTTTGTGAATCCAAGACACTACTCTACCAGAAGCTCAGATAATTGTAGCAAAAGTCCAATACCTTTAACCTTTAGCTGGAAAAGTTAAGTAGATTGAGCTAACAAGTTTAGTAATAGCACTATAGTGTCTATTTTAGCTAGACCGTCGAGAATTCTGACGCCATGATGCCATAATTTGTGCAGGACTTACCCAAAGACACTAATTGTAGTGTAAATATCGGATCAGGATTATCAAAAATACACCACATATAGAAGCAATACGTAAGTCCTGGAGATTTTTTCAGTTTCATTCCAATTTAAGTCTTGAACTTTTTTGTATTTTTCAATCGCGACATGTATCATCAACTAAGCGATTTTTTTTTAAGGACAATAATAAATTTTTCTATCATTATCTATTAATCCCATTAATCTTTGTGTTGCATACCAGCTATCCATTAATACTGTTTTAAATGGTATTTTCTTATTATTTATGGCATTAAGTATCATTTCTTCAACACTCTTCTATTTTTGTTTTCTTGTCAGTATCTGGGTCATAAATCCCATAATCTATAATCCATAATTTTTAATTTTGAGGGTTAAAATATATACAATTAACTATTCCTATTCCACGAACTTCGTAGCTTTGCGGAACGCAAATAAATTTATGTTCATTACCACTATATTGTCGTCATGTAAGCTCAATATGCGTGCCCATACTTTTTATTAATTACTGTGTCATCAAAAATCAAAGAAGCTTCTGTATCAGCAAACCAATTCTTCTTTTTCATGTGGGTCGCAAACATTTCGCCATAAATCTTCTGAGTTTAAAGACTAATATCTTAAATAGGGATTTATTGTATCATGGCTAATATTTTCGATTTAGATTTTCGGCGTAGCGTTATTGTAAATTTTGTGTGATATTTAAGCAAATATTGACGAGTTACAACAAAATTAAAATTCATATTTTTGAACTAATATAATTATGTCATTATCATCTAATGATTAAACCCACATTCCGCACTTCCGGCATGTAGTACAAAAAGATACATGAATTATCATTACTATTTTGAGCCAACAAATTAAACAAATTAATTCTATAGAACACAAAAAATTAGTGGCATGAATATTTTGGGCCAACCAGGGATTTCTTTTGGCAGCATAACATACAGGAGGAAATACAGGGCATGTTGTTCGTATAAATTATTTTTTTAGCTCTTCAAGTAGTGCGATCGCGAAGCGGACTGGAAGTCTATCGCTTCTTATTATTGTTTCCCAGATAATATTTTTGACAACTCGAGGGTAAAAACTCTAAAATTAAGCTCCTTTCTTCTGTAAGATTTACCACTTTTGGCGATTGATTCATTCTCAATATAGGCTTAATAAGGCACTATCACAGACCATAATACTATCTAATTTTATTTGTTTTTTTACATTACTTAAAATCTGACCTGCGGACTGCTTTATCTGATTCATTACCATCACCAGTTCTCAT
>JAKQYE010000404.1 GCA_023356605.1 Trichodesmium sp. MAG_R02 | reverse complement strand
TTCATTGATTTTGACTTTTAAGGGACGGGCCATAAATACTTTGGCGATCGCTCTACAATTTTCTTCACTATTATATATTATTAACTTATATTAAGCGCAGCTTCATAGAGAATTGGTATCACCTATCAATACATCTCGATTGGGAAATTATTCGTAATTATTATGCCAAATAATATCTCATCTTAAATTAAAATATCTAGTTGTTTTAATTAAGATTGAAACAAAAATTGAGTATAATAAAATTAAGTCAACTAGAAACTATTTTGAACTATGCCTTACAGTTTAAACTTCATAAAAAAAGTAATAAATTTTGTAGAAAATGGCGGTACGATTACCAAAGCAGCTCATATATTTGGGATAGGAAGAGCTTCGATATATAGATGGTTATATCGCCCAAAATTGTCAGCAACTAAGGTAAAGAGCCATCAAAGAAAATTAGATTGGAAAGAATTAGAAAAAGATGTAAAACAAAATCCACAGTCTAAAAAGATATAAAACAAAATCCACAGTCTAAGTTGTCAGATAGAGCTAAAAATTTTGGAGTTAATCAACCAGCTATATTTTATGCTTTAAAAAGAATGAATTTTCCTTGAAAAAATAAACAACTTCGTTATAGAGAAAGAAATAGAGAATAAAGGATAAAATATTATCAGCTTTCGCTCGAAATTTGATCAAAAAAAACTGGAAGTAAAAGCCTTGTATTTATAGATAAATCAGGATTTGAAGATAATCAAGACTGTATTTATGCCTGGTCAAAAAAAGGGGAAAAAGTTTATGGTGAGCAAGAGAGAAAACGAGGTAAAAGAGAAAATTTAGTAGCCGGGATAAGAAAAAAGGAAAAAGATTTAATAGGGCCAATTATATTTAGAGGAAGCCTAAATGCCGTGGGATTTAAACAATAGTTAGCTCAACATTTATTACCATGATTAAAAATTCCCAGTGTACTGCTGCGTGGATAATTCACCAATTAAACACAAAAAAACGTTATTAGAGAATTAGTAGAGGCAGGGGATCACCAATTACTATTTTGGCCAAAATACTCTCCTGATTTAAATGAAATAGAACATGATTTTAGTGTATCAAAAATAGCTAGAATGTATTCACCTATCAATACATCTCGATTGGGAAATTATTCGTAATTGTTATGCCAAATAATGTCTCATCTTCAATTAAAATATATAGTAGTTTTAATTAAGATTAAAACAAAAATTGAGTCTAATAAAATTAAGTCAGCTAGAAACTATTTTGAACTATGCCTTACAGTTTAGACTTCATAAAAAAAGTAATAAATTTTGTAGAAAATGGCGGTACGATTACCAAAGCAGCTCATACATTTGGGATAGGAAGAGCTTCGATATATAGATAGTTATCTCGCCGATATATAGATGGTTATCTCGCCCAACATTGGAGGCAACTAAGGTAAAAAGTCGTCAAAGAAAATTAGATTGGAAAGAATTAGAAAAAGATGTAAAACAAAAATCACAGTCTAAGTTGTCAGACAAAGCTAAAAAAAATGGAGTTAATCAACCAGCTATATTTTATGCTTTAAAAAGAATGAATTTTCCTTGAAAAAAGAAACAACTTCGTTATAGAGAAAGAAATAGAGAAGAAAGGATAAAATATTATCAGCTTTCGCTCGAAATTTGATCAAAAAAAACTGGAAGTAAAAGCCTTGTATTTATAGATAAATCAGGATTTGAAGATAATCAAGACTGTATTTATGTCTGGTCAAAAAAAGGGAAAAAAGTTTATGGTGAGCAAGAGAGAAAACGAGGTAAAAGAGAAAATTTAGTAGCCGGGATAAGAAAAAAGGAAAAAGATTTAATAGGGCCAATTATATTTAGAGGAAGCCTAAAAGAGCCATCAAAGAAAATTAGATTGGAAAGAATTAGAAAAAGATGTAAAACAAAATTCACAGTCTAAGTTGTCAGACAAAGCTAAAAAATTTGGAGTTAATCAACCAGCTATATTTTATGCTTTAAAAAGAATGAATTTTCCTTGAAAAAAGAAACAACTTCGTTATAGAGAAAGAAATAGAGAAGAAAGGATAAAATATTATCAGCTTTCGCTCGAAATTTGATCAAAAAAAACTGGAAGTAAAAGCCTTGTATTTATAGATAAATCAGGATTTGAAGATAATCAAGACTGTATTTATGCCTGGTCAAAAAAAGGGGAAAAAGTTTATGGTGAGCAAGAGAGAAAACGAGGTAAAAGAGAAAATTTAGTAGCCGGGATAAGAAAAAAGGAAAAAGATTTAATAGGGCCAATTATATTTAGAGGAAGCCTAAATGCCGTGGGATTTAAACAATAGTTAGCTCAACATTTATTACCATGATTAAAAATTCCCAGTGTACTGCTGCGTGGATAATTCACCAATTAAACACAAAAAAACGTTATTAGAGAATTAGTAGAGGCAGGGGATCACCAATTACTATTTTGGCCAAAATACTCTCCTGATTTAAATGAAATAGAACATGATTTTAGTGTATCAAAAATAGCTAGAATGTATTCACCTATCAATACATCTCGATTGGGAAATTATTCGTAATTATTATGCCAAATAATGTCTCATCTTCAATTAAAATATATAGTTATTTTAATTAAGATTGAAACAAAAATTGAGTATAATAAAATTAAGTCAGCTAGAAGCTATTTTGAACTATGCCTTACAGTTTAGACTTCATAAAAAAAGTAATAAATTTTGTAGAAAATGGCGGTACGATTACCAAAGCATCTCATACATTTGGGATAGGAAGAGCTTCGATATATAGATGGTTATATCGGCCAAAATTGTCAGCAACTAAGGTAAAGAGTCGTCAAAGAAAATTAGATTGGAAAGAATTAGAAAAAGATGTAAAACAAAATCCACAGTCTAAGTTGTCAGATAGAGCTAAAAATTTTGGAGTTAATCAACCAGCTATATTTTATGCTTTAAAAAGAATGAATTTTCCTTGAAAAAATAAACAACTTCGTTATAGAGAAAGAAATAGAGAATAAAGGATAAAATATTATCAGCTTTCGCTCGAAATTTGATCAAAAAAAACTGGAAGTAAAAGCCTTGTATTTATAGATAAATCAGGATTTGAAGATAATCAAGACTGTATTTATGCCTGGTCAAAAAAAGGGGAAAAAGTTTATGGTGAGCAAGAGAGAAAACGAGGTAAAAGAGAAAATTTAGTAGCCGGGATAAGAAAAAAGGAAAAAGATTTAATAGGGCCAATTATATTTAGAGGAAGCCTAAATGCCGTGGGATTTAAACAATAGTTAGCTCAACATTTATTACCATGATTAAAAATTCCCAGTGTACTGCTGCGTGGATAATTCACCAATTAAACACGAAAAAACGTTATTAGAGAATTAGTAGAGGCAGGGGATCACCAATTACTATTTTGGCCAAAATACTCTCCTGATTTAAATAAAATAGAACATAATTTTAGTGCATCAAAAAGAGCTAGAATGTATTCACCTATCAGTACATCTCGATTGGGAAATTATTCGTAATTATTATGCCAAATAATGTCTCATTTTTATTTAAATTAACTATAAGTATAACCTACATTCTACACGACAAAATGTAGCACAGAAAGAGAGGGAAAGTTGAGTAAGTATTTATACTTGTAAAATGGGGTAGGAGACGATCGCTTTCTCAAATAGAATGGTATCAGTTGCCGGAGTTTACCAATGACCAAATCAAAATTTGCCAAAGTTCCTCTATGACGTAGTGCGATCGCACTAATGGCCAAAACATTTATTCTACTACTATTCAATCCTTGATTATTTTTGCCCTCTACCTATTTTCATCTCAAGTTTCTCAACTGAGTAGATAGTATCTTTGACAACTTGGAGGAAAAAACTTCAATCCCACATTCCGCACAACATAATTGTATTACAAGAGGTTACAAGAGAATATCTATTTAATTTACGTATAATTACTTATGGTCTTTAGTCACTTCAAGTGAGATCATAAAACTGATAATT
>JAKQYE010000403.1 GCA_023356605.1 Trichodesmium sp. MAG_R02 | reverse complement strand
TTCTCGTAGATATTTATGTGTTAAAAACAATGATTTACTGTAGAAAGCGGGTTTATTTGCGTAAGTCCTGTAAATGAAGGATTAAATGAGGAAGAGATCATCTTGTCTGCTTGTCGATGGGTAAGACGCTAGTCAGCCTGTGAAGCAAGAAACTTCAGAAAAGGGGGTAGAGATTATCTCTATCTTAGAGGCTCCCGTTATAATCTCTGATTTAACGGGAGAGAAGTTCACTTCCTATTTAGCTATCATTTTGCTAATTTAGGCTTTTTATCTATTAAGGTCTCTTCTTTAGATAATCCCGGTATTGATTTGTACATTTTAATATACTCTTCAGCTGATTTCTCCCAGCTAAAGTTCTCTCTCATGCCACGTTTCTGCAACTCGTACCATTCACCTTTAAACCGGAAGGCTTCATAGGCTCGAACCATTGCAGTAAGTAAGTCTAGTGGTTCGTAACGATCAAAACAATAGCCAGTACCCTTGTTATTCATAGGATCATGGAAAGAGACTGTATCAATTAAGCCACCCGTGTGACGTACAATAGGTACACTACCATAACGCATTGCCAATAACTGACTGATACCACAGGGCTCAAACCGACTGGGCATTAAGAAGGCATCAGTACCTGCATATATCCGTCGGGAAAGGGCATCGTTATATAGAAGCTGGACACTCATCCGACCAGGGTAACGAGTTGCTATTTGCCACATTTGGGTTTCATAGAAGCGATCGCCTGTGCCTAACAAAATAAACTGACTATTAGTATAAGCCATAAACCGATCCAAGATTTGCAGCATTAAATCAAGTCCTTTTTGTTCTACCAGTCGTGAGACCATTCCTATTAAAAAGGCATTTTTGTTAACTTCAAAACCCACCTCTTCTTGAAGAGCAACTTTATTAGCAACCCTTTTTTCTAAGGTCTCGACATTATAAGTTTGAGGTATATATCTGTCATTATCTGGATTATAATAGTTCATATCAATACCATTCAGGATACCGTGTAGTTTCCCGTCAATAAAAGACATTAAACCATCTAAACCTTCACCATAGGTTGGTGTTTGGATCTGACTTGCATAGGTGGGAGAAACAGTAGTTACTCGATCAGCAAACTGAACTGCTGCTGCTATTGTATTATGCCCTTCCATATACCAGGGACACCAAGTAATTTTTTCCAAATACCAGCGCCAAGGTCCTTGATAAGCTAGGTTGTGAATAGTAAATACAGTTTTAATTTCTGGAGTTTCATGCATCCAAACTGGAATCATACCAGTGTGCCAGTCATTACAATGAATTATTTCTGGTTTCCAAGCATTCCAGGAAAACTCAGCCGCCCCATTGGCAAATAAAGTGAATCTCCAGTTCTCATCATCTCCATAGTAAATATGACGTGGCCAAAAACTAGGATGACCAAATAAGTACAAAGGTACGTTACTTTTTGGTAGTACCGTCTCATAAACCTTGAAGTCTTGATACATGGCAGTTCCCTCCCATATGGGTTCCTCTGGAACTTCCATCTTGTCGGCCAAGAAGCCATAATAAGGTATGAAGATACGAACATCATGACCCATTCTCCGTAGCACTTTAGGTAAGGCACCAACTACATCTGCCATACCACCAACTTTTGCTAGAGGAGTCACCTCAGCAGATACAAATAAAATTCGCATAATTCTTGAATTTGTGTTCCCTTTTTAATTCTTAATATCGTCATCATAGTTTATAAAAATATAGTTACCGAAAAATTGGGTTTAAAGCCTCGTTCATAAGCTAAGCGGGCAACTTTTTTGTTTATTTTTTTCTACAGGTTATGTCCTTCTTGCCTTTTAGTTCACAAGAAATATATTAGTCACGGTTGGGCATGGCGAGACAAAAAACGGACAGGTTAGCCAGTATAAAACTACTGCCAAAGTAGCAGCAACCTGTGAAATGTCAACCCGCGGAGGGGCTACGGCTTGGTAGGAGTCCCTGTAGCTTTAGGCCGGGGAGGATGTCAAAATAATCTCTATCCCACAGTTAAAGACATTCGGGAATGCCTTTCTCATTATATTCACAGGATTTAGAATTTAGAACTCAGGAGTTAAATTCTTTCCCAAAAATTTAGTTAAATCAAATTCTGCTTTTGACTGAGGTTTCTGATATCTCTCAGAAATTAAAACTAATAAAAGACGTTCTGAATAATCTACTGCACCTCGCAGTTCATCTTGTAATATTTCTAATCCTCCATTAGCATACTCTTCAAAGATTTTCATCCGATTTTCTTCTATTTCTTCATTGGTTTGGGAGAGAATTTTTGTATCTCTTGTGTCGGCGATCGCAATTAATTTAATAATACTTTCATATCCCCTAGACCAAAACACGTCAATATTAATCGGACTTGGTTCTCTTGTAGAAATTTCTTTTACTGGAATTCGCTTTTTTTTCTTAATAGCTAAAGATGCAGCAAATACCATTACATCTGCATAGGTTTTAAACGGACCTGTTTTTCCTTCTGATTCAATTAAAGCTTTAACTAAATCTGTTTTATCTTTAGCAATTCTAATTCTGTTCATAACTAACAAATAAACCTAGTGATTAAGAAGCAATTATTGGGATAAAACATAAGCTGTTAAGCATTTAAACAACGTATTATAAATTTTGCTAAAATAGCCAAATCATTACTGTACAAAATTCATGCTTGAATTAGTTGTTATTAGAATAGGCAACCTTCATCTTGATAGCTTAGAAAAAAGCAATATTTATAATTTTCCTTATTATTGCTGTTTGAGATATGGCTAAATAAATAGATATAGTTATTTTAAATAAGAATGAAACATTTTTTTGTATAAAACACTTTCATGGCAAAAAAAAATGCTTGTCTCAATCTAAAGTGAAACAACTATAACTATAATAATACATCAGTTTAAGTGGCTTCAACCTTGATAATGCCAAAAAATTACGAAGTTAATATTCCAGTGTCTTAGGATTATCCCTGAGATTAGTGGAAATAATGTAGAAAAACAACATACTAAAACTATTACAATAATACTTATTCCCGCTCTCTTACTTTCACTAACATACTTTTTCATGAAACCCTATCTTAGCATTACTAAAATTAAATTTTTATAGCAATTCCAAAAATAAGACTGGAGGTTACTCAAGATTTTAGTTATTAAATAATAAGTAAGCAAAAGCAATTTTTTTCAGGATTCTATCTGTGTAAATAGCTCTTAATATATGCATTTTTTGTTTCTTGTTACCAAGTCTTACAAGTGTGGTCACAACCAGATAGTAAAAAACCTCCTCTTATTAACTTTCCCTACTCCTTACACCTTTTTATTCTGTCCATAACAACATAGTTTTATTATCAAAATATCCTTTACTTGCTCGCTTTTTATCTTGTTCTAAGAGAACTTTATGGTGAGAAATTTTATAACTTTTTAGTAAAGCATCTACTACTTCTAATAAATCTGCTATTTCTATTACTAAATCAGCGTTATTTGCTGTAGCAGCTTCTTGAGCTTCTTCAATAAGTTTCTGTCGTAATGCTTGCTGATATTCTTGTTCTGATAGAGTTATAGTCTGGTATTCTATACCACTTTTACTGATAATTTCTGGGATGCGATCGCGGACCAATTTATTATGTTCTTGACGCATAATTATATGACCTCATTAACTATTTTTATTCTTTGATTAAACGAATGCAAACTACTATCTAGGAATTCTATCTAAAAAGGGGAATAAATGGGGGATTTTAAAGCAGGAGGCGGGAGGGATAAGGAGCACAAGTTGGACATCTTTTAAGAAGGCATCTAGTTTTAGGTAACGATTTAGGTATTAGGTGTTAGGTGTTAGGTGTTAGGTGTTAGGTGTTAGGTATTAGGTGTTATTATTGCTACAATTTCATCTATCGAGGTCTCTGAAGATTTCTGTGTTTCAACATCACTATCTATTTCTGGAGATTTTTGTGTCTCTACATTAACTGGAGTTGTTATTGCTAAAGTTTCATC
>JAKQYE010000402.1 GCA_023356605.1 Trichodesmium sp. MAG_R02 | reverse complement strand
ATTATTGAGAGTCGCGGACTGGCCAGAGCATTAACAGGGGATATTGAAGGAGCGATCGCCGATTTTCAAGTCTATGTAAACTGGACGAGCAATGAGGAGAAAAAAGCACAACGACAAGAATGGATAAAAGCTCTTCAGGCAGGAGAAAACCCATTTACTGATGAGCTGTTGAAAGAATTACAGCCCTTTTCAAATTGATGAACTACATCGCCATAACCAAAACCTTGTAGGGACGTTGCATGCAATGTCCCTACTGTGGTCGACCGATAGCTGAAAGTTGCGATCGCCTCTCCCAAACCACTGATTCATTCCTGCCCTGCCAAGCAATTATTATCAGGACTTACGCAGGCCAACTGAGAAACCCGGTTTCTCGTAGATATTTATGTGTTAAAAACAATGATTTACTGTCAAAACCTGGTTTTTTGCGTAAGTCCTGTGTTTGTAGTAAAGCAAGTCCCTATCTGCACTTGGGGCTCTTGCCCTACTAGGAACTTTAACAGGACTTAGGCAGAACGTCATATCTAGTAGGGCCATAGGGCATTTGCTCCCTACAGATAGGGTATTATCTACGAAGCATGCCCTAATTCCTACTGATTTTGAAACGGGAGCATAGGAGCTTGAGAACCTTTTCCGGAGAAATTTATTGTATAAACTGAACCAAACTTTTCCTTTGACATGATAGAATAAAAGTTTATAATGTCACCATAATTAGTTTTTAGCTCTCCCCAATATATTTTTGCGGCTAGAGCAAAACTACAAACACACTTTTTTGAAACTGGTATAATTCAGGGATGACAAAACTAGGAAAACTATATGGATTAGGCATGGGTCCTGGGGACCCAGAGTTACTGACTCTCAAAGCACACTACATTTTAACTACTGTTCCAGTTATTGCTTACCCTACCTCAGAAAATGGCCAATCTTTGGCACGGGCGATCGCGGCCGACTTTATTCGTTCTGAGCAAATTGAAATTCCTATATCTTTGCCTTTTAATGTTCAGAAATCATCCCAACCCTATTATGACAAAGCTGCCAAAAAAATTGCCCAATACCTAGAATTTGGGCAAGATGTGGCAGTTTTATGCGAGGGAGAACCGATGCTGTATGGCTCAT
The DNA here is from genome assembly GCA_023356605.1 of Trichodesmium sp. MAG_R02. Classification (GTDB taxonomy): domain Bacteria; phylum Cyanobacteriota; class Cyanobacteriia; order Cyanobacteriales; family Microcoleaceae; genus Trichodesmium. The sequence goes on along the minus strand of JAKQYE010000402.1, from coordinate 2,878 downwards.
TCATGTATATTTTTCAACGACTTTCAGCACAGTTTCCTACTGAAGTTGTACCAGGAATTTCCTCCATAATGGCAAGCGCTGCTATGCTCAATGTACCAATGACTTACCGCAATGATGTCTTGAGTATTATACCTGCTACTTTGGATGAGCTTAAGTTACGCGATCGCCTTGTAGTTGCTGATGCAGTAGTAATTATCAAATTAGGTAGGCATTTTACTAAAATTCGCAACATACTGGATGAGTTAGGGTTGTTGCACCGAGCCCTTTATATTGAAAGAGCAACCCAAACAGACCAAAGAATTGTTAGTATTACTGAGGTTGAGCCAACTGAAGTTCCCTACTGGTCTTTGATTTTAATTCCTAGCAAGTTCAATTATTAGTTATCAGTTACAGCCGTTATTTACCCTTGACCTTGTTATCAGGTACCCCTAAGTGAGCTTGATGCTCGCACTACATAATTTTTACTATTGACTTTGTACCTTATCAGGACCTAAGCAGGCAAACTGATAAACCCGGTTTCTCGTAGATATTTATGTGTTAAAAACAATGATTTACTGTCTTAACCGGGTTTCTTTGCCTAAGTCCTCCTTAATATTCCCGAAATCTGCTGTATCATTTAACAATACCTCAGCAAACCAGAGTGTTGAAATACTTAGCTCAAGAATCATTACAGCAGTTTTCACTTAAGTAGACTATAGTAGGGATGTTCCTAGGAATGTCCCTATAAGGTGTTGGTTGTGATGATGTGGTTTATCAATCTGAAAAGCGCTATAATGATATAATTCTCCGCTATAATACAGCAGTTTTTTATTTCGGCCTACCACAGTAGGGAGGTTCCATGTAAGGTCTCTACAAGGCTTTGGTTATGGCGATGTAGTTCATCAATTTGAAAAGCGCTGTAAAAAAGCTTTTCTCTCAGAACTTACCGACCCATATCAACAGGACTTACCCAGGCAAACTGAGAAACCCGGTTTTTCGTAGATATTTATAATTATTTTAATTTAGATTGATACAAATATTCCTTGCTATAACTAAGCTTCAGGAGAAAAAGTTTTCCATTCTTATTTGAAATTACTATATGTGTTGAAAACAATGATTTACTGTAGAAACCGGGGTTTCTTTGCGTAAGTCCTGATCAAAATAATATATTATCTGTAGGGTAACCCCAATAGCATTTGGCGCCTACAGATAGGGTATTAAAAAGTTTGGTTAAGTCCTACTATATTATAATTATAAAAAGTCAAAATCCTAGTATATTAGAAATGCTACAAGTCAACGAAGCAGAGTCAATCATTTTAAACCTAGTACAACCCTTAGATTATCAGAGAGATATAGAGACAATAGACCTATTAACCTCATCCGGGCGGATATTAGCGAACCCAGTCACCAGTGAACTTAATTTTCCCCACTGGGATAATTCCGCAATGGATGGCTATGCCCTAAAATTTGAAGATGTCAAAGACTGTAGCCCAAAAAATCCTATATCCTTAGAAATTGTAGAAGAAATTACTGCGGGGTATAAACCTCAAAAGCAAATTCAATTAGGGCAAACAGCTCGTATTTTTACAGGGGCTTGTATGCCCATAGGAGCAGATACCGTTGTTATACAGGAAGTGACCCAGGCAGAAGGTAATAGAGTACTTATCCTAGAAGCTCCAGAGCCCCAAGCATTTGTGCAATATTGTGGTTCATTCTACCAAGCAGGTACTCCTGTACTTAACCCTGGAATTTACTTGGGCGCTACTGAAATAGGCGTTTTGGCAGCACTCCAATGTACTCAAATCAACGTATATCGGCGACCAAAGGTAGGAATTATTTCAACTGGTGATGAGTTAGTTACTCCAGAACAACCTCTAAAACATGGTCAGATAGTAGATTCAAATCAATATGCTTTAAGTGTAGCCCTAGAGAAAATGGGAGTGGAAGTCATCAGATTTGGTATTGTGCCAGATAAACGAGAAATTTTGCAACAGACTATTGCTCAAGCTATTTTAAACACAGATTTTTTACTTTCCACTGGTGGAGTATCAGTAGGAGATTATGATTATGTTGAGGAAATTCTCACAGAATTAGGAGCAGAAATTCATATTCATTCTGTGGCAGTTAAACCAGGAAAACCGTTAACAGTAGCAAATTTTCCCAATGCTAAATGTTTATATTTTGGTTTACCCGGAAATCCTGTTTCAGCTTTAGTCAGTTTTTGGCGCTTTGTGCAACCTGCACTGAGAAAGTTAGCTGGAGTTAATAAAACAGAATGGGGACCGGAATTTGTCAAAGCGCAACTGGTTCAAGATTTACACTCTCAGGGTAAACGAGAAACTTATCTCTGGGGTCAGTTAAACCTAGGAAATAATGGCTATGAATTTAAACTTGCGATCGGTAGTCATCGTTCGGGAAATTTAATTAACTTAGCTGGAGCTACAGGTTTAGCAGTTGTACCATTAAATGAAACTTTGATTCCTGTAGGTGAGTCTGTGCAAGTATTAAAAATTAATTGACGATTATTATAGGGCTATGGCCAAGTCGGAAGGTAGGAAATCAAAAGTAATTCCTGAATGGTTTTGAATATTTATAAATGTCCGTGCCCTATTTAGATAGTGCTATGATATCAGGAAAATTAAAAAGTATCTACCATCACAATTAATTATCATGCATTAATGCTAGACTCCGGGGCTGTTTCAATTATTAATTTTAGTTAACTGAAAATAATTTAACACTACCAAAAAGCCAGCACTATAATTTTAAAAAAGGAAAAGACCGGGGACAATAGTAAGGAAAAAGTAGAGAAAAAGTGTATTTCAATGTTATAAACCAAGCTACCCGGTCCCAAATCCCAACTCTCAAACTGTGATTAAGAATGGCTTTACCCGCCTAGACC
>JAKQYE010000401.1 GCA_023356605.1 Trichodesmium sp. MAG_R02 | reverse complement strand
GTCATTTCAAAAAGAGATGGAAAACTTTTTCTACTGAAACGCGAGTTATAGCAAGAAATACTTGTCTCAATCTAAATTAAAATGACTATACCATTTATCCGTGCCTCTTAATTCCTGCCCTCACCTATAAGACTTTTTCAGCAAACCCTAATTAGAATAATAGACCTCCTAGCACTTAACACAAAATGACCAATGAATCGTATAGTGGAATTGTGGACAACTTCCTCAAAAAATATGAAAGCAATTACAATTCTGGGATCTACAGGGTCCATTGGTACTCAAACTTTAGACATTGTGGCTCACAACCCAAACAAATTTAGAGTTATTGGGTTAGCTGCTGGAAGTAACATAGAAATATTAGCCCAACAGATCAGACAATTTTGCCCTCAAATTGTTGCTATTAACCATGAGTCCAAACTTACGGCACTGCAAGAGGCCATTGCTGACCTGCAGCCTCAACCCATATTAGTGGCTGGCCAAGATGGTGTGATAGAAGTAGCTAGATATGGCGACTCAGAAGTAGTCGTAACTGGTATTGTCGGCTGTGCTGGTTTATTGCCTACTATTGCTGCTATTGAAGCAGGCAAAGATATTGCTTTAGCAAATAAAGAAACACTTATTGCTGCTGGTCCAGTTGTTAATCCTTTAATTGAAGAATATGGAGTCAGATTATTACCAGCAGACTCAGAGCATTCAGCAATTTTTCAATGTCTTCAAGGTGTACCATTAGAGGGTTTACGTAGAATTATTTTAACTGCTTCTGGTGGCGCTTTTCGAGATTGGCCGATTGAGAAATTATCAAAAGTAAGAGTGGCAGATGCTATTAAACATCCTAACTGGTCAATGGGTAAGAAAATTACCGTTGATTCTGCTACAATGATGAATAAAGGTTTGGAAGTTATTGAAGCTCATTATTTGTTTGGATTGGATTATGATAATATTGATATAGTCATTCATCCTCAGAGTATAATTCACTCTTTAATTGAGTTACAAGACACTTCTGTTTTAGCTCAATTAGGTTGGCCAGATATGCGTTTACCTTTGCTTTACGCTTTATCTTGGCCGGAAAGGGTTTATACTGATTGGGAACAGTTAGATTTAGTTAAAGCTGGAAGTTTGACTTTCAAGGAACCTGATAATTTGAAATATCCTTGTGTTCGGTTAGCTTATGAAACAGGTCGTATGGGTGGTTCTATGCCTGCGGTTTTGAATGCAGCAAATGAGCAGGCTGTAGAATTATTTTTAGAAGAAAAAATTCGGTTTTTGGATATTCCTAAGCTGATTGAATATGTCTGTGAAAAGCATAAGTCTAATTGTCAAGAAAATCCTACTCTACATGATATTTTAGCAGTAGATAAATGGGCAAGACAAGAGGCTTTAGCAGCAACTAATATGGTAAGTAATTCTCTAATAAATGTAACATTGGTTAATGTTGAGAAAAATCAAACAGAAATATCTACAGAAATAGAAAATAAGCAAATCGAATTTAATGATTTTTATCAAAGGGGATTAGCTAAATATGAACAACAAGATTATCAATCAGCTTTAGCAGAATTTGATCGGGCGATAGAGATAAACTCCAGTCATATAGATGCTTATATTTATAGGGGTAATGCTAAAGATAAATTAGAAGATTATGAGGGAGCAATTGCTGATTATAATCAGGCAATTAAAATAGATTCAACCCATCCAAAAGCTTATTACAGTCGGGGAAATATACTCCGCAAAGCTCGAGATAATAGGAATGCGATCGCAGATTATAATCAAGCAATTTAACCAGCTCGATCATTATACACTTACCAAGGAGGGAGTCATATTCATGTCAACTCAGAAACTACAGAAAAATTGCTACAGGAGTAAGTTGATGTGATCATTTTTCTAGAAAGATGAAATAATGATTCACTAAATTATTATCAGTTGGGCAAATATATACCAAACCTGATTGAAATCATCATTTACTATTTCAATAACTATAGTAGTAAAAAATTAAGTTGTGAAATCATTCAAGAGTTGTGAAATCATTCAAGAATAGTTATAAACAATAAAAAACAAATAAACAGGCAAATTCTTATGGAGAATTCAACAATCTTTCTTGATATCTATAAGAAAATTTATGGCTTGGGACTTTTGACTTTATCTTCTCACATAGATTATGTATACAACATCCGAAAATACGACCACAGTAATAGTAGCTTTGATTGCTCTGGGAATTCTGGGCTGGGGATACTACAGATCTAGGCCTTATGGCAAAGTAGGGATTTTAGGCTGGTTACAATCAGTAGTATTAATGACACCTTGGCTAGTGTTTTTTGCTCTATTTGCTGCTGGAATTTATCTGAACTTAATATTGATTCTATTTCTATTAGTAGCTTGTACAGGATTGTACATCTATTTGGGGTGGAAGCTACGAATAATAGCAGCTCAAGAAACAGAGAATAAAACTGATATTGAAGCTATTAGTAACTCCTTACAAAAGTCTTCTAGTGAAGAGAAAACTAAACTAGCAAATGGGGAAGAGAAAACAGAAGAAACTCTCGAGTTTATCCCTATTCCCACTGAAGAATTGAAAAAAGCAAAAGACATTTTTGGTATCGATACCTTTTTTGTCACTGAAACTATCTCCTATCAAGAGGGAGCTATTTTCAAGGGCAACTTACGGGGAGATACAGAGAAAGTTTATACTAAATTATCAGCAAAATTGGCAGAAAAACTTGGCGATCGCTACCGACTATTTTTATTGGAAAGTCCAGAAGCTAAACCAGTAGTTATCCTTTTACCAAGCAAAAATGACCCATTAGTTACTACTACATCTCAAAAAATTCTGGCAGTTGTTCTATTTTTGGCAACTATTGCTACTAGTTTTGAAGCAGGTGGGTTGTTATTAGGGTTCGACTTTTTCAAGGAACTTATAAGATATCAAGAAGCATTACCTATTGTAATTGGTCTGTGGATAGTTTTGGGCGGTCACGAAATTGCTCACCAAGTCTTGGCAAAACGTCACAATGTTCGCTTTAGTTGGCCGTTTTTTCTGCCCGCTTGGCAAATAGGCAGTTTTGGTTCGATTAACCGTTTTGAGTCCATACTCCCTAACCGAAAAGTTCTATTTGATGTGGCTTTTGCTGGACCTGCTGTTGGAGGAATAATTTCTTTGGCAATGCTATTAGGGGGTTTGTTGCTGTCCCATGAAGGTAGTCTGTTTCAGATGCCATCAGAATTTTTGCAAGCTTCTGTTTTAGTGGGAACTTTAGCACGGGTGGTTTTAGGTCCGGCAGTACATCAGAATATAGTAGATATTCACCCACTGGCAATTATAGGTTGGTTGGGTTTAGTTATTACAGCAATTAATCTGATGCCAGCAGGTCAGTTGGATGGTGGTAGAATTTTGCAAGCAATTTATGGTCGGAAAGTTGCAGGTAGAGCAACATTGTTCACTTTTATAGTCTTGGTATTTGCTTCTTTGGTTAATCCTTTGGCTTTGTATTGGGCGATTATTATTTTGGTATTACAGCGAAATTTGGAACGCCCTTGTTTAAATGAATTGATAGAACCAGATGATGGGCGGGCAGGTTTGTGTTTGTTAGCTTTGTTTTTTGCGATCGCTACTTTGTTCCCTCTAACTCCAGGTTTAGCTGGTAGGTTGGGCATTGGCAGTTGATATAGGGTTAGGCCTAAGTCAAAAGCCAACTCTCCCTTACCTCCCTTAGAAGCTACATTCCTAAGGTTACCTTTGCTGTTTTCAACAGGACTTACGCAGTACCGCTATATATAGTGTATTTTTGATAATTATCTTAGATATTTACACTACAGTTAGTGCCTTTCCGTAAGTCCTGTTAAATATAATCAATGACTCTTGTTCGTAAATCTAGACTGTAAGACATTCTTTGAATGGTTTATTTTAGCCCACATTCCGCACAACATAATTGTATTACAAGAGTTTACAAGAGAATATCTATTTAATTTACGTATAATTACTTATGGTCTTTAGTCACTTCAAGTGAGATCATAAAACTGATGATTCCATCCTTATTGAGTATCAAAAAAATGTCTTTAATAGAA
>JAKQYE010000400.1 GCA_023356605.1 Trichodesmium sp. MAG_R02 | reverse complement strand
ATATTCATGCCACTAATTTTTTGTGTTCTATAGAATTAATTTGTTTAATTTGTTGACTCAAAATAGTAATGATAATTTATGTATCTTTCTGTACTACATGCGGGAAGTGCGGAATGTGGGTAATAAGAATGGCACTTGCCTGAGGAGTAACCATACCCATCAGACTGATTATTGTGCCTAAAATCATTACTTTTATTGCATCCCATTCATAACCTTTGATGGCAAATAAAAATATATCCCAAACCTTTTTAACTTGGATGGGAAAAGGGCGATAAAAAGTAAATGCTGTTGATGATAAAGTAGCAGCTACATTTTGATTTATAGGAATAGAAGTTTGAGTCTTTGGGTTGTAGAGAAAATATTGATTATTCTTGGGTAATAAAGCCACGGGTAAATTTTCTAATACCCAATGCCGGATCATTTAGATAAGCAAACTTTTTATCAAAACCTTCCACTACCAAAAAATGATTAAATTTCCACAAAATAATCACAGGTAAATCAATTTCTTCTAAAAATTCAACGTTACTTTTTCCACCCTTAGCTGTCAAACCATATTCCCTCGCTGTTCTCACAATTTGTCCAGCATTAGTACCATCTCGACTCACACCGCATTTACCGCGCAACTCCATTAAAGGAACTTGACGCCCATAATATTTCAGAATAATACCCAAGGATGCGGCGCCACATTCAGTAGCTTCTCTTTGTAAAAAAGGCTTTGTTTTTACCCTCATTTTTTTCGTCAAAAAGTTTTTGTTTTTAGTAGGACTTTAGCCCTGAAAGTATCTAGCTCAGAACAAAATCCTTACCCTCTAAATATATATTTTATTTCCGATTTTTAATGCAAAAAATATGTTTAACCTCTAAAATAATTGTTTGGTTTTCACGAATTATTTTAGTAGACAGTTAGTTTATGCAGAAAATGTTTAATTTGGCGTGAAATTTAGCTTTTTTTCCTCTAGCTTTTTCATAACTATTTGTCTCTCATGTTTTCCCAAGATAATAACTTACTTGGTTTTCTGTACTTCCTAAATTCATTTCTTGAGTGGTTTTGGTGCATCAACAGGACTTACGTAAAGGCACTACTTGTAGTGTGAATATTTGAATTTATTGTCAAAAATGCACTATATATGGCGGCACTGCGTAAGTCCTGATCAATTTTTTGACCATGTAGGGACGTTGCATAACAAAAATGCGTTTCATGTCGCGTAGCGAAACGTTCCTACGGTAGCAAAAATTTTGATTCCTAAATCTATACCAACTGAATTATCAGTTATAGTTAAGGTTGACAGCAAAATTTCTACCACAAAACTCAAAAAGTATCTATTAGCTGTAGCTGGAGCCTTAATTACTGTTACTAATGTCTAAATGGTAGTTTCCATAGTTGTTCAATAACCTCTTAGTTTCTGAACAACCTATGGTACATGGGAGACTCATATCGACTCCCACAATATCTTGATCTAAAAATGTCTAATGATGATGGTGGTGGTGCTCATGATGGTGATCATGACCATGAGAATGCCCATGCTCTCCATTATGACTATGACTATGAGTAGACCTTGCCTGTGCCACTGCTAAAGAAGGGTTAACAGCTAAAGCATTTTCACTCAATAACTCCTGAATATAAAGGTTAGCCCACTGCGCAGCCATCTGCAAAAATTCTGAGCGGTCATTGACACAAGGCATTTGCCGATAGGTTACTTCTGGATGTTTCCGACGCAAACCTTCAATAATATGCTCCACATCTAATAATGTTTCGTGATTCTCTGTAGCAAAACCAATAGGCATAAATATAATAGCCGTTGCACCTAATTCTATCAGATTTTGAGCAGCAGTTTTAGCATCTGGTTGAGTCCATTCGATGAGTGGAGTATCATGGTTTAACCAACCCACAGAAATTAAAGCAAAACGATTAATTAAGCATTCCCGCACTGACTCATAAAGTGCTTGACTTTCATCAATTCCAGAAGTAAAACCTTTTGCTTTGTGGGGGCAACCATGATTTGTTAGAACAATACCAATTTGAGATGGTAAATGAGCAACTGCTAAATCCTTAGCAATTTGTTCTTCTACCATTTTTGCCATTAAGTTAATATAATTAGGTTCGTTATAAAAAGAAGGAATATAACGTTGACCTTTAATCCAATGTTCTGTTTTATCTGCCAGTTTTACTAATGCTTTATTAACTTGTTCAACAGCAATTCCACTGGTAAAAATAGAGTCAACTACTAACAAAGGATAAATCAATAACTTATCAAATCCTTCAGATTTAATTTGTGTTAATACTTGTTCCGGTAAGTAGGGAGCACAAAAGTTAAAAGCTTTGAAAACTTTGACGCGATCGCCCCATTTATCTTGGAGATTTTTTTCAATTCCTGCTCTTTGACTTTCAAAAATAGCATTATGAGGAGAGATGAAGTTACCATGTTGATGACTCCATTCATGGAAATCAAAAATAGCCAATAATTTTGCTAAAGGAGGATATATCCAGGTAGGAACAGGAGCAAATTTAGCGGTGAGTAAGTTTAATGCTTGTTCATTATAATTAGCAAAATCTTCATAACTTTCGACTTCGCCATATCCCATTAATAATACTGCTACTTTGTCTTGACTAGGAGATGCAGAATTTGTTTGGTTTTGAATTTTTTCTGGGGTTGTTACCATGTTTTGCTCCTCTAGTTATATTTATTAATCAAGTTAATCAAAAAAAATGAGTCATCCAGTCATCCCACTTTTTTGTTACTTTAGCATTCCCCACCAGGGGGATAAATACCAGAATAATTGAAATTATATAAAACTTTTAAGTTTTTTGGGTTAACCTAAGTTCGGGATAAGCTGAACCCCTGATTCTATCTTTAGTTGTAAGTACCATTAGTTCTAGAGTGAGTCATATCCATAGCCTTTAAGTAACTAATTTTGGGTTATCCTGACGGGCTCTTTCTGGGTTTATCTTTTAGCCCTTGTAGAAGGAAGTGACGCCCAACAAAGGCCACAAAAATTAGGCCAGGTACTGATAACTAAATAATGTGAGATACGTTAATTTTTACAACAAAATATTAATGGGGTTCTGGGGGAGATGGGTTTACAGGGGTATGTTTTTAGTAAAGGAGTAAGTATAGTCATTTTAATTTAGATTGAGACAAGTATTTCTTGCTATAACTCGCGTTTGGTGCAGAAAAAGTTTTCCATTTTTATTTGAAATGACTATAACTACTTTTATTCAGTATCAAATCTCAACAAAAGCCTACTTTTTTATACAAAAAGTAGGTCAAAAATTCCTCTCATATTTCCCTCTCTCCCCCCATTTCCCACAACCATTGGGCATATAGTCATTTTAATTTAGATTGAAACAAAAATTGAGTATAATAAAATCAAGTTAACTAGAAACTATTTTGAACTATGCCTTACAGTTTAGACTTCAGAAAAAAAAGTAATAAATCTTGTAGAAAATGGCGGTACGATTACCAAAGCAGCTCATACATTTGGGATAGCAAGAGCTTCGATATATAGATGGTTATCTCGCCCAACATTAAAAAATCCCAGTGTACTGCTGCATGGATAATTCACCAATTCATAGAAAAAATGTTATTAGAGAATTAGTAGAAGCAGGGGGTTACCAATTACTATTTTTGCCAAAATACTCTCATGATTTAAATGACATAGAGCATGATTTTAGTGCATTAAAAAGAGCTAAAATGTATTCACATATAAATACATCTCGATTTGGAAATTATTCGTAATTTTTGTGCCAAATAATGTATCATTATTATTTAAAATAACTATAAGTTTCAGCAGAAAAAGTTTTCCATTTTTATTTGAAATGACTATAACTACTTTTATTCAGTATCAAATCTCAACAAAAGCCTACTTTTTTATACAAAAAGTAGGTCAAAAATTCCTCTCATATTTCCCCCTCTCCTCCCATTCCCCACAACCATTGGGCATATAGTCGTTTTAATTTAGATTGCAACAAAGATTGAGTATAATAAAATTAAGTTAACTAGAAACTATTTTGAACTATGCCTTACAGTTTAGACTTCAGACAAAAAGTAATAAATTTTGTAGAAAATGGCGGTACGATTACCAAA
>JAKQYE010000040.1:29133-33420 GCA_023356605.1 Trichodesmium sp. MAG_R02 | reverse complement strand
TTAAAGGCTTGAGAACCTTTTATGGAGATGTTTATTCAATTCAGACATCCGTATTACAAGGACTTGCCGAGATCAATGCTCTAGCTAAATACGTAAATTTTTTGACCAGCGTTGTCGATGAATTTCGTAAATAGCCATACCCGTTGCTACTGATACATTCAAACTTTGCGTACTTCCCGACATTGGTATAGAAACTAAAACGTCACAATTTTTTTGAATCAGAAGACTTAAACCCTCTGCTTCACTACCAACCACTAAAACGACAGCTCCAGTGAATTTTACTGTATGGATCAGCTCCCCCTCATTTGCCACAGTACCATATATCCAAAAACCTTCTTTCTTTAATTCTTCTAAAGCACTACTAAGATTAATAACTCTAGCTACAGGAAAATTTTCTAAGGCTCCTGCAGCAACTTTTGTTACAGTCGAAGTTATTCCTACCGCACGTCTTTGTGGAATAATTAAACCTTGTATTCCAAGGGCTTCACCACTGCGAATAATAGCTCCTAAGTTATGGGGGTCATTGATACCATCGGCTACAAGCAATACAGGTTGATCAGTTTTCGATTTTGCTTGAGAAATGAGTTCGTGAAATTCTTTATACTCGTAAGGAGATATTTGGGCTGCTATACCCTGGTGACTTTTTCTCTGGGTAATCTGATCTAAACGTCTGTCATCTACTTCATCTATAATTGTGCCCTTTGTTTTAGCCTCATTAAGCAATATATGAAAACGGGGGTCGTATCGCAGTGAAGGAATTATCCAGACGCGGTTCAAATATCGTTCACTTTTAAGGGCAGCTTGTACAGTATGTCGTCCGTAGATTAGATCCTCATCTTCTTCTTTTATTGTTGGGGAATTATAATTTTTTGAAGGTCTATCTTTGAGTTTAATTTGTTTATGTTTTTGAGTTTTTTCTTGATAATTTTTTGTAGACATAGCCTATATCAAATTTGCTTTACTACTTATAGTATCTGTAAAATCAACCCTTTTAGAGAGGCAATAGCCAGCAGGCAATATTAGATTAATGATTATCAAATACTAAAAAAATCCAGCGCATTAAGCTCATTATTTTTATGGGCCACGCTATAAAAACACTAACCTAGCTTTAATCTAATTTTATGTAGCTTAGTAGTTGATTTAATCTTTGGGGATCGGTTAAATATAAGTATCCAATTAAAGTTTCTAAACTCGTAGCCTGTTGATAAACCTCTGGATCTAATCTTTTTGGTTTCTTAGAAGCAGCATTTCGACCTCGCCTGAGAATATCTAACTCTGCATCAGTGAGGTGAGGTTTTAAGTTATGTAATTGATCAGCTTGACTTTCTGCCCTTACTTGATCTACAACTAATTGATGATAATAACGCGATCGCTTAGGTGGTATCAAGTAGTAATTCCGAATATACAGTTCGTAAACTGCATCTCCCAAATAGGCCCAAGCCGAGGGTGAAATTTTTTGAACTTCTGATGGCATTAAGGTGAGAGGGTTTAACTGCTGCAAACTGGTTATTATATTATTGTCTTGATACAATACTAAATATGATTAATTAGTCCGTTATGGGACAAAACTAATACTGCATTCTGGCCTTGGTCTATAATTTTTCCACACTTAAGTCACTTAAAGATGCAATCACTTAGTTTTAGTTATGAGGAAATATAACCACAACTATGGCAAATTTTAGATGATGGAAACCAATGGTCAGCAGACAAAATCTTTCCCCCTGACCCCAAGGACTTTTGTTGTTAGTCATTGTTTAGGAATGAGAACAAAATTAAGCTGAAGAAAATCAATTATACTCAAGGAGTTTCTCTCCCACAAACTACAAACTTCCGGTGTTATCTAATCTACGTTCCTTAAATTCACATAACCCTTGGCCTACTATTGTACAGTTAACTTTTCATTATTAATCATAACTTTGACATTTAAATCCTCCACCGAAACTTGCTTAATTGCTCCCTAAATAATAATGTAAGTAGTCTTCTTTATGAAATCTCTATGCATATTAGAAACACAAACATAGTATCTAGGCAGCTTCTTCTAAAGTTCTCCTTATCATCAAATTCTAACTCAAATTTATCTAACTAACTACATATAATTAAATCACCCCCTAACTGAATTATAATTTTTTTTTAAGTCTTAAATTCTTCTCGGATTTTTTTTCAATTATTATTAGGAAGTTGCCAAAGATATAACTACTAGCAACCATCTCCCGTCTACAGTTTTGTTTTTTGACGGGAGATAAGTAACACCTGTATAGATTAGATAATCCGTCTTGGCTTTGCCTGGTCAAGATTTATTGAGATTCTTTATAGCATCATCTAATGAACTCCGTAAAGACAAAAACTGCTCTAAACGAACCAACTTAACTGTTTGAGTTACACGGGGATTGGAAACTATTTGCAAAGTACCTTTATTTTGTTTGACATGCTTTACCAGTTGCACGAGTGCTCCTAACCCAGAGCTATCAAGAAAGTCTATATTGGACAAGTCCAATATAATATTTTTTGGTAGTTTTGATTCTTTATCAATTTTTGCCTTCAGCGTTTTGATGAATGTTGCTTCTGAGAAAGCATCTAACAGCCCTGTTAGGCGGAATACCTGGCAGTTGTCGTTAACCATGACTACGTGAGTGCCTCTCAGGCTAACAGTCAGGTTTAACTTCTTATTCTCAGTAATAACACCCTCCTAGCTTGATTTAGCATAATTTGGAATAACCATTGTACTTCAAAGAGTAAAATCTGTCTACTTTGACATCCTCCCTGGCTGTTAGGCACTGGGTTTCGTACCAAGCCATAGCCCCTCGACGGGTTGACATCTCACAGGCTGCTGCTACTAAAATGGATTATCATATTTAGAATCAACTCAAGGCTTTAACTTTTCCACTAGTGTCTCTCATTGCTTGAACAAAATATTCAAACAGGTAATCAGCATCATGAGGACCGGGGCTTGCTTCAGGGTGGTATTGTACCGAGAACAAAGGTAAAGATTTATGACGCAAACCAGCTACAGTTCGGTCATTTAAGTTGAGATGGGTAATTTCTACCTCAGATACTAAAGAATCTGCATTAATAGCAAATCCATGATTTTGACTTGTAATCTCCACCTGTTGCTGCAAACCAGCCGGTTGATTAAGGCCACGATGACCAAATTTTAGTTTAAAAGTGTCCGCTCCCAAGGCCAGGCCTAGAACCTGATGCCCCATACAAATACCAAATACAGGTTTAGATGATTTGAGCAATTTCTTAGTAGTTTCAACACCTTCGGTTACAGCGGACGGGTCTCCCGGGCCATTGGAAAGGAAAATACCATCAGGGTCATACTTAAGAATCTCCTCTGGTGGTGTATCAGCAGGAACAACTATGACTTGACAACCATAACTAGCTAAACGTCGAAGGATATTTTTTTTCACCCCAAAGTCAATGGCCACAACTGTAAATTTTTCTCCAGTATTACCAGAAACAGAAGAGTTAAATTCCCAGTATGGATTTGTTGGTTCAGACCATTGATAAACTTCTTTAGTTGTTACTTTCTGAACTAAATTTAATCCGGCCATCCTAGGAGCAGATTGAACTTTTTCTAGCAATTCAGTTGGGTTGAGAATTTCTGTAGAAATTGCCCCATTCATTGCTCCCACAGTCCGAATTTTCCGAGTCAAAGCACGGGTATCGATACTGTAAATTCCGGGAATTTTATGTTCTTGGAGATATTCTGGTAAAGACTGATTAGAACGCCAGTTACTAGGACGTGGACAGATATTTCGAGCAATTGCACCTTTAATCTGTGGTTCATTGGACTCTTCATCTTCAGGATTAACTCCTGTATTTCCCAACTCTGGATAGGTAAAAGTAACAATTTGCCCACAATAACTTGGATCTGTAAGAACTTCCTGGTAACCAGTCATTCCTGTGTTAAATACCACTTCTCCGATAGTAGTTCCTAGACCACCGAAAGATAAGCCACGGTAAGAAGTTCCATCTGCTAAGACAAGTATTGCAGGTTGAGCCGAGATTGACATTTTTATTCCTCTAATTGATTAGTCAAGACTAGATAAGCCCAGAATATCTACTTAGGTTCTTGAGAATATATTAGCCTATTGACATCCTTCCGACGGTGCTCTTACGATACACGGCGGGATTTCCTATCATCACTGTTAGGGGCTTTGGTGTTTTATACCAACTGCCTTCCAGGATTACCTCCCTTTTGTTCTTACAGTTAAACTAAGCAAACCAATTTCCGGTTATTCTTTTATAGGGTCTGCTCGTCTTCAGAACCGTGGGTGAGACTTT
>JAKQYE010000040.1:15779-29033 GCA_023356605.1 Trichodesmium sp. MAG_R02 | reverse complement strand
TTTTATACCAACTGCCTTCCAGGATTACCTCCCTTTTGTTCTTACAGTTAAACTAAGCAAACCAATTTCCGGTTATTCTTTTATAGGGTCTGCTCGTCTTCAGAACCGTGGGTGAGACTTTTACCTCTTTGCTGACTATGGTTGAGTAGTAGTTGGTTCATTCTCTTATTACCGGATTGATAGTCATTTTAATAAAGAATTGAGACAAGTATTTCTTGGTATAACTCGCGTTTCAGCAGAAAAAGTTTTACATTCTTATTTGAAATGACTATAGCTTGGCTATTATAACTTTTGTCAAGGCAGTTTTGTATGAATCACATATATCTGCCAGTTTCCGATAATGAGTTTTGATACTCTTGGAAGATGGTTTAATCAGCCTTGTACCATTGACCCTCTGACTTTCGTCCTACACTCCATAGCTACCTTTAGATTTAGAATGGATTTGTTGACGAGAGTTTAATTACCTTCGTGTTCCTCCACTTATTAGTCTCTGCTAGAAATGTCACTTTTTTTGGTAGTTAAAGCTTTGACCTCATTTAGGCCAGCTTCACCAGTTTGATGTCCATTCTCACCAGTGTGGCCTATGCTGTCAAGCCAACAACAGGGCGATAGGAATTTCACCTATAAGGTCATAAGAGTTTTTCAACTCGAAGTTTATCCACTTCATGTCGTGAATTGAAAAGCTCATTATATCTGACTTTTAGCTAGTTTCCAAGCCAACGAGTCCCACGTCGCTCCACAGACTGACACTGCTCCTCCCGCAGCCCAAATGTTTATACTTGCATTTATGTCCTGATCGTGGTGAGTATCACACTGAGGACAATCCAATTCTCTAAGATTTAGAGGCGATTTTTCTACTACATGAATACTTTTAGAACAACTTTATAAAAAATGCAGTAGTCACAAGTACAGATTCTAGTTATTTGAAATAAGGTAGAATTAATTATTAGTATTAAAACTATATAGTCAATAAATTATCAAAATTATTAAAAAAATTAGTAATTATGATGGAAAAATTTTCACCCCATAACTCTAGTAACAAAAATCAGATCAAGTACGAACGACAGGTTAAAACCATATTTTTGCAAATACCATCAATCTTGCTGACAACATTAATTTGTAGCGCTACCATCGCCCAAGAATATCCAGGATGCTTTATGGTTGATGAACTTGGAAATAAGAAGGACTTAACAATATCAGTTTGTCGTCAGTTTGCAGAAGATTTACCAGAGGGAATATCAACTTCAGGAACAGCAGGGTTATATGAAATACCAATTATTAAACGTACAAATGGTGAAGAAGGTATTCCTATTGTTCAAGTCACTTTTAATGGGGATCAAACATACGAAATGCTTTTAGATACCGGAGCTAGTAAAACCAATATTACTCAGTCAATGGCCAACTCTCTGAAAGTTATACCTTATGGTCGGGGAACTGCAAAAATTGCTGATGGCACAGATGTAGAAATACAATATGGAATGGTTGGTTCTATTTCGGCAGGAGGTTTGGAGTTCAAACAATTTAGTGTTAGTATCTTACCCCCTGAAGCAAAGATACCATTACTTGGACAAGACTTCTTTGGTAATTATGATATGACAGTTAAAGAAAAGCTCGTAGAATTACGGAGACGTTCTAGTAGTTAACTATACATTATATGACCCCTAACCCCTAAAACTTATCCCCTATTTTAAGCAGAATCAAACAAGTTCAAAAGATTCATAAGAATTGAACTAACTGCTCTAATTTCAACCAAGCTGACCCACTTTGGAGAATATCTTTAGCTTTGGCAATACCTTCTCTATGAGCTTCTAGTGGTATTACACCTGCTACCTGTAGCGCCAGAGAACTATTCAAAGCAACTATATCTGTTTGTCCAGAGGTTCCCTTACCCTGAAGAATATTCTTGAGAATTTCAGCATTTTTATCCACATCTCCACCCTGTAAAGCGCTTATTGGGGCAGAATTTAAGCCTAAATCTTCCGGGTTAATTGAAGTCATTTTTACCTCACCATCAGATAAAATAGCTATATCGGTAATGTCGCCTAGGCCAGCTTCATCAAGTTTTTCTCTACCGTGGAGAGCGATCGCACATTTGACTCCCAATATTCCTAAAGCTTGAGCTACAGTCTTGACTAAAGTAGAATTATATACACCAATAACTTGAGCTTGGGGACGCAAAGGATTAACCAAAGGACCCAAAAGATTAAACACAGTTCTTACCTTTAAAGTGCGACGCAGAGGAACTACAGATTTCATTGCTGGATGCCAACCAGGTGCAAATATAAAGGTAACTCCTACCTCAGACAAAGCAGAAATTACTTTTTCTGTGGGTGAACTCAAACCTACTCCTAATGCTTCCAATACATCAGCAGAACCAACTTTACCAGAAGCTGAACGGTTGCCATGTTTAGCAACTGGTACTCCAGCAGCCGCTACAACAAAAGCAACAGCAGTAGAAATATTAAATGTTGAAGCTCCATCTCCGCCAGTACCACAAGTATCAATGACTGGGTATTGAAAGTTGGCGTTTAGTACATTATTATCATATTCTTTTGTCAGGGATAAAGATTGTAATACTTTTGCCATACCAGCTAATTCCTCAGCAGATACACCTTTAGCTTGTAAGGCCGCTAAAATTGCTCCTGATAGAACAGGTGGAATTTCTTCTTGTAGCCATCCTTGCATTAAATTTGAGGCTTGAGAGGAAGATAAAGATTGGGCATCAAGTAATTGCTGTAATAAACTAGGCCATTCATTCATCATAAAAATTTAATAAGTGGGAAACTAGTTAATTTCAAGGACTAGATGAAAAGGATAAGACAGGTTTTAACCCATAGTCAAAACTTTACTAGGATCTAACATTTTCCTTTAAGTATTTATTGTATAGCGAAAGGTTATCTATATATATTAATTCCAACAGGACTTGTGACAATTCCAAAAACTAGAAATCAACCCCGACACTCTTGGCCATTAACTATTTGCCCCCGAACCCCCCATCCTAAAAAGCAGTAAGACTTTGGAAGCAAATAAAATAGGATTGCTATATATGAATCTATAGTTATTTTAAATAACAATGAGACATTATTTTGCACAATAATTACGAATAATTTCCAAATAGAGATGTATTGATAGGTGAATACAGCTCTTTTTAATAGACTAAAATCATGTTCTATGTCATTTAAATCAGGAGAGTATTTTGGCAAAAATAGTAATTGGTGACCCCCTGCTTCTACTAATTATCTAATAAGGTTTTTTCGTAATTAATGGTGAATTATCAATGCAGCAGTACACTAGGAATTTTTAATGATGGTAATAAATGTTGATCACACCATTGTTTAAATCCCACGGCATTTAGGGTAACTTTAAATATAATTGGTGCTATTAAATCTTTTTCCTTTTTTCTTCTCCCGGCTACTAAATTTTCTCTTTTACCTCGTTTTCCCTCTTGCTCACCATAAACTTTTTTCCCTTTTTTTGACCAGGCATAAATACAGTCTTGATTATCTTCAAATCCTGATTCATCCATAAATACAAGGCTTTTACTTCCGAATTTTTTGATAAAATTTCGTAGTTTATGATAATATTTTATCCTTTCTTCTCTATTTCTTTCTCTATAACGAAGTTGTTTTTTTTCTAGTAATTTTTATTCTTTTTAAACCATAAAATATAGCTGTAGGATTAACTCCAAATTTTTTAGATATGTCTGACAATGCTCGACTCTGGATTTTGTTTTACATCTTTTTATAATTCTTTCCAATCTAATTTTCTTTGACGACTTTTTACCTTATTTGCTGACAATTTTAGGCGAGATAACCATCTATATATCGAAGATCTTCCTATCCCAAATGTATGAGCTGTTTTGGTAATTGTACCGCCATTTTCTACAAAATTTATTACTTTTTGTCTTAAGTCTAAACTGTAAGGTGTAGTTCAAAATGTTTTCTAGTTTACTTGGATTTTATTATACTCAATTTTTGTTTTAATCTTAATTAAAACGACTATAAAAGAACAAAATTAGAAACTTGTACAGTCAAGAAGGGGTGAAATACCATAATTTCAAGAGATTCTATATATCTATAAAAATAATTAATGAAGGTATCTAACTAATTGTGAGAGGAAAAATTTTTAGGGATTAATTCCTCAAATTCCATAACTGAATTAACCCTAATTTTTTTGAGATGCAGCCTTTTTAAAATAGTTATACCATCAATTTTATGAATAGTTTATATAATATTTTATAGCCACTAGTTAAAATATTTATTGAGTAGGTTAATTATAAATTTTTAATAGGTAATTTTCCTTTTTTGTTACTTCTACTTTTTAGTAGTAAGTCATTCTATAGCAATCCTATGAGTGTTCGTGGCAAAAATCTTACTGCTATTTAGGGGACAAGAAACAGGGAACAGAAAATAGGTAAGAGTTTCAAAATTTTTATTTACTTTTTGATTTATCCCAACCTATTTAGTATTGCTATATGGCTCTGAAAAATTATATTTTTCCCACCTCATATTAATTGATTTTAGCTTGATAAATTTATTGTGATTCTAGTGGCAATATCATAATTTTGTCTATTAGTATAAAATCCGCTTAGTTAATTCAAAAAAAAATCATCTTCAACAATTAGCAAATCTTCCTAAATTCTATTTCCTCCTAACACCTAACACCTAATACCTAGACCTGAAAAGTACTGTCTTACTAATAGGTAACCACTCCATGGTTAAATAATTCATCAAGTCCCTAACATCTGTAATTTATATAAACTAGCATAAATACCATCTTTTTGTAATAATTCCCGATGGGTACCTGACTCAACTAACTCTCCTGTTTTCAACACAAATATCCGATTAACATTCCTAATAGTCGAAAGTCGATGAGCAATAATAATACCCGTTCGCTTTGCCAAAAGTTTTTCTAATGCTAATTGAATTAAAGCTTCTGTTCCCACATCTAAACTAGCAGTTGCTTCGTCAAGTACCAAAATTTTCGGGTTACGAATAGCAGCACGGGCAAATGCTAATAATTGTTTTTGACCACCTGAAATATTAGCTCCTCGTTCTCGCAATTGAGTATTATATCCTTGGGGCAATTCAGCAATAAATTTATGTATATTTGTGCTTTTTGCTGAGGCTTCAATTTCCTCAAATGAATATCTTTCTCCCAAAGTAATATTACTTTTTATATCTCCAGCAAATAAAAAACCATCTTGGAGAATCACACCAATATGTTTCCGTAATTCTGCTTGAGGTAAGTATTTAATATTAATTCCATCAACTAAAATTTGACCTTTATTCACATCATATAAACGACAAAGCAAGCGAATTATAGAACTTTTTCCTGCTCCAGTCGGTCCGACTAAAGCAACTTTTTCTCCCGGTTTAATAGTAAAGTTGAGATTTTTCAGAATATATTGATTTGGCTTATAGGCAAACCAAACATTTTCAAATCTAATTTCACCTCTTTGGGAACTATTAACT
The DNA here is from genome assembly GCA_023356605.1 of Trichodesmium sp. MAG_R02. Classification (GTDB taxonomy): domain Bacteria; phylum Cyanobacteriota; class Cyanobacteriia; order Cyanobacteriales; family Microcoleaceae; genus Trichodesmium. The sequence goes on along the minus strand of JAKQYE010000040.1, from coordinate 23,559 downwards.
TGAAGAGTTGGTAACTTTTTAATTTCTCCCTCTGGGTCAAGAATTTCAACTTTTTCATTGAGGAGATTTGTAATACGTTCAATGGCAGTTAATCCAGCTTGAATAGCTGTGAACTTCTCGGCAAGTTGTCGTAAAGGGTTGAATAAACGTTGAGCATATAAAATGAAGGAAGATAGAGTCCCAAAATCTAGATTTCCTGCTAAAACAAATCTTCCTCCAAGGAATAAAACTACAGCGATCGCGACTAAAGAAATCCATTCTAAAGTACCAGAGATAGCAGAGTCATAAAAAATAGTTTTATCTAACGCTTTAACATATTCTAAATTATTCACTCTAAATAACTCAGAATTGAACTTTTCTCGTCGAAATAATTGGACTACTCCAATGCCGACTAAGTTTTCTTGTAGTTGAGCATTTAAACCAGAAAGTTCATCTCTAGCTTTGTAATTAGATTGCCGATATTTTTGCTGAAAATAAATAATAATTGCTGTTACTGGTAACATCATTAATATCAGTATTAATCCCAATTGCCATTGGAGACTAAACATTGTTATAGCAATGATTAAAATTGAGAATAAATCGCTTATTACTCCAATAGCACCTGTAGAAAATACATCTCCTAGAGCTTCAACATCGCTGGTAAGGCGGGTAATTAATTTACCTACAGGGGTACTATCAAAAAAATTTATTCCTAAGGAAAGAACGTGGTTAAATAAGTCATTTCTAATATCAGCAGTAATTTGTTGCCCCAGTTTTTGTACCAAAAAACCTTGCACAGATACAAATATGAGCTGTATAATGATGGTTAGCGTTAATATAATAGCTAAAATATTCAATCCTTGAGCTAATGAAATTTGTTGGAGAAATAACCAAGTTTCTTCTCCTAAAATAAAAGAAATTGCTTGTCCTATTAATAGTGGTTGGATCGTTCCTGAAATTGACGCTGGTAATAATAATATTAGTGAGGCAGTTACTAAGACTTTGTAACGGAGGCAATAGTTTAGTAAGTGTTGAATTAATTGCCAGTCTGTTTCACTATTATTACCGTGGTATCTGCTACTCATAGATTTTTTTTGAGTTAACCTGTAGGTAGTCTAATGCTTCAATAGGGTAGCATATTAACTAATTTTTCACAATTAATAATTATCAAAAAACATAATTATAGTTATTTCAAATAAGAATAGAAAACCTTTTCTGCACCAAACGCGAGTTATAGCAATAAATACTTTTCTAAATCTAAATTAAAATGACCATATGATTCAATATAGTTCACTTAAGGGTAAAAATTATCTCAATTAAATATTGTTTCCAATAAAGAAAATTAAGTGTAGTGAATCTCAAGGGCAACTCCGTGATCTATCAATTCTATATTTCGAGGTTATAGCATAAATTTTGAATATTTTTTAAGTAGTATGGGACGAGGATTTTAATATTGTAGCTATTTATAGATATAGTTATTTTAAATAAGAAAGCCATTATTAATTGTTAATTCATAGGTCGTAGGTTTGAGATTTTAAGTAACAAGAGTTTAGTGATATACACCAACACTGAGCTGACGTTATAGTGTAGGCTTCTCGCTTCCGTGTCCCGCTACTCTGTCTGACTCTACCAACTTTAAGAACTCAATGGCCTACCATCCTGTCTTTATATAGTCATTTAAAATAGGAATGGAAAACTTTTTCTGCACCAAACGCGAGTTATAGCAATAAATACTTGTCTCAATTCTTTATTAAAACAACTATATATTTATTCCTGGGTTTACATCACGCTCTATTACTATGCCGCAGTGCTCAGAATTTCGGAGTTCTTTTGAATAATTCTTTGGGGACTTTTTTTACCACAAAATTGAGAATAAAAAAACCAGAATGATATTGTCAATCAATGGGATATTGAGTCCCATTGACTGATCGTCGATTAATCTCACGGCATAATCTTTGATTTGGCCTAAGGCCTCTCGACGATTTAGCTAAAACATATACACAATCTCTAGAGGAGAAAAGTTTACTATCCCACTTACCTCCTAACACTTAAAACCCACTAGCCACTATTTGCCACCTAAACCTCTGGGCGGACAGTATTAAAGATCCCCACCCCTCAGTGCTAGTAGCACAATTACTATCGGGCCAGAAATTACAACCATGGCCAGCATTGTTAACTGGGCGATAGTTTCAAAGTTGATGTTGCTAAAAAAATCAGTTAAAAACCCCATATTCCCTCTATATATTAAGAAAATAGACACTGGAGTGATGTACTCCCACACTAAGCTGATGCTATGGTGTGGACAACACGAAACAGTGTCCCACAAATCTGTCGGACTCCACGAGCTTTAAGGACTCAATGCCCTACCGCCCTGTTTTTTATATTTATCCCTAGGTTGACATCACGGTCTATTACTATACCGCAGTGCTCACAATTTAGGAGTTCTTTTTTGAAAAAGTACATTGAGAATCAAAAAAACCCAGAATAATATTGTCAATCAATAAAACTTGATGTCCCATTGATTGGCTGTGGATTCATCTCACGCCAAATCTAAAGATATAGGCGTGAGGCTTCTCGACGATTTAGCTAAAAAACTGTTATCTATTTTATCAAGCAATCGCCTATTTAACTTAATAAACTTTACAAAACTACATATTTAACTTTGCTACAATCAAAGGGCTGTCAGTTTCAGTCCCCTGAAATTTTTTTTGAATTTTAAATTCAAATTTCAACTAAAAAAAAATGGTTACTTGGCGTTGCGTAAAAAGTTGTGGTGCTTGTTGTTACTTAGATCCGACAGAGCGCCCAGAATTAGAAGAATACTTATCCCCAGAAGAAGTCAAACATTATATCAGTTTAATAGGGGTAGATGGATGGTGTATTAACTACGACCATTTAAGTCGAGAATGTCGTATTTACCCTGATAGACCAAAATTTTGCCGAGTCCAACCAGATACTTTTAAAGAAATGTACGACATTGAACCAGAAGAACTAAATGAGTTTGCTATTGACTGTTGCCAGGAACACATTGGAGATATGTACGGCGAGCATAGTCTAGAAATGCATCGGTTTAATAATGCGGTGGGCATTAGTAAGGGTTTCCAGAGATAATCGGGATAAACACATCTAAATTGCCTAATTCTTAGGTCCCACATTCCGATCTTCAAGTATACTACAATATACTCTTTGAGCAATAATCCGGATGTTAGCCTCTATTATTGATAATTAATATTAATAGTCTATGTAATATGCATTTTGACTCATAAATTTCATAATTATTATCAGACAAAGCTTTAATTAGCTGGAAGTAGCTGGTCTAAATATACTATATTTTGTGGGAATCTAGGTTAAATATAGTTTTTTCAGGTTAAATAAACACTATAGCAATCCTAAATGATTTGTCAAACCACTGTAATTCTTAAAAAATAGGTTCAACTCATGTTCCTTTCGTCTTTTGCCTTCTACTTCCTTCCTCAAGGTGCCAGTTTCTTTCGCCCTTCAGATAGGATTGCTATAATATAGGGAAATTATATTTTCAACAAGTACAATAAACCTAGGTTCATTGATATTTGACCATAGTTTATAGACAAGATGCATTTCCCCTATAGAAATAATTAAGTAGTTGACATACAGTTCAATTATCTGAAACAATAAATTAGATTGAATAAATCTACATATATTCAGTAATTTAGTAATTTATTATAGTTGTCAGTGAAATTTTTCTCCATTAGCGAAAATAACGATAAAACCCAAATAGATTTAGAACAAAAAAAAAATTCTCAGAGCTTACCTTCGCAAATTAGCTCAGAAAAAGGTGAAATTTTACCTCCCACTAATTCTCAATCAGAACAAGAAGAAACAAAGGTACAAAAAACAGGAGCATGGGCAGTATTTGCTTCAACTTTTGTGACGATACTCTTGGCAGAAATTGGTGATAAAACTCAACTTACTACTTTGCTAATGACTGCGGAATCTCAATCTCCTTGGATAGTATTTGTCGGTGCAAGTCTTGCATTAGTAACTACAAGTTTATTAGGAGTATTATTAGGAAAATGGTTAGCTAGTTACCTTTCTCCAAAAACTATAGAAAGGTCAGCAGGAGTAGTTTTATTGCTAATATCTTTGACTTTAATATTTGAAGTTTTTTATGAAAATTTTCATGGTTAAAAAAAAGTCATACTTATTTAAATTATAAATTATCAACTATGAAGATTAAGAATATAGAAATCATGAGAAACTTAGGAATAAGTATGGCAGATATATTTTCTGGGAGTGCTACACCTAAATTGAATTGATGAAATCTGCTATATTTCTAAATCAAGGTTTTCTGGAATTACAAAAAATATTATTCCTTTTTTATCCTAACCTTTTTATACTATTAATTAACTATGGACTGGCAAATTTTAGGTTTAAGTTTTATCGCAGTTTTCTTATCTGAATTAGGAGATAAAAGTCAATTAGCCGCCATCGCTCTGGGTGGGTCTTCCAAATTTCCCCAGGCAGTGTTTTTAGGTACTGCATCTGCTCTAATATTGACGAGTTTTTTAGGAGTTTTATTAGGCCAAGGAATGGCAGAAATTTTACCTACAAATATAGTAAAAATTATTGCAGCAACTGGGTTTGCTTTTATAGGTCTTCGTCTTTTACTCTCTGGTGAAGAGAAATCAGGAGAGTCTGAAGATAATTAAGGTTAACCATTGTTTTAACTGATATTTACTAATATTTTCCTCGATTTTAAATTTAACCACATAGTCATAACTAAAACTCTGTAGAGAGGTTCTATGAAACCTCCCTACTTTCGTCTACCAAAATGAAAATTGCTGTATATTATCTACTTCTGAAAATTTGACTCAGATTCATCTATTTTTGAAATAGCTTCATCGTAGCGATCGCGAAGTTCTGGAGATAAATCACCAGGATTTATTATTGTCTCTTTAACTTTGGTTTTTTGTGGGTTATTTTTATAGTGAGGAGAACCAATTTTTGTCTTTGCTTCTCGTACAAATTTTATTTCTTCAGCTAAGTCAAAAAGGGAAACTTTTTGAGCTTTTGCTTCTCTCATAACTGCTCGACTTGCTGCGGAAATTACAACATTTAAAATATCACCTCCAGTGAGGTCTTCAGATTCGTTTCCTAACAATTCTAGACTAATATCTTCTGTAGTTGGTATTTCTTTTGGCAGTAGATATTCCCATAGTTTAATTCGACATTCTTTGTCTGGTAATTCAAATTCAATATGTGCCAAAATTCGACGAACAAATGCTCCATCATAGTTTTTGGCGAGGTTCGTGGCAAAAATTACGACTCCATCAAATTTGTCTAGTTGAAGTAACATTACAGAACGACTAACATTAACTCCATGATCGGAACTTTGAGTGACATTAGTTAATCTTTTTCCTAAGATAGAGTCAGCTTCATCAAAGAATAAAACTGAGTCAGTTTCTTGAGCTTTGTTAAAAGCTGCGGTAATGTTTTTTGGGGTTTCACCTACATATTTAGACTCAATTTCTGCATAGTTAACTTTGATAATTTTTTTATTTAAAAAGTGAGCGATAGCTTCTGCACAAAAAGTTTTACCTGTACCTGGTAACCCAAATAAATTAATTGCGGTACGCTTACCTCTGGGGTCAATACTTTTTAAGTTCCATTGGTAATATAAAATATCGTGATATTTAATTCTATTCAGTGCTGTATCAATTTTATTTTTGACGGTTGAGGGAACTATTAGATCGTCTAAACTTCTCTGAGGTTCTTCTGGGATAAACATTTCCATTCTGTTTATTTCAGTTGTTTTATCAGAGGAATTATTAGTGGGAGTTTGTTCGGGAGATTTGTTGAGATTTGTACTTTTTGTTTCTTTTGTGCTTATTACTTTTTCCCATCCTGTAGGCATAAATTAATTCTCCTAAGTTAATCAAAAATATAAGACTGCAAATTTAGTGCCAAATTACCGCATTTTCATTGTCTGAAGCTCTAAGAAAAATGCGGGTCAAAGGATTTTCGGTGGCATCCTCACAAAAATTTTGATATTATAAAGAACAGGATGGTTTGATTGTCCATATCATGATTTTTTATTCAACTAAATTAACTGACTCAGAGATTCTTCTTCATATTCAGGAATTTTTCTGGGGATCATTCTTCATCTTTTCATCTTGTGAAGCTCCAAGAATTCCAGCCTTTTTGTTGTCTAAATATTTCCATCCATTACTGTTTAGTGGCAAATAACCCATGTTTTCATTCTCTGAAGCTCCGGAAAAGAAGTCGCGGCTCGAAGGATTTTCGGTGGCATCCTCACAAAAATTTTGATATTATAAAGAACAGGATGGTTTAATTGGCCATATGCATGATTTTTTATTCAACTAAATTAACTGACTCAGAGATTCTTCTTCATATTCAGGAATTTTTCTGGGGATCATTCTCCATGTTTTCATCTTGTGAAGTTCCAAGAATTCCAGCCTTTTTGTTGTCTAAATATTTTCATCCATTACTGTTTAGTGGCAAATAACCATATTTTCATTCTCTGAAGCTCCGGAAAATAAAATTGCGGGTCAAAGAATTTTCGGTGGCATCCTGACAAAATTTTGATATTATTAAAGACTAGAAGGGCTGGCTCGCCCATATGCATGATTTTTTATTCAACTAAATTAACTGACTCAGAGAGGAGCCCTCATATTCAAGAATTTTTCCGGGAATCATTCCCGATGTTTTCATCTTGTGAAGCTCCGATAATTCCAGCCTTTTTGTTGTTCAAATATTTCCATTCCTTGGTATTTAGCGGTAAATTTCCACATCTGCATTCTATGAAGCTCTGCCAAGAAATCGCGACTCAAAGGATTTTCGGTGGCATCCTCACAAAAATTTTGATATTATAAAGACTAGAAGGGCTAGCTCGCCCATATCCATGATTTTTTATTCAACTAGATTAACTGACTCAGAGATTATCCCTCATATTCAGGAATTTTTCTGGGAATCATTCCTCCATCTTTTTATATCATCTTGTGAAGCTCCAAGGATACCAGCTTTTTGTTACTCAAATCTTCTTATGCCTTCCTGTTCATATACCTAATTACCTACATTTTCATTCTATGAAGCTCCGGAGAAGAAAATTGCGGGTCAAAGAATTTTCGGTGGCATCCTGACAAAAATTTTGATATTATAAAGACTAGAAGGGCTGGCTTGCCCATATGCATGATTTTTTATTCAATTAAATTACTGACTCAGGGAGGATCCCTCATATTCAAGAATTTTTCTGGGAATCATTCCTCCATCTTTTTATATCATCTTGTGAAGCTCCAAAGATACCAGCTTTTTGTTACTCAAATCTTCTTATGCCTTCCTGTTCATATACCTAATTACCTACATTTTCATTCTATGAAGCTCCGGAGAAGAAAATTGCGGGTCAAAGAATTTTCGGTGGCATCCTGACAAAAATTTTGATATTATAAAGACTAGAAGGGCTGGCTTGCCCATATGCATGATTTTTTATTCAATTAAATTACTGACTCAGAGAGGATCCCTCATATTCAAGAATTTTTCCGGGAATCATTCCCGATGTTTTCATCTTGTGAAGCTCCAATAATTCCAGCCTTTTTGTTGTTCAAATATTTCCATTCCTTGGTATTTAGTGGCAAATTTCCACGTCTGCATTCTCTGAAGCTCTGCAAAGAAATCGCGACTCGAAGGATTTTCGGTGGCATCCTGACAAAAATTTTGGATATTATAAAGGACAGGATGGTTTGATTGCCCATATGCATGATTTTTTATTCAACTAAATTAACTGACTCAAAGATCATCCCTCATA
>JAKQYE010000040.1:0-15679 GCA_023356605.1 Trichodesmium sp. MAG_R02 | reverse complement strand
ATCATCTTGTGGAGCTCCAAAGATACCAGCTTTTTGTTACTCAAATCTTCTTATGCCTTCCTATTCATATACCTAATTACCTACATTTTCATTCTCTGAAGCTCCGGAGAAAAAATTGCGGGTCAAAGAATTTTCGGTGGCATCCTGACAAAAATTTTGATATTATAAAGACTAGAAGGGCTGGCTCGCCCATATGCATGATTTTTTATTCAACTAAATTAACTGACTCAGAGAGGAGCCCTCATATTCAAGAATTTTTCCGGGAATCATTCCCCATGTTTTCATCTTGTGAAGCTGCGATAAAACAAGCCTTTTTGTTGTTAAAATATTTCCGTTCCTTGGTATTTAGTGGCAAATTTCCACATCTGCATTCTACGAAGCTCCGCAAAGAAATCGCGGCTCGGAGGATTTTCGGTGGCATCCTGACAAAAATTTTGGATATTATAAAGGATAGGATGCTTTGATTGCCCATATCCATGATTTTTTATTCAACTAAATTAACTGACTCAGAGATTATCCCTCATATTCAGGAATTTTTCTGGGAATCATTCCTCCATATTTTTATATCATCTTGTGGGGCTCCAAAGATACCAGCTTTTTGTTACTCAAATCTTCTTATGCCTTCCTATTCATATACCTAATTACTACATCTTCATTCTCTGAAGCTCCGGAGAAGAAATCGCGACTCGAAGGATTTTCGGTGGCATCCTCACAAAAATTTTGATATTATAAAGACTGGAAGGGCTAGCTGGCCCATATGCATGTTTTTTTTATTCAACTAAATTAACTGACTCAGAGATTCTCTCTCATATTCAAGAATTTTTCCAGGAATCATCCTCCATTTTTTTCATCTTGTGAAGCTCCAAGGATTCCAGTCTTTTTGTTGTTCAAATATTTCCATTCCTTGGTATTTAGTGGCAAATTTCCATATCTGCATTCTCTGAGGCTCCTAAAAGAAATCGCGACTCAAACGATTTTCGGTGGCATCCTCTTTCTATTTATTGCCAATAGGGTGAGCCAATATTTGCTAATGGAGAAAAACTATATCTCAAATAACATTCACCCACCCTAATTTTTTTGATTATTTTATAGTAGCGTAAAAACAACTATTAATTTATCTATTAATTCATCTGTGTTGGTTGTCGGTAACACCAACCAAACAAAGTAGCACCAACCACCAATTTAATTATTTCTAATAACCAGTAACCACCGTGCATTTGATTCATTGCTACAGGAACTTCTTTAACTGACTCAAACAAATTTAGATTAATACCCAAAGCAGTCATTTGAGGAGTCAAACCATAAGTATCAATTAGAACGATTACCAATAATACTATAGAAAAAATAATTGCTGTTTTATTATTTTTAACGAAATGATTTGGTGTAGCACTCAAAACTAATAAACCTGTTAAACCCAAGGTACTACAAAGTAACTCAACTCGGTTAAATACAGAAAACATTACTGAACCTGCTACTGTAAAATCTGGTGTATTCATCATCCCAGAAACATACATACTTGGCATAATTACTAGGTCTAAAATTATGCATGCGCTTAACCAGAAACCCAAAGTCAAAGAAACTATTGTTTGCCAACGTCGTTGATTAGACTCCAGATTTGGAGAAATAGTTGCCATAGATTTTTACCTTAATATATTCAGCGAGTTGATATACAGCTTAACTAAAATTCTACTCAATTAGTATTAATTAGTGTTAAGTATTTTTACAATTTGCTTTTTCAATGAAAATAGGGAATAGTAATCAGGAAAACGGGCAATAGAAAAGGAGAAAAATAACTTTACCTCAGTCACTTAAGAAATACTATTACATATAGCAATCCGATTTTTACCTTATCTAAAATCCTGCTAATTTTTGTGAATAAACAATGGGTAATGGGCAAGAGTTTTAAAGTTTATTATCTAATTTATGAAGTTTGATAACCTATAGTCGGATTCCTCCTATATAACAATCCGATTTTTATGTTACCCAAAATCTTACCGCTTTTTGGAAATAGAGAATAGACACTCAGCAATGGGCAAGAATTTTGGAGTTCATTTCTGGTTTTTGAATTATCACAACCTATGAGCAGATTGCTACATTATAGACTTTACTAACTTTGAGCTACCCCCTGAATATTTTTAGAATTGTTATAACTTAGCAAAAAAAAATGGGTGCAAAGCTTCGCACTTCTAGGGCTACTTTTTAAATACATATATTATTAGCCTAAATACTAATTAATTAATCGCGGGCGAGGGGTCTGAGACAAAAAAAATGGACGGTTCGCCAAGTGTCAGATATGCTTTAAGCCTACATTCCGCACGACAAAATGTAGCACATATTAAAAAGAATTAAATTAAAAATAGTTACAGAACTTATGCCAAATGTGAAATTTATATACTATTTGTAGGGTCAAGCATACTATAGCAGCAATAAGCCCATTGGTAGTGGCAAAATTCCATACTAAAAAAGTTTGGGAAAATCGAATATTTGACCATAGGGCAAACAACTTAAATAGCCATTTAACTATTTTCAAAGAACTGCAAAAATCAACAGTTTATCTTATGAAATTTTCGACTGGTAACCAAACATCTTCTACGAGGTTTTGCTCCGGAGGGTTGGGGGCAAATTCTATACAATTTATAAACCATTTCTATTCTTGTAAATCTTGATTAACTGCCATCAAATATTCTCGAAATTGTTGAGAATATTTGAGAAGTTGATCCATCCGCAAATATTGCCTATTTTTTTCCTTGGCTTTGCTGTTGCAAATAGTTAATAAATTCCATGATATTTTCAGTTTTTTCACTTTGATACTATTTAGCTATAAATTCCTTAATTTTATAATAATTTGCCCCAGAATAAGTCTGTCTTTCTTTTTCATTTTCCCTGAAAATTTCTCCTCTTTTATCTGTTTTTCCCAAGCATAACCTAATAGACTCCTCATAGAAAACGACACCTCTATATCATCAAAAAAACTACATTTCCTAACTTTATTTATAGTTGTTAAAATTTCCACTTATCCTCTCTAACTTTTTTTGCTTTCACTCATTGATTATTGTTAGCATGATTCTTTTTTTGATTTTTTTTGCCTGCTCCTAACCTATTCTTTAAGTCAGCTACAATAACTTTGATTAGACTCAAAAAGTACATCATATTGTTTCTGTTTTCTCAACCCTAAAAAAGTACAAGGTTTTTCAATTTCACAATAAAACTATGAGAAACCTTTAATAATTCTTTTACTTGATGGTAGGATTTTCCTGACAAAACTATCTTGACTACCTAGTATCCTTTAATTGATTCGGACTCTTTTTTATTATTGATAAAATCATCTAGTTTCTCTAAAATATTCATTCTTTGTCTTTTTCCTGAAGATATTATTATTACTATTATATTTGCTACGATCTATTTAGGAATGCTATATATATAGTATGTATGGATAAACATTCAGCTATTGGATGCTTACCTATATTTTATCCAGATGCTTAAACCAAGTAAAATATAATCCTATCGATAACAAAATAAACATCAATAATAAAACACCAAAATTATCCCACTGCTTCATCATGAACATCATTCCCATCAAAAATAAAACTAACTGCCAAGGAATAGCAATAAATGTTGCGCAGATATCTCGTCGATTTTCTCTTTTAATTTTTGCTTGAATATTAGTTGGTAAATTCTGACTAACCACTCCCCAAAAACCAAAAGGTTTAGTCACTCGATAAAAATTATCAATCACTGTTAAGTTAGTTGCTGGAGTTAACAATGTTCCGAAAATACATCCTAAAAAAGAACAAATACTCGGAACTAAAAACAGAATATATTCTTGAAGTTGAGGCATATTGAAAAAAGGTAAAATCACCGCTTTTGTCAAGATAGCTCCAACTAAACCCGTACCAGTACCAATAGCAAATCCATAACCATTAAATCGCCACCAATACCATCTCAAGACTAAAGGAATAAACAACCCAGTTCCTAATCCTAAAGTCAACCATCCCCAAATATCATTAATATTCGTAATATTAAAACTAAAAATTAATCCCAAACTAACAATAAAAATAGAAGCTAAACGACCTTGATTAACCAATTGTTGATTGGTAGCTTCAGGTTTAATATAAGCTTGATAAATATCCTTTACCCAATAGGCAGCACTAGCATTAATAATCGAATCAAAAGTTGACATTGCAGCAGCCATAAAACAGGCAACTAATAAACCTTTAATTCCGACTGGAATATATGCACTGATAACAGTAGGCAAGACTAACTCTGGGTCAGAAATTATCTGATTTTTCAAACCATAATCTATTCCTAATATTGCCAGAGCTGTAACCAAAGGCCAACGAAAAGATAATAAGAAAATCCAGAATAAAGAGAGTAAACCAGCTTCCCGATCATTCCTAGCAGCAAAGTAACGTTGAATCATATAACCACCCCCTCCAGCACTACCTTCTAAAAATACTTTAAAAAGATAAAATAACATCACCCCACCAAACAAATTAAAAATACTATAATCTCCTGGCAAGTCAATTTTAATTGGTGGAATAATACTGCTCCATTCTCTCAAACTCAATTCTTGTAATTGTTCCGTACCTGGAATTGAGATGGCAAAAGTCTCTGGCAAGCTTACTGTTTGAAAAGTAATAAAACAGATATATACAATTGCCACAAAAATCAAAATTCCCTGGAAAACATCTGTCAAAACAACCCCATAAAATCCACTTACAGCAGTATAGATAAGAGCCAATAAAATTAGTAATATTCCCGCAACTCTATCATCAATCCCCAGAAATTCTCCTAAAAATTTTCCTCCTCCAACAGCAAAATAACTCATGGTACCAATAGCAAAAATAATATTAGCAACCGCACTAATAATTCTGGCAATATTTCCTTCCCTATTCTTACCAAAACGTAACTCCATCCATTCAGCAATAGTCATTACTTGAGCGCGACGATTCCACTTTCCCATAAACGTCATTAGGAATGCCATAATTAATACAACTCCACCCCTAATCTCAATAAAAAATCCCTTAGTTCCCAAAGTATATACTAAAGAAGTTAATAGCATAGTACCGGCTAAATCAGTATTAGAAGCCATTCCAGAAGCACCCAAAATCCACCAAGGAAGATTACGATTTCCCAAAAAGTAAGACTCGATTCCTATCGATGCTTTTCTTTGTATAAAAAATCCCAAAATAACTATAAACAACAGATAAATTGTGATAATTATATAATCAATTTTTTCCATAATAAAAACATTACTAACAGGGCTTATGCAAAGATGCTGTATGTAGTTTACATGAGTAATTCCTAACTAAATTAAAAAATAACTCACTACTTAGTAATCAATTGATTTTTCATGGGTGAGAAATAGATTTAAACCCCTAGCCCTAAAAGCTGAGAGCTAGTCAACTAATTCTAGCGAAACTAATACTACACTATAGGCTTGTCAATACTACTAACTCTCAGAATTAATACGGCTCATTTCCCAAGTAGTATAAGTACCAATAGGACTCCAAAATATATAGGGTAATAATAAAATTACTGCCCAACTATTAATTTGCCAGATACTCAAAATTAGGATTATACCTAATACAAAACCTGTTCCTCCAATAATTGTTCCTACCTGTAAACTTTGCGTTCTAAACATGACAGGAGTATAAGATATTGTCACTATTTCTAACAATAAATATAGTGTCATTAATGACCAAGTTTTCTGAGTTCCTGGTTCTTGTTCCCAGATAATATATGCAGACCAAGCACCACAAGTAAAAATAGTCGTCCAAATTAAGGGTATTAATCTTTCAAAAGTTAACCAACTTGGTCTTTGTAAATGTCTAAACCATTGAGCATCTCTAGAACGAATGAAAAAACTACTACTAAATGCTATGAAGAAAGTAACACTGCCAATTATTATCCAAGATTTAATCATTTTTTTTGTAATTTATCGTTTTATAGCAAAGGCAAAAAAAATCAACTATTCAGTTACTGAAGTTGATAAATTACTAGAGAAGATAGGGAATAGGTGAATACATATAGCAATGCTATTTTATTCATGTCAAAAAATTACCACTTTTTGATAATAGGTTTAAAGGCAACGGTTAATGGGTAAAACTTTCGGAGTTTATTTCTAGTTTTTGAATTGTTAGAACCTATGGGCGGATTTCTATAGCAATCCTAAATAGGTCGCAACAGGTATAATAATAACATATCCACTTCCCTAGACAAAAAATGAATATTTCAGATGAACTAGACGATTTTATAAATAAAATATGCATAGTCAAAAGAAATAAAAAGAGCCAAGGCAAGTGAAAATGATTTTGTCGGGGAAAATCCTACCGTGAAATTAAAGAATTGTTAAATGTATAGTCGTTTTAATTAAGATTGAAACAAAATTTGAGTATAATAAAATTAGGTCAACTACAAACTATTTTGAACTATGCCTTACAGTTTAGACTAAAGAGCAAAAACTGGGAAAAAATTTGGCAATATTTTGGGATGGTGCAAGTTCTCATAACTCTCAAGAGTTTCGAGAATTATTGAAGTTAATTAATCAAGATTTACCCGAATAAAAATAGTTAATAAATTGTCTAAAATTTGCTCCGAATGCCCCAGAACAAAATCCTGTAGAAGATATTTGGTTAGAAGCCAAAAATTTCATGATTGCATTTCATCATCTTTGTAGTTTTTTAGAATAGTTGAGTGGCTATTTAATTTTTTTGCAGATGGTCAAATATTTGATTTTCCAAAACTTTTTCAGTATGGAATTTTGCCACAACCACCCAGAGAATTGCTATAATTATTTGCAGCTTATCTTAAAAACATTCTCTAATACATATTTGAAACAACCTCTTTTTAAACAGAATTCGCTTTAATAAAACATTCGGTATCAATGTTGCGATCGCACATCAAAAATATCAGTTATGTAGCAGGACTTATACTACACATAAAGACATTAGTAGTATGTAAACAGACCAGCGCTCATTGCTATAATTCGTAAAATCAATGGGTTGATCTAAGCAGGAAGCAGGAGGAATGAGAGTTGGAGCTATTTTTTAAGAAGCCCAGTAATTTACAAGCTGATTTAGGATTGCCATATAAATCGAAAGAGGTTGTAACTGGATGTTTGTACTTTTTTGAGTTTAAGTTTACCTCTTCTTTAATATTTTTTTCTTAAGCCAACGTTTATACGCCAATAATACTTATATCCCAAACTTATGTCTGGAGTGGAATTATTGTTGATACGGCTTCTGCTATAAGCCCCTATTTCCAGATGTAGGGAAATTTGAAATTAGGAAGTAAAGAGTTTAATATTTATAAATACTTTTTTTATCAAACAAAGTAGACTATTTAGCTAACTTTGTCAAGCCATAAATTTGCCTTCCAAGGGTTTTCGTACAAAAGTCACCATTTGTTTTTAACTCTGAAACAACAGAATTAAAATAACTTATAAAATTATCTGTATCTCCCCTCAATTAGATTTTTTTTCTTCTTTCGTGACGAAAATATTCCTCTGGGTTAGCGCAACAGTTGAATTATTTTAATGTCCTACACAAAATAGCACTTCTAGAGGAACCTTTAGAACAAACTATGTAACTCTGCTGTATGTCTTTTATATCTAAAAGATATCTTATACCATATGTGATCCCAGACCCAATATGGAAATTATAACTCTAATCCCTCTACCTAAAATTTTGTAACTTCCTTTTTATTTTTATTAGCCATCAATAGTCTAAGTTAAATCACCTACTGAAAATTCTCAAATGGCCTAAAATCTCTCAATGGTGGTCGGCCCCAATTATTGAGTGGATACTTTTTTTGTACCAGATAAAAACTCTCGCAAACGAAGCAAACTAAAAGTTTGACCCAAATTTAGAGGAAACATGGATATCCCTTCTAGGCGAGATTGTACCCAACCATCTCCCCAATACCATTCATGAAATCCATCAATGCCTTGACTAAGCAGTAGCCTCAAACAATTCGGCCCTACTACATCAACATAATGCTTAATTCCTATTAAGCCAACGGAAGTTTCAAACTTTACACCTTCAGATAATTGTTCTGGTAGTCCAGGAGAAAAACTCTGAGGCCATAACCATATTTGTAATTGAGATGGACATAACAAACTATCTCTTATAGTAGCTTCAGCAGCTTCAATCTCAATCCGTAGATGGCTTTTTTGAAAAGTACCTAACATAGCAATCTAATAACTAATAACATTTATAGATATCAATTTACAGCAGATTTTATCAATAGTGAGGTAGCCATAGTAGACAAAATGCCCACTAAACAAAGATTTTATTGAACCCCGACTGATTGGGGTAGGTCTTCTTTAATCTTTGTACAACATCAATTTGAAATCGACTTTATCCAATACAAATTTCATCTATAGCATTCTAATATAAGGTACAATAGATGGCTAATAATTATTAAGCAATGTTAAAGATTCCAATGGGAGATCAACTAATTAGAGCTACAGCTGCTAGAGTTCGTGGCATTCGTTCTGTTGGCTTAATTAACATATGCTTAACCGAAGAAGCAAGACAACGACAAAAAATTGATCCAACACAAATTTTACCTGTAGTATTCCAACAGAGTTATGATGAAGAAGTGATAATTATTAGGCAATGTAAAGATTCCAATGGCAGATCAACTAATTAGAGCTACAGCAGCAGAAGGCGGCATCCGTGCTGTTGGTGTAATTACCACATGCTTAACCGAAGAAGCAAGACAACGACACAAACTTTCTTGGGTGGCCTCTGCTGCTCTTGGCCGAACAATGGCAGCTGGATTATTACTAGCCTCAGGGATGAAAACTCCAGAATCAAGAGTTAATATTAGCGTCCAGGGCAATGGTCCATTAGGAGGAGTACTAGTTGACGCTGGCCGAGATGGAACTGTGCGAGGTTATGTAAATAATCCGACCATCGAGCTATTACCAAATAAAATTGGCAAACTGGATGTAGGAAAAGCAGTAGGTAGTCAAGGCCACTTATGTATAGTAAGAGATGTTGGCTATGGGTATCCCTACTCCAGTACAGTAGAATTAGTGTCTGGAGAAATTGGAGATGACATTACCTATTATTTAGTTACATCAGAACAAACACCATCAGCTCTAATACTAGGAGTCTTCGTAGATCAAAAAGGGATACAAGCAGCAGGAGGACTTCTGTTGCAAGTTATGCCCAAATTATCTATAGATGAAGAGTTAGTTCAAGCCTTAGAATCCCGTATAGCCTCTTTATCAGGATTTACTCCCTTACTGCGTTCAGGTAAAACATTGCCAGAAATTTTCCAACAACTTTTGGGAGACATGGATTTAAATATATTACCCGAACGTCAAATAGTTCGTTTTAACTGTGACTGTTCTCTTGAAAGAGTATTGGGAGCTTTAAAAATGTTTGGTACAGACGAACTGAAAGATATGATTGAAAAAGACAATGGTGCTAAGGTGACCTGTGAATTTTGTTCACAACTGTATCAAGCTAGTCCAAAAGACCTCACACAACTCATTCAAGACTTACAACAACCTTCCGCAGAAGTTCCTATGGGACAATTACACAAGTCATCTCTTTAACACCTTCATTAAACCCAGAGATCTCTAGATGTTTCTCCTATCAGTGAGGCGAAGGTGATTCTTGAATTATCTGTCCATCAACCTACTGACAAAGATGGTTAATATTCTGCTCAATTACCTTAAGTGATAATTCCCTTTTGGGTTTTTATGAAATGTGGAATAGGGAGTAGTGAAAAGTTTAGTGCAACTAAATTCTATTACCAATGCTAAAGTCCTCTGGTTCAAGCATTCTGATCAAATATTGATTTAAAAAGCCCTATCTGATAGTCTAAAATTTAAGCTGTGAAAGGTATTTAGCAATCCATTGTAACCCACCCATCCTTGTATCAGCCCACTAGACGTTCTGTAGATATCTGTCTAAGATTCTCTATAAAATTAATCTTTATAAAACTGTAGATGAGTAAACTTTGATGTGAAGCTTTATGCTGGAATGGTGAAAAGTATACTTATGAGTATATTTGATTATACTGCCAAGTTGATTAGTTTTTCAAAACTACTAGGCTAACAAATCTAAGATTGTTGTAGTAAGGGCTGTCTTTAGTTTAAGTTAAGGATTTTAAACATAAGATGAAATAAATCAGTCCCAAAATCTCACCTGTAAAATTAGGTGTGTCAGTTGAATACGGTCTCTTGACCAAGAAGGTAGGTCTTTAACCAACATTTTAATAGATATGTTTTGAGTGTTTATGAATATAGGTTGTAAATACACAGGACAAACCAGGATGACTTTTTTTTTGCTTGCATATTTACCAGAAGTAGTGTATATATAGATACCGCATATATTAAATTAAATTTAGACCAAAGCTTGTTTGTAGGCTCAATCAACCGGAAAGTAATGAGACGTTAATGTATTCGTTGCTTGCTGCTCAGGATAAGGCATATATGAATGAAAAGTACAAAACTATAGGCCCAGGCCGGATATTCCCCCATATTAAGCCAAGAGACGAAACTAAATGGCAATTATCTGAACGTCGGAAAAACCGCCAACAAAGACTGCAAGAACTTAGATCAAATGGTAGTCAAATACAGACCTATAAATCTTCCGCAATATCTTCCAATCAGCAAAAAAAATCAGTTTCCCAGATAAGAAAAACTGAACCCACAAAACCAGAAACTACAAACAATCTCAAGTCTATTTGCGGGTCATTGTGGATAGTACTACTGGTGATAGTTCCCGGTGGAGCTAGTATAACAGCCATATCAGCTTTGTTTAAGTTACCCTATCAGGCAGATTGTGAGTCGACTTACTGGCGTACTGCATCTGCTAGTAAGCGTCTTTATTGTGCCCAGTTGTTAGCTACTTCTCCAACTCTGGATAGTTTGCTTCAAGCAATTGATTTGGTCGATGTTTTATCCAGTGACCATCCAATGCGTCCACAAGTAGACGGTTATATTGAAGTTTGGTCGAAAAAAATATTGTCCTTGGGGGACTTAGCTTTTCAAGATGGAAAATTAGAAGAAGCTATTGCTATTGTCCAAAAATTACCCTATAAAGTGCCAACTTATCCACTCGTAGAAAAACAGATTCGAGACTGGCAAAAAACTTGGAATCAAGCTGAAGCAAATTACAAGCAGACTCAAGAGTATTTGCGTGAAGAAAAATGGCATCAAGCTTCTATCGAAGCTTCTCGTTTACTATTAGTGGAAAATGTCCACTGGGGAACAAAAAAATACCAGAAACTAATTAATGATATTAAAAGAACTCGAAAAGAAGGCGCTAAATTAAATGAAGTACGGGATATTGGTGAACTTGGTGGACTAGATAATCTTACGAATGCGATTAAAAAAGCTCAAGAAATTGAAAAAAAGAGCTATCTCTATCAGAAAGCTCAAAAGTTAATAGTTAATTTGGGAAAACAAATAATAGATATAGCTTCAGTCAAGTTAAATGCAGGAAATTGGCAAGAGGCACTTAATGTAGTAAATAAAGTTCCGAAAAATGATGCTTTACTGGAATTGGTACAAGATATAGAAGTTTTAGCTCGTGCCCATTCCCCAGCTAGTAATGGTACAATAGCAGGACTAGAAGATGCTATAGCTCAAGTTAAAAAGCTTAAAGCTGAACGACCTTTCTACAACAAAGCTCAAGAGTTAATTAGTCTTTGGGAACGAGAAATGGCAGATGTAACTATTATTGAAGAAGGAAAAAAACTAGCTCAACCTAGAGGGATCAGTGATTTGAAGGCAGCGATCGCTAAAGTGCAAACTATTTCTCCTTATAACCCCCGTGGAGCTCAAGCAAATACTTTGATAAAAACTTGGAGTAGAGAACTACAGCAACAAGAGGATCAGCCTTTTTTGGATCAAGCAGAAAAGTTAGCAAGCTTTGGTGATATGAGTTCTCTACAAGCAGCTATTTCTGAAGCAAGTCAAATTAGTAGAGGTAGAACTCTATATCAGGAAGCTCAAAACAAAATTAATAGGTGGACAGAAAAAGTTGAACGTTTTCAAGACCAACCAATTCTTGATCAAGCAGAAATTTTAGCATTATCAGGTAACATAGAACAGGCAATTGTCAAAGTGCAAGAAATTCAATCAGGTAGAATCCTGTATAATCAAGCCCGAGCTAAAACTCGACAGTGGCAATCTCAACAACAGACCAAAATAAGATTAGAGAATGCCCGTCAGGTAGCAGCAGCAGCAACAATAGATGCTTATGTCACAGCTATTAGTTTAGCACAGCAAGTACCAACTTCTAGTACTAGTCAATCAGAAGCTTCCAAATTGATTAATCAATGGAGTCAAAAAATATTGTCGATTGCTATGGAGGTAGTGAAGCAGGATATTCCACAAGCAATCTCAATTGCTAGGAGAATTCCGAAGTATACTATAGCTTATAGTTCAGCTCAGAGTAAAATCAGTATTTGGCAGAGTTGGCTTAACCATACTCAACCTCTAGATTATCAGATTCTACCTTCAGATAAATCTCAGGGGTTGGGAGGAGAAAATCCAAGTATTTTTACAGATGAGAGAGGTAAACCTTTGGTCTCTACACCAAAATTTACTGATAATAACTAGAGTTAAGGATAGTAATTATTGGCCATTGATCAACTAACTCAGGATATCTGTAAATAAAATAATGGCCTGAGAAAAACATAAGTTGAAAGTGCTAATTCCTAGGCAAACTCAAGCTTGAGTGTTTAATTATCCAAAAAATGTCAATAGATTGATATATAATCTTTTTTACTAAAACTAAAACTGAAATTAACAGAAATGAAGGTTGTCAAAAAAAACAGGCCCAAGTTAGAGATAAATTATGGCTATACTAGTAAATTATTCCAGAAAGTAGGTACAGTAGACTATAAGCTAAGTTAAGATTAATAAAGTATTTTTCTTTGCCCTTCTAAAGCAATTTTGTGATGAGGAGATAACTAAACGTATGCCCAAGCTTGAAACAATTCCTAATATGGATTACCAAAGTGAAACTCAATTAGAGAAAGTGAAGAGTAAAAGTGAAACCGATCAAACAAACTTTGAAAGTAAAACCTACAAAGATGCCTATAGCCGAATCAATGCAATAGTAATTGAAGGAGAGCAAGAGGCTCATAAAAATTATATTAAACTTGCCGAAATGCTTCCAGGTGAAAAGGATAAGCTGATTAAGCTCTCAAAAATGGAAAACCGTCACAAAAAAGGCTTTGAAGCCTGCGCTCGGAATCTTCATGTGACACCTGATGTGGAGTTTGCTAAGAAGTTCTTTGAGCCACTCCATGAAAATTTCCAAACAGCAGCAGCTACAGGTAATGTGGTAACTTGTCTGTTAATTCAGTCTCTAATCATTGAATGTTTCGCGATCGCAGCATACAATATCTATATACCTGTGGCCGACCCATTTGCTCGCAAAATTACTGAAGGTGTGGTCAAAGATGAATATAGTCACCTCAACTTTGGTGAAGTATGGCTAAAAGAGTATTTTGAAGACTCTAAACAAGAGCTACAAAAAGCAAATCGCCAAAACTTACCTCTAGTATGGAAAATGCTAAACCAGGTAGAAAAAGATGCTAAGACTTTAGAGATGGAAAAAGAAGCATTAATTGAGGATTTTATGATTGCTTATGGTGAAGCTCTGAATAATATTGGCTTTACTACTGGAGAAATTATGCGGATGTCAGCTTATGGTCTGATTGCTGCATAGTTAATTTTAATTAATAATGTGGAAATTAGGATGGGGTTAATAGTTTAGGTTTCAAAGCTACTAATTATGCTAAAATCTGACAAACAGATTAGTTAGGGGTGCAAGCACTAGGCCAATAAGTGTCCGAGTTCCTAATAATTCACCGCTCGTCTGGTCAAGCAATGTTTTTGCCTCTACTTAATTGATAAACAAAGGGAGATAACTAGTAAAAGCCTTTACAAGATTTTCTTGTAGACGTTGGGAGATAGTCTCTGACTAGATAACATTCTACTGTACATTGTCAAAAAAATGTTAGCAAAATAGTATCATAATGACTAGTGGTATAGCATTTAACAAAAAAAAATTCATAGTAAAAATGATAATTGCTAATTGCCAATTTTATGAGATCTACAAATCCCGCTCTAATTTCCACATACCATCAACAATAACTTACTAATAATCAAAACTTACAATTTTAATGTTTGGTCTAATTGGTCATCTAACTAACTTAGAACACGCCCAATCTGTAGCAAGAGATTTAGGATATCCAGAATATGCAGATCAAGGTCTCGACTTCTGGTGTAGCGCTCCACCTCAAATAGTCGATACAATCAAAGTAACAAGTATCACGGGTCAGAAAATCGAAGGCAAATATGTAGAATCTTGTTTTCTACCAGAAATGCTAGCCTCTAGCAGAATTAAAGCAGCCACTCGTAAAATAATGAATGCTATGGCCCATGCTCAGAAGCATGGTATTGATATAACTGCTTTAGGTGGGTTTTCATCAATTGTTTTTGAGAATTTTAATTTGCAGAAGTTTAAGCAAATTCGCAATATTACATTAGAATTTAAACGTTTCACTACTGGCAATACCCACACGGCTTATATTGTCTGTCAGCAAGTGGAACAAGGGGCGCAAAAGCTAGGAATTGATTTGTCAAAAGCAACAGTAGCAGTATGTGGGGCAACTGGTGATATTGGCAGTGCAGTATGTCGTTGGTTGAATACTAGGACAAAAGTCGAAGAATTATTATTGATAGCCCGTAAACAGGAGAGGTTAAATGCTCTGCAAAAGGAATTAAAGCGAGGCAGAATTTTAGAGTTAAATGCAGCTTTACCTCTGGCTGATATTATAGTTTGGGTAGCTAGTATACCGGAGGCTGTAGAAATTGACCCAAATGTTTTAAAGAAACCCTGTTTATTGATTGATGGGGGTTATCCTAAAAACATGGCTACTAAGGTTCAGCAAGAAGGAATCTACGTTCTCAATGGTGGAATTGTAGAACATTCTCTTGATATTGACTGGAAAATTATGAAAATTGTTAATATGGAAGTACCAGGTCGTCAGTTATTTGCTTGTTTTGCAGAGTCAATGCTTCTGGAATTTGAAAAGCTATATACTAATTTTTCTTGGGGACGGAATTTAATTACTGTGGAAAAAATGGAATTAATTGGAAAGTTATCTGTTAAGCATGGATTTAAACCTTTAATGCTTTAAAAAATATAGAAAAAGTCTTGAGGTGAGGAACGGCAGATTTGTTCTAACTGTTTAGAACTATTTTTAAGCTAGGGTTTACTGATAGATTTTTTGTTTGCCAGAGGCAGAAGGTAAAAAAATTTTGGTATAAAACTTTTCGCAATATGAGTTCAAAAAGTGTATTACCTGAGAGGGTTTTCAAATCTATGAACCATATCGTCATAAGCAAAAGGTGGTGGGGACGTTCCATGGAGCGTCTCTGCCGTGGTATGCCAAGGTGGAAACTACTGTCAAAGTAGTTCTTACCAAAAGGGGTAGACCTGTGGGGAAAGAATGTTATATTGAAAGGATAAACAATACCCTAAGGGATTGCATTTCCTCCCTAGTCCGTAAAACCCTATCTTTCTGAAAAAAGCTAGGAAAGCAGATAAGTGTGCTCTGGCATTTCATTCATCACCATAATTCTAGCCTGCATTTGCCCACTGTATCATCTCCGTGGCAGAATTGCTCTGTCATT
>JAKQYE010000004.1:56940-61652 GCA_023356605.1 Trichodesmium sp. MAG_R02 | reverse complement strand
AGGTGTTTATGATTTAGAAATTACTGGGAGTGCCAAAGATAAAACAAGTTTTAAACCTTTTAAATTTAATTATTCTGTGACTGTTACTGGTGGGTAATATAACGTTACGTTAGTCAACCCCCCAACTCAGAAGTTAATCCCCCCTTCTTCCCACAGAGGTCGAGCTCAGAATTCAAGTTAAACTACCATTATTTAAAAGTAGAAAGTCAAAGCAAACTGCTAGATTTGTCGGGGCTAATTACAAGATAGGCAAAGATAAAATATACCTACCAAAGATAGGTAAGATTAAAATTGTTTGGTCAAGACCTCACGGGGTGACAAGTAAGCTTAATGGTAGATACAGAACCATTTGAGACAATAAGTTGAATGATAATTCAATTAAAAAAGAATGGGATTTTGAGTTTGGGAGGTAGCGATCGCCAATTCACTCTTATCCACCATTTGAGTTGATTATTTATTCATTTAAAAAGTTTTGGAAATAGTTAAAAATATGATAAAAAAGGGTTAGTAATTACAAAGAAAAATAAACAAAAGTGAATATATTAGGCTTTTATCAAGACCATATTAAGCATCATCTTGAGTCCATCTCAAATTCCTAATACAAAGATTTTTAACTTTAAAAGAGTTTAGCCTACCTTTATTTTGGTTTCTTTTAGTTAAAAAAATCATAGAAAATTTATTTAGTATTTCCTCAGAATTAGTATTAATTTTAGATAGAACTCAGTGGCAAAATACTAATATATTAATGATTAGTTTAGCGTTGAAATTTAGGCTAAAAAGCTATGCCGATGCCTAGAATTAGCAAGAAAAATCAGAGGTTCCCTGGATTTAAGCACAGGAATACAGCTCTTTGTCGGTAGATTTGTAGAGTGGGCAAGCCTATGGAGGAAAATTCTCAATTCTTTCATTAGACCTTGCACACCCTACGCAGCTTCATCGTGAGTGATGAAAGCGTACATTATCTCTACTCAATTGATCCAGCTTGGTCACTCCCATCAATTTCATATCACGCTCAATTTCAGTGCGCATATTACCTAAAGCACGCTCAACTCCTGCCCTCCCAGCAGCGGCCAATGCATAAAGATATAATCGCCCACCTGAACATGCTTTAGCTCCAACAGATAGAGCCTTGAGCACATGCGTACCGCGCTGAATACCACCTTCGCAAATGACATCAATTTTATCCCCAACAGCATCACAAATTTCTGCGAGTTGATCGAAGGGGCTACGGGAACCATCGAGTTGACGTCCGCCGTGGTTAGAAACCATAATACCCGTACAACCAATATCAATAGCACGTTTGGCATCTTCCACACTCATTATCCCTTTCAGTGCAAACTGCCCGTTCCACTGTGCGCAGAGTTTTTCAGCATCATTCCAATTCATGGATTGATCTAGCATCGTTGAAAAATAATCACCAACAGAGACTGCTAAATTCGTTCCCTCCGAGACATACCCAGACAAATGCGGCATATCGAACTTTTCTTTTGTAAAAAAGTTCCAAGCCCATGCAGGGTGAGTCGCAAAACTCATAAAGGAGCCAAGTGTTAATTTTGGTGGTGAGGTAAATCCCGTACGCAAATCACGTTCGCGATTACCACCAGTAATCGTATCGACAGTTAATGCCAACACATTAAAATTCGCTGCTCGTGCGCGTTCAAGCAATGCATCATTCAAACCACGGTCTTTATGGAAGTA
The DNA here is from genome assembly GCA_023356605.1 of Trichodesmium sp. MAG_R02. Lineage (GTDB taxonomy): Bacteria > Cyanobacteriota > Cyanobacteriia > Cyanobacteriales > Microcoleaceae > Trichodesmium. Next base: position 59,954 of record JAKQYE010000004.1, on the reverse strand, counting down.
GAACTGAAACATTTTTGGACTGCTTGCTATCTCTGCGATTTCTTCAACGGTTACTGTGGCCAGTGAAGACACCCCAAACATTGTGCCATATTTTGCAGCAGCTCTTGCAACCGCACGCTCTCCTTCGTGATGAAAAAGGCGTTGCAATGCTGTCGGGGCACAGTAGATAGGCATATCTAGTTTTTGCCCCATCACCTCAACTGACATATCCACATTCTCCACACCGACAAGCACGTTCGGAATAAGATCGCAGTCTCCATAGGCTTCAGTGTTACGCCGATAGCTCTGTTCATCATCGGCTGCTCCATCGATGTAATCAAAAATTGGTCCTGGTAGTCGGCGTTTCGCTAATTTTCGGAAATCCTGAAAATTGTGACAGTCATTCAATTTCATCAAATACCTCAGTGAGATTTATGTTTACTAGGCAGTCCATACTATTCCATTTTGAGAACCATTCAACCTTCACTGCCAGTCTCTAGGGAATGAACCGTTCCAAAATAACCAGTTTACTGACATCTCAGTTCTGACAGATTTTTGGAAGTTGTTCGTCTCGCCAAGCACTAACTCCTGGCTGGAATTCATCCCAGGTCTTACAGACTTGCTCGTAGCATTGAGGTGGTATAATAAGTAGTTTTTTCCAGTAAAAAAACGTTGCTCAATCGAAAGACTCCAGCAACAATGAGACCTCTGTTGCTGGATAATAATTATCGACAACTTCTAAGATGTGAACAATCACAAAGTCATGGGGCAAAATTGCAGTGTCAGGAGCCACTAACCAGGCATTCAGGAACGGCGTAAGGCGAGAACGTCCGACAAAATGGTTTTTAAATGATTCTCCGCTAACCCCCACTGTGGGAGAATTGGTGCTACAAACTATCGCGTTGCACTTCTGACTGATATTACCAGCCCAAGCATTATAGCCAATGACCAGCAAATTACTGACAATAAAATCTTGATGCCAATTCGATCTATCGTTGATTTCACTCATTAGAGACCTCTATAGCTGAGAAAAAAGCAGCGATCGTCCTGTTAGTCATGGGCTATATCTTATATATAGTGCATTTGCGTAAGTTCTTTAGGTGTTAAAGGGTTAAAGTGAATTTACAATTGTGTTGGGTTCGGAGCATTACCATACACTGTTTTCGGGTCAAAAGTTTTCTCCGTTTCGGTAAAAATTAACTGAATTGGTTCCTGGGAATCAATAGTACTTTTTCCCGTAGGAATGGAGCGATAAAAACAAGAACGATAACCCACGTGACAACTAGCTCCCGAACCAGCTACTTTAACCTGCATCCAAAGACAATCTTGGTCGTCATCAATAGCTAACTGCTGTACTTTTTGCACCAGTCCACTGGATTGACCTTTATGCCATAGTTGCTGACGACTGCGACTGTAATAGTGACCTTCTCCCGTTTCAATAGTTTTAACTAAAGCCTCTTCGTTCATATAAGCGTGCATCAGCACTTCACCCGTGTCGGCATCGGTGGTAACCACTGGGATCAAACCATTGCAGTCGAATTTGGGAGCAAGGAACAAACCTTCTTCTACTTGTTCTACTGAAGTTCTGGCAATAAATAGGGGATTCATATTGGCTCAACTTTTCAATTTCAATAATCATTATCCTGTGAAGTACCCCAACTAACTGCAAAGCAATATAGTTGGACGGTCAATAAAATAATTCTAAGGACACCTTAGAATGCACGACCTTGGCTTCCTACCCTCAAGAACTACTGCTCTTGATACCATGATATTTCAATTATCTGGTTAGGAGTATATTTGGACATTTCCTGCCCTACTATATCCGTAGGAAAATTGTAGCAGATTTTCACAAGCATTGATGTCTCTGTCGTGATTTACTTGAGTTGGAACAAATAATAGTGACACTAACTAATGTGCTTGAGATCGACCCTGGGAAATTGTTCATCTTGGCAAGCACTAACTCCTGGCTGGAATTCATCCCAGGTCTTACGGACTTGCTCGTAGCATTGAGGTGGTGTAATGGGTAGGTCTTTCAAGTAAAAGAACGTTGCTCGATCAAAAGACTCCAGCAACAATACAACCTCTGTTGTTGGAGAATAATTATCCACAACTTCCAAGATGTGAGCAATCATAAAGTCATGCCGCAAAATTGCAGTGTCAGGAGCTGCTAACCAGGCATTCAGGAACGGCATAAGGCGAGAACGTCCGACAAAATGGCTTTTGAATGATTCTCCACCAACCCCCAGTGTTGGAGAATTTGTGCTACAAACTATCGCGCCGCGCTTCTGACTGAGATGACCAGCCCAAGCATTATGGCCAATGACCAGCAAATTACTGGCAATAAAATCTTGATGCCAATTCGATATATCGTTTATTTCACTCATTTAGAGACCTATGTTTTAAAAGCAAATCCGGTTGAAATTTAGGCTGCATGAGCTATGCCGATGCCTAGAGTTCCGGTCAAGTATTCTGAGAAACCACGTTTTTTGGTATCTCAGAAACCAGGTTTTTTGGAAAGATAGGTCTGTTCATCATCGGCTGCTCCATCGATGTAATCAAAAATTGGTGGTGGTAGTGGGGGTTTCGCTAATTTTCGGAAATCCTGAAAATTGTTACAGTCATTCAATTTCATAAAATACATCAGTGAAATTTATGTTTACTAGACGGATAAGCGAATAAAATGCAAGAATTTTTGAGGATAAAGTCTTTGACTATCATTTTGAATAGAAGTATTTGCCAAGATTACTTAGTCTTGTTCTTAGAAAAACTTTTAATGCAACCCACATTTCATAAAAGAACAAATTCCAAAAGTAGCCATATTTTGGGAATCTTAATGCAAGAAGCATATCTGCAGCGAACATAGAGCGAGTTTCACCTTTTGTACTCGATGCTGCTTTAATATATCGAACCTGCTCTCCACCATGGAGCCAATGGCCAATAATGAGACCTGGCTGAAATATTCGAGCTTGCAGATACAAACCTAATAATCTATCTAAGCTCCAAAAGGGAATCCAGGTTAACGCGCCTAAGATTTG
>JAKQYE010000004.1:0-56840 GCA_023356605.1 Trichodesmium sp. MAG_R02 | reverse complement strand
CTCCACCATGGAGCCAATGGCCAATAATGAGACCTGGCTGAAATATTCGAGCTTGCAGATACAAACCTAATAATCTATCTAAGCTCCAAAAGGGAATCCAGGTTAACGCGCCTAAGATTTGGGTAAAACTCAATAAGTCTTCGACTGACTCCTTAATAAGATTTACCTGCCACACCCGATTATTAGAGTTTTCAGGATGTGGGCCGTTTTGGTCAGTGCGCTTACTATAAGGCCATAAAGAGCTAACCCGAAATTTATTGTCCAGAGGAGAGATAGGAAGCTCTTGGAGAATTTCATGCTTAGCATACTTTTCTTTGTCATATTTTGTCTCAACGACAATAAGCTTATCAACTTCAGGCAATTCATCCCAGGCGCTCTCAATGGATTCAGTGTCCTGATAGTTGATTGACTGCTTACTTAAACGCAAGCATATACTCTCAGGGTACAGTTCAAAGTATGGTGTTATTAAATCAATGACCTCTGGATGCATAAAATCATCATCATCCAAGGCTATAACATAGTCTCCCGATACATTTAAAAAGCCAATAGCACGCTGTAAAACCTCTCCTTTGTAGGGACTTATAATAACTTTAATTCTTGAGTCGCTAAATTCTCGAATTGCTTGCCCTGGTGGATAAACTAATATAAATTCAACATTACCTTGAATAGATGTAAGCTGTTCAAACCAGTAAAATGAAAAATTGCCACGAGTTGGTCTAACAATAGATAAAAGGATTCTTCAATTCCGAGTACAATCAATATATTGAAATTAAAGCATTCTTCAATTCCGAGTAAATTAAAATCAATATATTAAAATTTAGGTGGCATGGGCTATGCCAATGCCTAGCAATTATCAAGAAAAATTAGAGGCCGCCTGGATTTCAGCGCGACCCCATTACCTATCTATCTAAGCACTAAAATATCTAGCGACAGGATGATAGGTGACAAAAGCAGTGGTCGTTTGCTCTGGATAAAGCTGTTCGCTCTCATCAATCGATATGCCAATGCGATCGCATCCCAATAATTGCAACTGTGGCACTTGATCCATAACCACCGGACAAGCTGGATAGCCAAAACTATACCGAGAACCCTGATACCTTTGAGCTAATATATCGCGAATGTTATCTGGCTCTAAATCCCCATAACCTAGTTCCCGCCGAATCTTGGCATGACTCCACTCTGCTAAGGCTTCCGCCAACTGCACTGCCATCCCGTGGAAATAGAGATAATCGCTGTACTTGTTGTCTTGATAAAGTTCTTGTGCTTTCTGGGTAGCTATTTCTCCCATAGTAACTGCCTGCATAGGCCAGACATCAAATTTATCATGTTCGAGGGGGCGGATGAAATCAGCAATGCACAGGCGACGCATAGATTTCTGACGTGGGAATGTCCAAGTAATAAACGGGGTTGCTGTTTTTGGTGTTAAGCCCTGCTCAATAACACTTGGCTCGTAAACATGAACGGAATTGCCGATAGCTGCACAGGGAAAATAACCATAAACTAGAGTGGGTTCTAACCATTGTTCTGTGCGAATTTTTTGCTTCCATTCTTCCAAGATAGGATAAACCTTCGATGCCAGGAACCAATCATATTCCTCGCGAGATTGGTCTTTCGGTTTACGGAATTGCCATTGGCCAGCGAACAGTGCCTGCAAATCCATGTACCAGAACAATTCTTCTAACTCCAGATCGCCACTCCGAAGAATTTTTGTCCCCCAGAAAGGCGGCACAGGACGTTCGATATCAATGGCCACCTCTGTCGAGCGTTCGGTATTGATAACAGTGGCTCCATCGGGTTTCTGCTGATTACCATTGACTTCTCGATCTAAATCTTTGATTGCCTTACGTCCCCTTTGGTTAAACTGAGCAAACTCCCCTGTAAAGCCTTCAGTATCGACCCAGCAGTGCTTCTCTTTGGCGGGCATCAGCCGGTCCATAAAAGTCAAATCGGCAAAAGCATCTTTACCGTAAATGACCTGTCCTTGGTAAGTCTCTTGACAATCCCCATAGACAAATTTTGGTGTAAGTGCCGCACCTCCTAAAATCACTGGAACTGTAATACCTTTATCATTAAATGCTGCGAGATTTTCTTTCATGAATGCTGTAGACTTCACCAGCAAGCCACTCATGGCAATACAATCAGGCTGATGTTGCTCATAGGCTTCGACAATTGCCTCAATGGCCTGTTTAATGCCCAGATTGATGACCTTGTAGCCATTATTAGTCAAGATGATATCCACCAGATTCTTCCCGATATCATGGACATCGCCTTTAACGGTGGCAATCAGGAATTTCCCTTTACCGCGATCTTCATCCTCTCCTTCGATTTTTTCCATATAGGGTTCGAGGAAAGCCACTGCAGATTTCATTGTTTCGGCTGACTGCAATACGAAGGGCAATTGCATTTGGCCAGAGCCAAACAGTTCTCCCACAACCTTCATCCCGTCTAACAAGAAAGTATTGATAATCTCCAGTGCTTTATGACCCTCACCTAAAGCCACCTTTAACGCATCTTCCAATCCAATCCGCTCGCCATCAATAATATGTTGCTTCAAGCGTTGGTCGATGGGTAAATCTGCTAAGGAAGAAGTAGATCTAGCGTCCTTCGTACTCACCCCTGCAAAAATTTCCGTCAGCTTCGTCAACGGATCATAAGTGCAGATATCCCCTTCAAATCTGCGATTGTCATAAATCAAATCGTGACAGACCTGTTGATGTTCTTCGGTAATCTTCGATAACGGCAAAATCTTGGCTGCCGAGACAATTGCTCCATCCATCCCTGCTTTCATCGCTTCATTGAGGAAGATCGAATTTAAGGTGATTCGAGCGGCTGGACTCAAGCCAAAAGAAATGTTAGAGACCCCCAGCATAAAATGGACACCGGGGAGATTTTCCCGAATCAGTCGAATTGATTCGATCGTTGCTTTGGCATTTTCCCGATCCTCCTCAATCCCAGTTGAAATAGGTAAGGCTAAGGTGTCATAGAAAATTTCATGGGGTGGAATCCCAAACTTAAGGGCATCCTTGTAAGCCCGTTGGGCGATCGCAAATTTTTTCTGGGCAGTTCGAGCCATGCCCTCTTCATCAATGCAACCGATCACCACTCCTGCACCATATTCTTTTGCCAATTGCAAGACTTTAAAAAATCGCTCCTCCCCATCTTCATAATTAGTGGAATTGAGCAAACATTTGCCCCCAGCGACCTTGAGCCCCTCTTCCATTTTAGTCCATTCGGTGGAGTCAAGCATTAGTGGGAGAGTCGTATTAGTCACCAGTCGTGATACCAATTCTCGCATATCCCGTTCTCCATTACGCCCAACGTAATCTACGTTTACGTCCAGCATATGGGCACCTTCTTTGACCTGGGATTTAGCGATGGCCAATAACCCATCCCAATCATCTTCATTCAAAAGCTTGCGGACTTTCTTAGAACCACTAGCATTTAATCGCTCGCCAACGATTAAAAAAGAATTATCCTGCTGATAGGTTTGGGCCGAATAAATGGAAGCTGCTGCTGGCGTATAAGAAAGGGGCGTTCGTATCTCACCTACAGTATTTTTTCGGACTTTACGTTTTTTTAGTGGGGTCTGTTCCACAGCGTCGGCTAAAGCTTTAATATGTTCTGGGCGCGTACCGCAGCAACCACCGACAATCTGAACTCCATGTTCCGCAATAAATTGAGACATGGAAGTTCTAAACTCTAGGGGGGTCATTTTATAATGTGCCCGACCGCCAATATTTTCTGGTAGTCCCGCATTGGGAATACAGGAAATGGGGAACGGCGAATTTTCTGAGAGATACTTAATATGAGCAGTCATCAAATCTGGACCCGTCGCACAATTTAGACCCAAAATATCAATGGGGAAGGGTTCCAGAATTGCCAGTACCCCAGATATATCTGTCCCCACCAACATAGTTCCCTGAATTTCCATGGTCACGGACACCATTAAGGGGAGTCGTGAACCTTTTTTTGCAAACACTGCCTCAAAGGCACTCAATGCCGCCTTAATTTGCAGAACATCTTGACAGGTTTCCACGATGAAAAGATCTGCTCCACCGTCATAGAGACCTTCTGCTTGTACCATGAAGCTCGCTTTTAATTCGTCATAGGTAATATGACCGAGGGTGGGTAGCTTGGTTCCTGGACCGATCGAGCCGGCAACAAATCTTGGTTTTTCGGGAGTCGTCAACTCATCTGCACAACTGCGCGCCAACTCTGCTGCTTTTCTACTTAGCTCGTAGGCTCTATCGGCCAGATCGTACTCTGCGAGAACTAAGGGGCTAGAGCCAAAGCTATCGGTTTCGATAACATCTGCCCCCGCTGCGAGAAAATCACGATGGACTTTCGCCACTGCTTCTGGCTTTGTAATGACTAAGTACTCATTACAACCTTCATATTCGGCTCCACCAAAGTCCTCGGCAGTCAAATTTTGGGATTGGATGTTAGTTCCCATTGCCCCATCAAAAATCACCACTGGACGCTCTGGACTCTGGAGCCGTTGGATAAATGAAGTCTTTAACTGAGGTTTCGGAGTTTCAATACTTAGCATAGGCGTAATGGTTATAGTTGGTCTCGGACTTCTCCTGCAACCTTTTTATTTTTAACCCCAAAGCAAGTCAAAGAATTGCAGATTGCATTCTCGCAGATTACAGATATACCCCTGCTTAAAAGATAGGGGCCAGGGAAGTGTAGATTGTAAATTTTTGATTAGTTGTTGATTTTTGAGGGTAGATTTTAGACTTACCAATGCTTGAAAGCAAAGGAACCTGTATCTACTCAATCTCCAATCTCCAATCGGCAATCTCCAATCGGCAATCTCCAATCTTCGGTCAGCTTGGAAGGCTGAGGAGGATAATTTTGAGAATGATAATTATTCTCAAAAATTAATATAACACAAAAATACTTTTTATTCATTTACAATTATTTTTGGTTAGGGGCATCGCCATAAACGGGTTTTGGATCAAATACTTTCTCGGCTTCAGCAAAAGTTAACTGTAGTGGTTGCTGGGAAGAAACAGTGTTTTAGTTGACATAATTACAAAAGATCTGTTATAGTAGCAATTTGTGGCTTTTTTACATATTACATAAATAGTTATAATGTAACATAACAGTAGCTGTATGACCTGTATTTTTCATAAATTAGGGGATATAGCTGTCGCCAACATCCTCCGACAACACTAAACGTTAAAGTTATAAGGATGGGTGTAATGGTATTGACAATTTACAGCTTATAGCTTATGACAATCACTTTAAATTTATTCAAATAAAGTTTGAGTACTATAGAACCATTTACTTCAATAGGCTCCCCAATACCAAAAAAATCTCGCGCTTCAGAAATACAGTATTTATCCAATGACCAAAAAAAAAGTGGGTTTCAAGCCTCCCCCCTAAAAGGGGGACTTTTTATTGCTTAATTTTGTGTAAAGTGCAAAAACATTTCTTCTTGTTCAGTAGCCTTAATAACTATTTCTGCCAAACTATCAATTAACTTTTCAATCACTTGAGTCATTGTTTTCCCTTTTGCTCGTCCATATAATCTTGACTTATCCATTCTCTTATCATCCATTCTTATTTGAAATTGATGATTTTTCATAAAGCCCCGTAATGTAGACACATTTGCATTATAATATAAGTATAGTCCTTCAGGAAAAAATGAAAGCAAGGTATAAGTATAGATGTTATCCAAACTTAATACAACAAATACAATTAGCAAAGTTATTTGGTTGTTGTGGATTAGTTTGGAACCATGCTCTAGCTCATTGTATTCAAGAGTTTAAAGCTAACCAGAAAAAGCCTAGTAATGCTGAACTACAAAAAGTATTTATTACTCTGGCTAAAAAGACAATTAATAGAGCTTGGTTACCAGAGGTATCTAATATTCCATTGCAGCAGTCATTACAGCAGTTTTCATGTCGGTAGACCACAGTAGGGACGCCCTTATGCAACGTCCCTACAAGGTTTTGATTATGGCGATGTAGTTCATCAATTTGAAAAGCGCTGTAAATGATTTGAATAGAGCATATCAAGACTTTTTCAATAGTTACAAGGTTAAGCTGCATTTTCCGAATATCATGTTTAGCCCCACAATGTACGACATTCCCACTTCAGGATATTGATAAATATAATTTTCCACCTTGAAATCCACAACAACAGAGGGACGTTGCATACAACTTCCGTACGATATGGGTTCCCAGCGGCTAATTACTCTTAGAGCGCCACCATATTTTTCTGCAAATCTATTCTAAAAATTTCTGGAATTTTCTCTAGCCGTGTTTCCGAAATAGCTTCGGTGTTTTTGTCCCAATATTGGATATATACGGTACTTAAATCTTGCTTTCATAGAATGACTTTTGAACTAAAAAGGAAGAAGGACATAACCTGTGGAAAAAAATCAACTAAAAAGTCGCCCGCTTATGGGCGAGGCTTTAAAACCAATTTTTCGGTAACTTTTGGTTTTCTTCCTCTAATTGTTTGACTTTCGAGTTGAGTTACTCTACTAGATTCAGTAATAGTTCTATTGCTTAACACACTCCGACCTCTGCAATCTTTCCTGGGTCAAATGATTGCAGTAATGTGGCAATTAATCTTTCTGATGATAGTTTTTGTGTCATGCCTCATCTTCAACAACACTAGCTGTACTTTTTCTCTTCTTGCCCCAGTTTACTGAGCGGATACCCAGTCAGGTCTCAAATTTTTTGCCTCTCGTAAGTAGATATGTACAATTTTTTGTGGGTGAGTTTCCGGCATATTGACATAAATCAAAAATCTAATACAACGTTCTAAACTACCTTCAACGTGCATTTGCTGCACATCTAATAAAGGCACATTATTCCACTGGGGACGCTGGCGGGCGATCGCTGCCGGAAAAATAGCATCTAAGTCACGAGTCACAGAGAAAGTTGCACTAATAACTTGCTCTAGTTCAAACTGATTCTTTGCTTCTAGATCATCTAGTAATTCAGTCACTGCCTCTCGAATTGCCTCTACAGAATTTTCTGAGACTGTAGTTGCTCCACGAATTGCTTGAACTCCCCACACCACACTAAAATCCTCCCCATCAAAAGTTTTGTAGTTAAATCTAAGGTCGATACAGCCACAGAGGTAAGCCACTGGTAGAAACTTCAAATTCCACCCAACTTTGAGCAGCCGATAATTTTGATGATACCTGATTATTGTTCAAAACTCGATTTAATAAAGATTTTGGTTTTTCGAGAGTACAACTTTCGGTCTTTTCCGGGTCTAAGTCCACCAGCTTACAGGCCCATTTTCTAGCATCTTCCTCTGTACCTAAACGGTCTACCACACCTAGCTCTAATGCTTGTTGTCCAGTAAAGATACGACCATCTGCAAAACTTTTAACAGTTTCTACAGCTAAATTTCGTGCTTCAGCCACCGTTTGGACAAATTGCTGATAACTAACATCTATTAAATCTTGGAGAATTTGCTTTTCTTGATCGGTCATTTCCCGGTCAAAGGCTAATATATCCTTATAAGGCCCAGATTTTACTACTTTAAAAGAAACTCCTACTTTTTCCAAAAGACGTTCTATATTGTTGCCTCGCAAAATCACCCCAATACTACCAGTAATCGTCCCTGGATTGGACATTATATTTTGAGCACCCATGCCAATATAAACACCACCAGAGGCAGAAATATTGCCGAAGCTGGCGACAATTTTGACTTTCTCCTGCAATCTTTTCAGGGCATTGTAGATTTCTTGAGAGTCAGCTACAGTTCCCCCGGGACTATCTATTCTAAGTAATAAAGCGGGAAATTTTCTTTCTTCTATTGTTTTGAGTGCTTCTAATACTCGTTTTCGGGTATCACCGGCAATAGCACCATTAATTTCTATTCGGGCAATTTGTTTACGATATCGGGGCTTGAATGGCCAAATCATGCTGTTTTTTTTAAGTCAAAAGTCAAAGTACAAAAGACAAAAGTTATGGAATTTTTATTCCTTAACATATTCAAGTAAAATTGTCAACGAAAATAATACTAGTGAATATTTTGACATCATACTATATTTTGTTTTACGATTTAGTATGTTAATAATCGTACACACTTTAATTAAAAATAGTTATAATTTATAAAAATATTTTAACTAATTTATTTTAACTAATTTTAAGAAACACTAATGTATAAATTTATGCAGCTTATGGAGCTAAAAGTGACTAACTCAAAACTACCCTTGGCCCCCCTTTTGCTAATTGCTCCCTTTTTCTTCTGGGGAACTGCAATGGTAGCAATGAAAGGTGTTATTCCTCAGACAACACCATTTTTTATGGCGGCAATGCGTATATTTCCAGCAGGTATATTATTGTTACTCATAGGAAAGATTCAGGGAAGAACTCAGCCACAAAGTAAATTAGCTTGGTTGTGGATTTTATTGTTTGCCTTAGTAGATGGTGCTTTGTTTCAGGGGTTTCTAGCTGAAGGGTTAGTCAGAACAGGTGCAGGGTTGGGTTCAGTGATGATTGACTCTCAACCTCTAGCAGTGGCTATTTTATCGTTATGGCTATTTCAAGAGAGAATTAGATTTTGGGGTTGGCTAGGATTAGTTGTTGGTGTTATTGGTATTAGTTTAATTGGTTTACCTGATGAATGGATCGGGAGTTTACTGCATCCGGAAACAATAGAAGTATCTCTAGGAATAGATACACTGTTTCAAAGTGGAGAATGGTTAATGTTATTAGCATCTCTGTCTATGGCAGTAGGAACAGTATTAGTGCGTTGGGTTTGCAAATACAATGACCCAATAATGGCAACGGGTTGGCATTTGATTTTAGGCGGTGTACCATTACTTGCTATGTCCGCAGGGTTTGAGTCTCAACAATTGGTTAATATTAATCAGTATGGTTGGATAGCTATGGGTTATACAGCTATTTTTGGCAGCGCGATAGCCTATGGTTTATTTTTTTATTTTGCTTCTTCAGGTAATCTTACCAGTTTGAGTGCTTTAACTTTTCTAACTCCAATTTTTGCTTTGTTGTTTGGCAATTTCTTTTTAGGAGAAGTTTTGAGTTCGCTACAGTCAGTAGGAGTTGGTTTGACTTTAGTGAGTATTTATTTGATTAATCAACGGGATGTATTAGCTGATAAGTTGAAATTTAGCACTTCAAAACAAGAAGTCGTTTCAAATATTACTACAAGCAATTTATTGAAACAGTCTCAAGAACAACCCGTTGAATTAAACCTGCAAGTTGGAGTTGAAACAAGTGCAACTTCTTCACCCCCAATAAGCCAAAAAAGCTTGCTAAAAACTATCGGTAAAACATGAGAATTACTTCTTCAGATTAATAGATAGGCGATCGCTTGTTTTCAACTCAAGACCTCCACTTGGGTTGTTTTCTCTTCTCTCAAAGCCAACTACCAAACTCCGTAGTAAACCTATCATTCAAAATAGCATCCCGAATACGTTGGGTAAAACTAATCAATTCTGTAACATTATGCAGAGACAAAAGAGTGTAACCCAAAGCTTCTTGAGATCTCACTAAATGACTCAGATAAGCTCGAGTAAAATTTTGACAACAATAACAAGAACAAGACTCATCTAGTGGTCTAAAGTCTTCCTTAAACTTAGCATTCTTCAAATTCCACCTCTCACCCCTTACCAATGCTGCTCCATGTCTCCCCAAACGAGTCGGAATTACACAATCAAATAAATCTATGCCCGAAGCGATCGCCCTTACCATTTCCCTGTGGGTACCAACCCCCATCAAATAACGAGGTTTATCCTCTGGCAATAAAGGAGCTGTTACCTTAACAATATTATCTATTAACTCACCAGGTTCTCCTACACTTACCCCACCAATAGCATAACCAGCTAAATCCAAATCTACCAACTGCCTCGCTGCTATAGAACGGAGCTCCGGATAAACACCCCCTTGAACAATACCAAACAAAGCTTGATCCTGACGTTGATTAGCCTCTATACAACGCTGTAACCATCGATAAGTCCGATTTGTTGCCAACTCCACCTCTTCCCGACTCGCTGGGTAAGGAGGACATTCATCAAAAGCCATAATCACATCGGCCCCCAATTTATTCTGAATTTGGATCGAACGTTCTGGAGTCAAATCAATCATACTACCATCACGAGGAGAGCGAAACTTAACCCCTGCTTCGCTAATAGTTCGGATATTTCCTAAGCTAAATACCTGAAAGCCTCCAGAGTCAGTTAATATTGGCCTATTCCAAGCCATAAATTTATGTAGTCCACCAGCACCAGCAACAATACTTTCTCCTGGTTGTAAGTGAAGATGATAAGTATTTGCCAAAATCATCTGCGCACCTGCCGCCTCTAACTGAGAAGGTGTGAGAGTTTTCACATTTGCTAAAGTGCCCACAGGCATAAATCTCGGTGTATCTATACTGCCATGAGGAGTTATAAAGATACCGGCACGAGCCTTTGTCTGGCTACAAAGAGCCTGAGAATTAAAGGAAAAGTTTTGGGACATGAAACAGTAGATTTTGGCAACTATGAAATTTTACCTGTTTTCTCTAGAATAATCAATTTAGTCAGAGCACAAATTTGACTCTTAACTTCGCGCTTTTGTCTATTCTGACTCCAGTACGAGTCGCCAAGGTGGTTAAGATATTCTCGATCCTCTCAAATTTAGTCAAAGCAAGAATTTTACTCCCCGCCTTCTCTATTTCTGACTTTAATAGACATCTCTCATACAGTTACAAACCCTATATTTTTCCTTTATGCTTAAAATGGGCAATCATCGTCGAGCTCCATATCCCAATTAGATGACAAAACTTGATCCATTACTGCATCAAAAGCAGCAGCATTAATGTTTCTGCTATTTTCTTCTTGCAAGGGATTTGACAAGGGAATTAGTCTTAACTGGCGTCCTTCGTTAACAAAATCAAAGTAAGTTTCTTTACATGGGGACATCCTCAGTTCTAGGTAGTCAAAACTAAATACGTTCAAATATATTGAGTGATTTGCAATTAAGGTTGACCGTTGATGATCCGCAAATACTTCTAGTATATATCCTTCTCCTTGGCTTTGAATTTGGCCATCTTGAGTATGGACATACTGGACTCTGCCTAAATCTATTAATAGTCTTTGCATATCACATTTGTTGACAATAATGCCATTATCAATTATGCAAGGTGCAGATACCTTGTTGTTAAAATTATTGGAATTCATATAGCAAAAGCCTCTGATTTGGTAAAGAGTTATCAGAATAATTTTTTTTATTCTGAGCTATAAAATATTGCTACTCCTGTTCCAATTCTGGCACAGTTTCTCTTAATATGAACCAACAACATAGTACTACGGATTGAGTTTAGGACATTAGTACATCCTCAAACCAAGTCAGAGACTACTTTTAACTATAATTTCTCTGAAGCATGAAACAATAATACTATTTCTCAAAAGTAATGCTCTCCTTGGAAGGTGGTAAAAATAACTAGGGAAATAACAGAGATTAGTTAACCATAAATAATGGTCGATAACATAGTATTTATATTTAGAAATAAGTATAAACGCAAAACTAATTATACATTTGATGATACTGAATCTCTCATACTATATACCTCATATCAAACCAAGGTAGGTAAACAATATTTGTTTAGGTGCTTAGAATATCTAAGGGTAGCAAAGTTTTTGATTATTGGTATAATATAGCACTACGAATTGAGTTTAGGATATTGGTAAATCCAGAAACCTAGTCAGAGGTTACTTTTAACTTTTGACTTGTAGGTAGCACTATATAGCAACGTGGGCTGATATCTTGACATAGTACAAAATGCTACTAATGTAATATATGTGAAAATATTGGTAATAGAAGTAGAAACTTGTACTACATTTGAAGACAATAGTAATATGTAAATATGTAAGCCCTCATGGTTATATATCCTCACACCATTCTTGAAATTTTTGAAAGGATCATAAATTTCATCTGAAAAATTAGTAAGATTTTACATACTACATAAAATTGATTTTGTCAACTCATATGATTTAATGTTTACTTATAAATAAAATTTTTTAGTAGGGACATTCCGTGGAACATCCTTACTCCTTCTCATAATCATTACATCCTTGGGAGGTTATTTTTTAGACAAAAACCCAGAATTTCCAAAGCTCACAATTTGGATTTATGTTTCATATCACTAGCTTCCGAGGTCTAGCCTGTTCTCGCTTTAATGGTCACTCCATAATATATCGCCAATCTGAAATCTCTCTCAAACACTACTAGTTTAGGGGCTCTATTCTATTTGACATCCTCCCCGGCCTGAGGGCACGAGGAAACAACTGAGCCGTAGCTCCGATGGGGGTTGACGTTTCACAGGCTGCTGCTACTTTGGCAGTAGTCTTACACTTGCCGAGCAGTCCGTTTTTTGTCTCGGCATGCCCACCCGTGACTAATATATTTCTTGTGAACTAAAAAGTAACAAGGACATAAGCTGTGAAAAAAAATCAACTAAAAAGTCGCCCGCTTATGGGGGAGGCTTTAAACCCAATTTTTCGGTAAAATAGCACAAAACTCGTAAAGACAGATTGGGTTGATTGGTTTTCCCAAATACTCCCTTGCAGGAGAGGACGGGTCTTCCAGGAACCTTGAGATCAAAAATTTTTGGTGGTCAATCTTGATAGAACTAATTAGGGAAACTTTTGCAAAGCTCAGTGCTGGAATTGCTTTTTACACTTGTTTACCAATTCCCCATAATTGGAATTTAGATTTTCAGGGTATTGCTCGTTTTGCTCCAATGATTGGATTGATAGTTGGAGGTATTCAGGGTTTAGTAGATATGGGATTACAATCTTTAGGGATGCCTGTACTCACGAGCTCCACTGTAGTGATTATATCTGGAATTGCTTTAACTGGTGGTTTACACTTGGATGGGGTGATGGATACTGCTGATGGGTTAGGGGTACCGGACCCAAAACGAAGACTAGAAGTCATGGCAGATAGTGCGACAGGAGCTTTTGGTGCGATGGCAGCGATCGCTCTCCTGTTACTCAAAATTACAGCTTTAACAGATTTACATAGCGCTCGCCTCTTAGTACTCATGGGAGTAGCAGGTTGGGGGAGATGGGGTCAGTTAGTAGCGATCGCTCTTTACCCCTATCTCAAAATTACTGGAAAAGGAGCATTTCACAAACAAACAAAATATTCAATTTGGGATTTTCTCAAAAGTCTACTTTTATTGGTAAGTCTCAGTGGAATTCAGATTTTATTGAACCCTGAAAGTTGGTTATTAGCTTTCGGCATGGTAATAGGAGGAATAGCGATCGCTCTACTAACAGGTGCCTGGTTTAACCATTGTTTGGGTGGTCATACTGGTGATACTTACGGCGCTGTGGTTGAATGGACAGAAGCATTATTATTGTGTGTTTTGGTTACTTTGGAATCAAGTATTGGGTCTTTGTGAAAAAAAAATTATCCAAAACTTATCCCAAGCAAAACTATCACAATTTGAAAAAACTGCTAAACTTAAAATATAAAAGTCTACAAATTTTTTAAAGATAAAAAAATGGCACAAATAAAATAACTAATAGCTATTATTGAACTCAAGGGTGATGGATATATATCCTTATATCTGCAGGACTTACACAAAGACACTAATTGTGGTGTAAATATCAGAAATAATTATCAAAAATACACCACATATAGAAGCAATAGGTAAGTCCTGATCTGGAACTACATGTTGCCAGTTAAGTTCATACAGGGAAAGAAGTAGGTTATAACTTGATTCTAACCCTAGAACTTTAAAGTTAACTGCCCTTTACTTGCCCATATGAGGGAAGTCAAAAGTCAAAAGTCAGTTAGAAAAAAAGGAGGAATTAGAGAAAACCAAAAGTTAAAAGTCACATTTACACTGTCAGTCCTACGAAATTACAGCAGCTTTCATTTCGGCAGACAATAGTAGAGATATCCCTGCTGGGTTTTGGTTTTTAGTTGAGTTAATCAATATAAAAAATGCTGTCATCTGGAATTTGCTATATATCATTACTATATTCAAAAAGTTTTTTCTTGGTCTAGTAATGGTAAAAAATTGGAAAACTTGGAATATTAATTGTAACTTTTAACTGTATAGAATGATAATACATTGTCTCTACTTATCTGGGAATTTTATATATTGATTTCCATGATTTTTACAACTAAAGCTAATTAATTAATAGAGAACAAAAAAGATTAATTAATAAGTAGAATAAAGTTAGATTACAACCTCATAAAAATGAAAATAAACTGGCCAAAAATAAATTTAATTCCTACTTTAGGAGTTCTGTTTCTGGGAGCTTGTGCTCAACCCAATAATACCTTAAGTTCTTCGGGAGTTGAAGTCAAATTTCTAGTTGGTAGTGCTTTAGAAAAATTCTGTAACCAAGCTGCAACCCAACTAGATCAACAACAACCATTACTCGATAATGGAACACCCTTTTCCTTGAAATGTGAAGCTAAAGGTAGTGGTGATGTGGTGACAGAGATAGTTTCCCTTTCCCAAAACCTCAAAAGTGGAGCTATTCAACCGGAGTCCCCAGAATTTCCTGTCCTAATCTCCTTAGATGGGGAAATTTATCATTCCCAACTATTATACAAAATTAATCAAGTCTATCCCGGACAAAATTATATTCCTCAAATTACTGATGCACCTTTGTTGGCCAATAGTCCGATGGTATTTATGGCATCCCAAGAAGTTGCATCTGGGTTACAGAAACAATCAAATATATACCAAGCTCTTGTTAACAGTAAAACTTACCGAGACTTAGACTCGAGTAGTTCCAACTTGCCAATACATTATGTTCATACTGCTCCTACTCGTTCCAATTCTGGTTTGCAGACTTTAGTAGCGCAGTTTGCCTCCGTTGCCGATAAACGTCCCGAACAACTCACTATTGCAGATGTGCAACAATATCAACCCCAAATTCAAAAAATTCAAAGGAAAGTTACTCGCTACGGGGTTTCCACCAATTCCCTAGCTAGAAATATGGTAAAAAATGGTCCGTTTTGGGCATCCATCGCTTCCGTTTATGAGTCTTCTGTCATTGAGGCAAATACTGCTAATGCTCAAACTACCTATCAGGCAATTTATCCCAAGTCTACTTTTACTTCTAACATGAGAGCAATTTTACCAACTGCACCTTGGGTTAGTGAGGAGGAAAAAGAAGCTGCTGAAAAAGTTATTGATTATTTGCGATCGCCCGCTACCCAAAAAATTCTGGCAGACTTAGGTCTCAGACCTGGAATACCGGGGGTGCCCTTGGGAGGAAAATTTTCTCCTGAATATGGAGTTGACCCCAATGCTAAATATGATTCTCTACGGGCTCCCCAACCAGAGGTAGTTGATGCTATGATTAAGTCTTGGCAACAATTTGCCAAGAAACCATCTCAGGTAGTTCTAGTAGTTGACTCTTCTGGGTCTATGAAGGGGGACAAGTTACCAGCAGTTCAGAATACTTTGCGCTACTATATTGAGGGTTTAGGACCGAAAGAAAAAATTGCTCTGATTGACTTTGACTCTCAAATTCGTACTCCTGTTTGGGTTGATGGTAGTGCTGAAGGTCGCGATCGCGGTATACAGTTTATTAGTGGTTTGAGGCCGGATGGTGGCACTAGGCTTTATGATGCTGCTTTGAATGCTAGAAATTTATTGCAGCAAAATCTCCGTACTGACGCTATTAATGCTGTGGTTGTTTTAACTGATGGGCAAGATTCTAATTCTAGAATTTCTCTTCAAGAACTTAGTAATAATCTCAAACAAAGTGGATTTAATTCTGACAAAAGAATTGCTTTTTTTACTATTGGTTATGGGCAAAAGGGAGAGTTTGATGCTCAAGTTTTGAAACAAATTGCTGATCAAAATGGTGGTTATTATCGTCAGGGAAACCCAGAAACTATTGTTAATTTGATGTCTAATCTACAAACAGAATTTTAATTTAGAGGAAAATATGAAATTAGTAAATCCCTTTGATTATCCTATATCTATATTAATAAGTGGAGTTATTTTGGTTGCTGGCATCCGGTTTATTGGGTTGCCAAATTTGGTGGTTTTACCTACTACAGCAATTATTTCTGTGGCAAGTGCTACAGTGTTGAAGTCTAGAGAACCTGATGCTGAAAATTTAGCAAATAGAGAGTTAAAACATGAATTAGAAGTCATTTCTGAACTAGCAAAAAGTTTGGCAAAAAAAGCTAATATCTTGCGTCAAGAAGCCAATCAATTGTTGGGGGGTGAAGGGTTCCAAATGGATTTGTTAGTAACAGTTCAATCAGTTTGTAACAGTGCTATTGAACTGCCGCAAAAAATTGCAGAAGTTTCTCGAAAGTTACCGAATAATGAGGTGTTATTATCTGTGGAGGATTTGCAAAAACAACTCTTGGAAGTTAGAAATAAGCAAAAGTCGAGCTCTGGTGTTTCTAAACAGTATTTACAACAATTAGCTACTAGTTTACAGAGGAATATTGAGTTAGCAAAAGCTGGAAAAGATACTCGACAAGCAAAAATTTTTAGTCTACATCAAATGGTACAAGATTCAGCAGGTTTATTGCAACAACTAGAGAATAAATTGCGAACTGTTAACTTGAATAATTCTGAAGAAATTCAAGAGTTACGTAATTTGAGTGATGAATTAAATAGCTACCAAGACAACATCAAAATGTTTCTTTAAATCTAGGCTTTAGGGAGTAGTTGTATACCAGGTCTATAAAGCATAAGAAGAATTAATATTAACTTAGCTAAAGCTAAGAAAAAAGCTATTTTTTTTGTGTTAATTACTTGATAACTGAAGTCTTACCTAAATATAGCATTAATGCATAGTAATTGGTATGACTTCTATAATTTATAGTAATCTTGACTAAGAAATAAGGTGTCAAACTATCCTTATATAGGGAATGAAAAAAAATAAAATTCAGTATTTGAAGGCTCTGAATTAATCCAGAGGTACTGATAAATGATAACTAATCACTGATAATTGATAACTCAAATGACTAACCATAAAGATATCACAAATCGTCGTATTTTTTCTGGAATAATTACTTGTTTAGCTTTGGCTTTAGCTTATGTACCAATTCCCGGACTAAGTCAAAAAATTATAGTGGTTAGTGGTTCCGAGCTTGCCGAACCACTCGAAGAATTAGAAACTAAATTTGAGGAAAAATATCCCAATATTAACATCGAATTAAAATTCCAGGGTTCTCAAGATATGATCAACAATTATATCGACAAAAAAAATGACTTTAATCCTAGTCTTTTAATCCCAGCAAATGGAGAATTATTAGATGAGTTAAATCAACGTTGGCAAAGCCAAAATAATAGCAAAACATTCTATGAAGAACCAACAGCGATCGCTAAAACTTTCCTAGTAGGTATTGCTTGGCCAGAACGAGGGAAAATTTTGTTTAGGAACGGCAAGTTTGACTGGCAAAAATTAGAAACAGCAATGATAGCGGGCAACTGGCAAAAAATTGGTGGTAAACAGCAGTGGGGTAGTTTTGATTTCATTACCACTGACCCCACTCGTTCCAATAGTGGACAAATAACCATGAATTTATGGGCTCTGTCAAAAGGTAACAACAATTTAAATACACCTGCGATTAAATCATTATTTAGTACGGTCAAACGAGGGGTTTATTTGCCTCCCCGTTCCACGGATATATTGTTACAAGAATTTATTAGTCGTGGACCTAATGATGCGGATGTAGCAACAGTTTACGAAAGCATCGCCCTTTACCGTTGGCAACAGTCGGGAGCTTCTAAGAATAAACCTTATCAAGTTTATTATCTTAATCCTACTGTAGAAACCTTAGCTACAGCAGCGATCGTGCGCCGGGATGTAAATGAAGCGACTGCTAATGCTGCTGGTAAATTTATAGATTTTTTAATTCAACCAGAACAACAAAAAGTATTTGTGCAGTATGGTTTTCGTCCGACTCATGGCAATATAGATTTGGTTTCAGTTGCCAATAGTCCTTGGAATCAGGGTATTCCAGGGGCTCAGGTTAATCCGCAAATTTCTACTTTAGCTGCACCACAACCATCTGTTTTGGGAGAAATTAAAAGGTTGTGGCAAAGGGTTCAATAGTCTGAAGGGGTGACCAGAGGGCTAAAAATTTAGTAGGTGGCAGGTGTTAGGTTCCAGGTGGGGTGATGGTATGGTTGAATTTATTTTTAATTCATTACTGCTTTTATTTCCATATTACTAGGTATTGTGCAAAAAGTTAAGTTAGGACTTAGGCTACGACATATTAACACTGCTCAAAAATGTTAGTTTCATATTATCAGGAGATAGGTATGTAGAAACTATTGAGAAGTCCCCAGAATATGTGGAAGTCCTGTTTGATATTCAACTATTTAGTCTAAACTCTAGAATAGCAAATCAAGATTGCTGTCTTATGATTCTTTCTTTAATAGTTAATCTTACCGAAGATTTATCATGTCTACTACCACACCTATCACCTATTACGAATCAGGTTTTTTCTTGATTTATACCACCCAAATATTTGCCATTAATAAACAGATATATTTATCTAACTTTCTTGTGTTTGATAAGAAGTGACAAAAGTAGTTAACCAAGTTCCCGGAGCAAAAGCCATATTAATTTTTGCTCCTTGATCTGTGTCCTGTAGGAACAATAAAACGCCATCTTTTATCTGTGCTTCATCTGCCTGAACATATTGTTCTTCATTCTCGGCTATATTTTTAGTTACCCGAACATACCAATAGTGACGACCGTAATTAATCGGTTCATTATTACTCACTTAATTTTACTCCTAGTTAACTACACCAGACTTGCATAACTATAAGTCTCTATGGTGATTTTGTCAAGCTCAATTTACAAAGGAATAATTGTAATAAAAATTTCGTGCAAAATCACCTATTTTTTAGTGGAATTAAAATTTTGAAAAATTAGAAATATTCAAGAATTTATTCATCAAAAATAGCATTAGTTAAATCTGCATTCTCAAAAGATGTTTTTGATAACTTCTCCAACTTAAAAACAACTTGAAAAAACAAAATTACAGCACATCCTAAAATAATTCCTGAACCAAAAAATAATAACAATCCTTTCACTTGATTTCCTGCCAAGAAATAGACAATACCACTAGAGCCAATAACAGCAGCAACCCCAGCTAAAACAGCAGCAATAATTTCACTTTCAGTATTAGTAATAGCAATGGCCACAGCCCCAGTCCCAATCAAAGCAGCAACCCCCTCTATTTCACCAGCAATAAAACTAGCAAAAGCACTAGCAAGAGTAACAGCGATCGCAGCTCCAGCACAACGGATAATCAAAGTCCAAATTTTGCTTCTACTTTGCCCAATTCTCGCACCTCGAAAATTGGTCTCTATGAGGATGGCATCCTGAAAATTGCAACCTCTCAAGTCAGAACCGCTAAAGTCAGCCCCTGTCAAGTCTTGACCTTGAAAATCACGATGTCGTAGGTCTTGGTCAGAAAAATTCAAAGGAAATAGTTGATTCATGGTATTTTATCAGTAAGAAACAATTAAATATTGGAATAGATAAAGATTGAGTTCTCAATAATTAATGGTAAACTAAAAGGGACGTTGCATGCAACGTCCCTACAAGGTTTTGGTTATGATGATGTAGTTCATCAATTTGAAAACCGCTATAATTGAAGGTAGCAACAAGACACTCGAAAGAAGAAACCCTTCTACCAGAAACCGGGTTTCTAAGCCCTGCCACCTTCGTTTGAAAATATACACCATTTGTAGTAGTTAACGGCCGTTAACCCCTACTAGATATAGTGGTTCTGCATAATATTAGATTTTACCAATTTTCAACGATTGATAATAATTTTATAGGATTATGAATATTGCTATGATATTACTTAGAATAAGTTAGTAGTGCTTAACTATTAGATTGATTTTTCACATATTGTTTAATAACAGGTTCAAGAGTAAAAACAGACCCTTCCTTACTCACATTTTTTTTGATTAAACCCCGTTTTCTTAAAGACTGTATTGCTCCCAAAAAAACGTTATTACCCGAAAATTCTGGTGGTTTATTGCAAATATTCCCTCCGAAATCCTGATTAGCTAACCACAGCATGATTAGCTTTTCGGACTCTGATAAACGTCGATAATGTTCGTGTAATATCGGTTCTAAATCTCCCAAAAATAGACTAGAATAAGATAAAAATTGAGATACCCTACCATTGAATAAATCTTGGATAGTAGAAGCTATAATATTTAACCATAAAGGGTTGCCACTGTAAAGATTAATAAGTTCTAACCATTTATCTTCATCAGTTAATTTTTTCAGTTTTAATAATTCTGTTGCTGATTTTCCTAACCCTTGAAGTTGTAAAGTGTGGCAGTGACAGTTTTCTGTTTCTAAGTTAGCTATTTCTGTGGGTTTTTCCCAACTGAGGAGGAGTAAACAACTGTTGTGAGGAGAATGTGCTATTTCTTTGATGAGTTTGCCGTAATTTTTGTATTCTGGAATGTAAGTAGTGACAAATTCTCCAGTAGTTAATGTTTCTTGGAAGTCGTCGAGAATGATTAGGCAACGATGGGTTTCTCCTCCGGGGAAGCTGCGCGATCGCAAGTAATCTAGAATTGATGAGTATTTAGTTTTTTGTTCTTGAGAGAGAAACTCAATTAAGTTTGTTTGTAGAGACTTCAGAGTAGTAAACTTACTATGATTTCGCCAGATAACCCCCTGGAAGTTGTCTTTTATTTCTTCAACCAGTTGTCTAGCGAGGGTGGTTTTACCGATACCTGATAGTCCAGTTATTGTGACGATGGGACTATTTTCTACGAGTATCCATTGTTTAAGGGTTGCGAGTTCGTTAGTGCGGTTGTAGAGGTTATGGGGTTTCGGTGCATCGGTCAGGTCGTGGTTTTTTTTAGGTTGAATATTGTCTGGGTTGGTAGTGGTGGGCGATCGGCTTTTTGTCGCTTTTTTTTGGTTTAGGATAGGGGCAAATTTTGCTACAGATGTTAATATTACCAAATATTTGTGTAGAGTCAGAGCCTAAACTTGATATATGGGAAAATTCGATTCGTTCTAACTTAGATCTAATATTTGATTTTTTAACCTCTTCCCCCAAAATATCTGATAGAAGTTGCCATAATTGTGATGCTGTTTTTCTTATATGATCTGGAGTGCAGTGATAATCTTCTGCGATGTTCTTATATGGTTTATTTTCCCATACACCTTCAAAAATGGATCGTTGTAGTGAGTCGAGATGCTTTCCTGTTGAGGCAAAAACCAGGTCATCCGTCCACTTTAAAGCTTCTTGAATCTCCATAGATTTCTAAAGTTTACTGAATTTAACTTATTTTCAGCCCACATTATCACACATTTTCCAATTTTTTGCTCTAAAATCCTATTTTTTCCCATTTATTGAGGGGGTAAAGTGTTTAGGAAATTCCCCCCTAAATCCTATTTTTGTTAGGTTGCTAGGCTGAAATTTAAGTAGGAAAATACTAATTGTACGGCAAATCTAATCTTAATAAAAAGGAGAATGCCAATGGTTAAAACTTTAGGAACTCAAGAAAAGTGTTCTGATAAGTTACCTTTTGCAATGCTTTTTGCGGTAGAACCCGCAATTAATAGCAAAAATAGAAATTTTTAGGAGTATAAACTGATGAGTAAGTATAATGAACGATTTGACGTAAAAACAGAAAGTTATAGTGGCCTTTTTAATTCAGGCTATAACGTTACTATCCGGGATAATAAGACGGGTAAGAAATATCACGCTTCTGGTTCTACCCCTGAATCAGCTCGTGATATGGCGTGGGCAAAAGTACCATCTAAAGATCGTCCTTAAAATTTAGTCAGAACTGCTTTATATATTAGAGTTGTTGGGAATTAAGCTAAAAAAATGGCTCAAACCCTTATTAGTCAAACTTTATACTTTTTTTCATATTTAAAACCATGAAAACTTTACAGAGTAAGATTTTGGGCTTTTTTAATTTTTATTTCCCAACAACTCTCTTTAAGACTTACGCAAACACGCTAATTGTAATGTAAATATCTGAAGTATTTATGAAATATACACTATATACAGCATTCCTGTGTAAGTCCTATTCATACTAACCTTTCGCCAATCCTGTAAACTTACGCATATAGAGGGACCTGAACCCTATTACAACATCAGACTTAGGCACTCCTGCTGCAATTAACACATAAGCAATTCCTGCTTCTGTTCCATCTCGTTGAATCCAAAATTTCCCCGACCTAATCTCAACGTAAATAACACATCCAAAAACTCGTCTTTCTCCAGACCATCCGACATGAAACATTAAATAGCGATCGCGAACGAGGTCGAAAGCAATTTTAGCTTCTACTTCCCCATCCTCATTATCACCCCCTACCAATCAAACAGAACAAGATGTTCACTTTACCAGTATTAATTTCCACTGTTTGCTATCCTTAATTTATAAAGACGTAATTTTTCCTGAATCAAATTAACAGGACTGACGCACCCAAGCAAAAAAACGGGCTTATTTCCCTAACTAACCTTCACAGGATTTACCCACGCAGATGAAAATACACACCATCTAGTAGGGGTTAACGCCCGTAAAGCCCTACTAGATATAGTGGTTTTACCTAAGTCCTATTTATTAAAAAAGACAGGACCAAACTCCCAAGCTTTTTCTGTGTATTATTGTGGGGCACTGATTATAAATTTTTCTGTTTATTCTTAGCGAATTTTAATAATTCTTGAGCTTCTTGATAAAAAGTTGTTCCTGGTTTGACATTTTCTAACTGATTAATAATTTCCTGTAACTTACTAGCAAGTAAATCTCGATCTGAATTATCAACAACAGACTTTCGCCAATCTGCAATTAAATCCTTACCTTGCTTAAAAGCAGTTCCTGACTCCCTTTCTGCTTGCAAACGCATCTTCACATTAGCCAACTTAAGCTGATACTCCCCTATTTTAGTCTGGGCTGCCAAATAACTTGGATTATCTGCTGATATTTTTTGTAATTGATCAATTGCTTGCTCCCAGAAACCCACTATTACTTGCCATCGTTGCTCTGGATGAGGTCCATTTTGAGAAGCTTTAGATGCCTGTAAACCAATTTTTTTGGCCACTTCTATAAAAGTAGAACTGATTGTACCATCATCAGCTAAACCCACCTCTTTTTGAAAATCTCGTTTAGCTGCTGCTAATTGTGGTTCTGCCATTTTTTTAGCAACAGTAGTAGGTGGAATTTGTGCTAACTTATCTATCCCAGTTTGCCAGTTAGCGATCGCCTGCTGTTTTTCTGTTGAAGTTGTAGCTTCCAAATATTGTTGTTTAGCACTTGCAATTGCTTGTTCTGCTTCTGTTAAAAATGTTTGAGCATTTTTTTCTTGAAATACCTTTGCCTCCATTCGCCCTACCTGTTTTCTCGCCGTTTCAAATTCATCTAATGTGAATTTCCAAGAACAACTGAAAAAGGTACAGTATCTTTGAGGATAATAACCTAAAAACCATACTGGCAATTCATCAAGATGTTTTTGTGCCGAGGCTACTTTCTGAGTACCCAAATTGATATCTGCGCTGGAAGTTGCTTTATTAATTAGTTGGTCTGCTTGTTCAATATTAGCGATCGCCTCCCGATAGTTATGATCCATATTTATATAACTTGGTAGCAAAATTATTGGTGCTACTCTCGACACAGGCTTACGAATCATTGGATAGGGTAAATTTGCCACCCAAACTATCCCTGCCATTCCCAGTAATGCTGCAGGTGCCCAAGCAATTAGACTCCAGGATCCAGATGGTTTATTTACTTTAGCTGCTTTCTCAATAGCCTTGTCACTAAAATTAGGAAATTGGTCTTTTACCGTATTACTCAACTCTTCTGCTTTTAGGGGTTCTCCTGATTGGAATCGTAATTTATCCAATCTTTTCATCACTATTTTTTTTCCCACTTCCCCAACCAAATCTGCTTGAGCACATTTGTCAACTTCTACTTCTAATATTTTATAGGCTCGATGATATAATTGTGACATATTTTTACCTACTTTATAAAACTTATACAAAGCGTCACATAAGTGTGACAATCGGATGTTTACTTCTGGTTGAGCTTAAGGGATCGGCGGTTACTCACTCATAACCATTGAGGGTCAACTCTACCGCATTTCTTAAATTCATACTTGTATTTAAATCTCGATCTATTTACCAGGGCTTAATTTCTTAAATTCATACTTGTATTTAAATCTCGATCTATTTACCAGGGCTTACGCAAAGACACTAATTATAGTGTAATAATTTGAAATAGTTACCAAAAATGCACTATATACAGCGGTACTGCGTAAGTTTTGTTTACAAGTCATATCCAGAACAATTATATCATAAGTTTGTAAGTTTTATGAACTAACATACCCTTATTCTTTGATTAAGTCGATGCTCTAGATGTATTTCTTAAAATTATAATATTTGAATAACTCATCAGTCCAGTAGTTAATTTAATAGCAGATATACTAAATGATTGCCCAACCTAAAAGCTAACTAATGATCCCTTAATAATATCTACAATGAGAGGAAAAATAACCAATTAAATATGAATCTGTGAATGGTCAAGTTTTTACCATTAATTCTGGAACTATTACTCATAATTACATTAAAGTTAATTTGACTACAACTTAAAAAATCACTTGGGAGGAGTAGGAGGTAATTATAGAATATAAAAATTATAAAAATACAGAAACCATATGGAGGAAATAATCAAAGAGTATGAACAATATCAACTATCTTATGGAGAGGTAAACTAATACTTATTTAAAATGCGTATTAGTCAGCTAGAATGATCGAATTTATAATTCCGAATTTAGAAGGGTTTTTTCTCAAGGGAGGCAGACAATCAATTTGTCGTTTAAATGCACAAAACTTGAAAGCTAGCAAAATTGCTTTTCTTTATAACCGAAGTTACCAAACATTACAGCGCTTTTCAAATTGATGAACTACATCGCCATAATCAAAACATGGTAGGGACCTTGCATAAGGGCGTCCCTACTGTGGCCTACCGACATGAAAACTGCTCTAAGCATTTGCTCAAACTAATAATATTTATAAATAGAAAATTCAAATATAGCAAAGTTTCCGGTCATTGGTATAAGGGAGGAGTCTTCAAAGTACCCCTTTCTAAGGGCATAACCTTCAAAGTACCCCTTTCTAAGAGCATAATCTTCAAAGTCCCCCTTTCTAAGGGCATAGTCTTAAAAGTCCACCTTTTTAAGGGAGATTTAGGGGGATTGTAAATTTACCTCATAACTGAACTAAACATACCTGGTCAAATTCACCCGATAACGTTCTTTTTTCGTAATTGTAACTTCCCCTACTTCTAACCTCCCTTTTCCTCGAATTGCAATTAAATCTCCCGTTTTTACTGCATAACTGGCCTGACTAATTTCTTTCCAATTAACTCTCACATCTCCCCCATCAATTAAGTCAACCATTTTATTACGAGACATTCCAAAACCTGCCGAAGCAACTGCATCTAATCTCATGGAAGCTTCCACAGTTGTTAATTCTTTCTTTTTCGGTTCTCTTATTTTTAATTCACTCAATTCTATAGGTTTAACTTTAACAGGAACAGACCGAACTTGTTGGAAATTCATCTCTAAAAATTCCACCAGTTCAGGAACAACTATTGCTTGGGCACCTCGTTCTCCTAAAACAATAATATCTCCTGTTTTTTCTCTCTCTATTCCTGTACCTAACATGGAACCAAGAAAGTCTCGGTGAGTAGCAGTATCGAACAGAAAATTTCCCTCAATATTAATAGTTTTTAATGCCACATTCGAAGTATCAATAGGTAAATCTGAACGAGCGATCGCTAATCTTTTTCGTTCAGCTTGAGAATAACCACCCCATGAAACTATTTCTACTTCAGTCAACTTTTGAAAAACTCCTTCTGCTTCAAAGATTTCTGGTGGCGATAAAAAATTACTTAGAATAATTTCCCAAGTTTTAATAGCTTGTTCAGCTAAGTCAATTATTCGAGTTATAGTTTCGCGATTTTCAATTCCTTTAAGTAGTTCTTCTTTTGGTAACATAGTTATTATTGATAAGTAAGAAGGAAGAAGGAAGAAATTAAAAGTTTAGGATAGTTTTGTCCTGATAAAGTTATAGCAGTTTTGGAATTGATGAGGTACAAACTTTTCTGAGTTTAGGGAATAGTCAATAAGCAATAAGCAGTAGAGATTAATACTAAACTGTACCTTACTATCCTCAAAATTGCTATAAATAATCCCTTTAAATTATTGTCAAGTCAGGACTTTTAGTAATCATAAATTTTACTTTTAACTTCCCCCTAAAAAGGGAGGGGGAAATGGGGGTTAGCTTCCGTTAACTTTCCGGTACAGAATACCCTTGAATATTTTCTGGTTTAAACTGATATAAAGTACGAGTTGCTAAACGAGTCAAAGACTCTGAACCTTTAACAACAATCAAATATTTACCTGCTCTCAAACGATTACGATAAGGTAAAGCATCACCACTACCAAAAACTAAACCTACCCCACCACCAACAAAAGTTCCACCCATTGCACCAGAAATACTACCCAATATACCACCAATAAAATGATTACCAAATTCCCCTGCCCAAGCAAAAGTATTCAAACCTGTAATGATACTAAAAGTAAAACCAGCAGCAAAACCAAAAGGTATAAGCCAAGTAATCATTTGTAGGGATTGTTTGCGGGCTTGGTCATTAGGATCAATTAGGCCATATTCATCAGCAGTTTGATATCCCCGACCCAATATTGCCACTTTTTTCATGGGCAAACCCTCTTTTTCCATAGCAGAATAGGCCGCTTCAGCTTGAATACGGTCTGATAATACGGCGACGAGATAATTCATAGAAATTAATAAAAGAAATATGAAATACTCGTGACATACTCCCACACTAAGCTAATGCTATAGTGTGAGTCTTTCGCTTCCCAGTCCCGGTACTCCGTCAGACTCCACGAGCTTTAAGGACTCAATGCCCTAGCGCCCCGTTTTTTAATTTATCCCTGGGTTTACATCACGCCCTATTACTATACCGCAGTGCGGACAATTTGGGAGTTCTTTTGGATAATTATTTGGGGACTTTTTCACCAAAAATTGAGAATCAAAAAAAACCAGAATAATATTTTCAATGAATGTCCCATTGAGCCCCATTGATTGAATACCAATTCATCTCAGGCCAAATCAAAGATTATGGCGTGAGGCTTCTCGAGGATTTAGCTAAATTAACTAGGAGTTATAGTGTACAGTTCTCACTTCCTGGTCATGCTGTTGCGTTAGACAAGTGCACACTTTAAGGAGGGGATGCCCCAGAGCAATGTTTTGTATGTTTATGATTGGGTTTTGATGACAATAAACCAGATTGCCACAGTAGACGCTGCCATGATCTTTACTTATGCCATTCAGATTCACAATTATTATTTTTGACTTTGACAATGGTAACATGAATTTCTACTATTAAGACAAAAACCAGTATCTGTAAATTAATGGGACATCGACTCCCACTGATTTACTGTGGATTATTATTGTGTGAGGCTTTTCCAGGATTTAGCTAAAATTTTTCAGGCAATAAATTAAATTAGAGGTCCATACTGGTACTTGGAAAAGTATAGTTGTTATTTAAGGCACAAAAAAACTAAACTGAAGCAGAAGTTTCAGTCAGAAAAATAATCAAATAACCCAATTATTCAACTAACTTCTTATGCCAAAAGTTCTTGTATCTGATTCAATCGATCAAAGTGGAATAGATATTCTGTCCCAAGTAGCTCAAGTAGATGTAAAAACAGGTCTACCTGCAGAAGAATTAGTAAAAGTCATACCAGAATATGACGGTTTAATGATTCGCTCTGGTACTAAAGTTAACAAAGAAATAATAGAAGCTGCCACTAAACTAAAAATTATTGGTCGCGCTGGAGTTGGGGTAGATAATGTAGATGTACCATCAGCAACCCGTAAAGGTATTGTGGTAGTTAACTCACCAGAAGGAAATACAATTGCTGCAGCAGAACACGCCTTGGCAATGATGTTGTCTATGTCGCGCCATGTTCCAGAAGCTAACCAATCAATCATTAGTGGTAAATGGGACCGCAAAAAGTTTATCGGGGTAGAGGTCTACAAAAAAACTCTCGGTGTTGTTGGTTTGGGTAAAATTGGCTCCCATGTAGCTAAGGCGGCAAAAGCTATGGGTATGAAAGTTTTGGCTTATGATCCATTTATTTCTGCAGAAAGGGCAGAACAGTTGGGTTGTACTTTGGTAGATATGGAACTGTTAGTCCAAGAGTCTGATTATATGACTCTCCATATACCCAGAACTGACGAAACTTATCATTCAATTAATGCTGAAACTTTTGCAAAAATGAAGCCTACGGCTCGGATTATTAATTGTGCTAGAGGTGGAATTATTGATGAAGTTGCTTTAGCTGAAGCTCTAAAAGAAGGGAAAATTGCTGGAGCTGCTTTAGATGTTTATGAAAATGAGCCTTTAGAAGTTGAGTCCCCACTACGGGGTTTGGGACAAAAAATTGTGATGACTCCTCACTTGGGTGCTTCAACTGCTGAAGCTCAAGTGAATGTAGCAATAGATGTCGCTGAACAAATTCGAGATGTATTGTTAGGGTTGCCTGCCAGATCTGCAGTAAATATTCCTGGTATGTATGCTGATACTTTAAAAAAATTGAAGCCCTATTTACTATTGGCCGAAACTCTTGGTAATTTGGTCAGTCAGTTAGCAGGTGGGCGTATTGATTTCCTCAATGTTCGTCTTGAAGGAGATTTGGCCGCTGGAGATAGTAAGCCTGTAGTAATAGCGGCTTTGAAGGGATTACTTTCTCAAGCTTTGCGAGAGCGGGTCAATTATGTAAATGCTTCTATTGAAGCCAAGGAACGAGGTATTCGAGTAGTGGAAACTAGAGATGGTTCAGTACGGGATTATAGTGGTTCATTGCATCTAGAAGCAAAGGGGTCTCTGGGTGAACATAATGTTCGAGGTGCTTTGCTGGGAAAGGATGAGATTCGGATTACTAATATTGATGGTTTTCCAATTAATGTCCCTCCTAGTCCATATATGTTATTGACTCTCCATCGAGATATGCCGGGAATTATTGGTAAAATTGGCTCACTTCTGGGCAGTTTTAATGTCAATATTGCCAGTATGCAGGTGGGTCGTAAAATTGTTCGAGGTGATGCTGTGATGGTATTAAGTATTGATGACCCATTGCCAGAAAAAATATTAACTGAAATTATCAAAGAACCAGGAATTAGGAATGCTTATACAGTTGCTCTTTGATGATGTACTCTCTGACCTAAAGGCTTTGATATTCTTCCAATATTTAATATTAAATTCGGTAGTGTGGACTATAAATAAAGTATAGAAGCCATTTGGGATCTATTTCAAAATAGAGGTGGAGTGGGGGGAGTGGAGGAAATGGGGAGATGGGGTATATTGAAGCATTTTTCAATTATTACTTATTCGAGCAAGGG
The DNA here is from genome assembly GCA_023356605.1 of Trichodesmium sp. MAG_R02. Lineage (GTDB taxonomy): Bacteria > Cyanobacteriota > Cyanobacteriia > Cyanobacteriales > Microcoleaceae > Trichodesmium. Next base: position 27,429 of record JAKQYE010000004.1, on the reverse strand, counting down.
GACTCTATACCTCAAAAATTTAATCCCAGCCGTTAATACCAAAAAGAGGGTCAGATGATATGAGTATTTGTGCTGGAGGAGTATGGGAATATTTTCTACTTTTTTCTCCTAATTGTCTCTATCTCACTCCTGACTCTGCTCCTCAAAATTGTTATCAAGGTAAAGATACTAAAGGGTTTCTATAATGAACCTATTTGCTCACAACAATAATTAGGGCAATAAAACTGGTGTCTTATTTGGCTGGGCAAGTCTTGTCAAATTTAATTCAGAAAAACTAGAACTTTTATGGCATATAACTGGTGGGAAATTAGAGTTTTGTGTGACCAAAATCTGGAGGAAGTAATATTCTGGCGTCTGGATAGTTTTGGTTGCCGTGGCACCGCAAGTCAGGTTAAAGGTAATAATTGTTTGGTATTAGCTTATTTACCAGAAGAACAAACTCAATTGTTAGATTTGTCAGCTCTGGCTTTAAATTTGCGTCAAGATGCTCTGTGTATGAGTTTACCACATCCAGTGATAGATTGGTCTCTAATTGAGGAAGAAGATTGGGCAAGTAGTTGGAAACAATATTGGCAACCTCAAGAAATTGGCGATCGCTTTTTGATTCATCCTGCTTGGTTAGCTTTATCAGAGGAGTCAGATAAAATTATCCTCCGTTTAGATCCAGGAGCAGCTTTTGGTACTGGTACTCATCCTACTACGGAATTGTGTTTAGAGTCATTAGAAATGCGGTTAGGTTTGGAACCTAATCCTGAAGCTATAATTGCTGATATTGGTTGTGGCAGTGGTATTTTGTCCATTGGGGCAGCATTATTAGGAGTACGTCAGATTTATGCTGTGGATATCGACCCTTTGGCAATTAGATCGACTATTCATAATAGAAAATTAAATCAAATAGAGGAGGAAAAATTAATTGTTGAACAAGGAGATATTGAGCATTTAATTGAATTACTTCCTGAACCTGTAGATGGTATACTCTGCAATATTTTAGCTGAGGTTGTCATTGATATAGTTCCTTATCTCCAAGCGATCGCTAAACCGACAACTTGGGGTATTATTAGTGGTGTCTTATTAGAACAATCTAAATCAGTTGCTAATACTTTAGAAGAAAATGGTTGGGTTGTAGCTACTCTCTGGAAACAAGAAAATTGGTGTTGTTTTAATATTCGATATTCTTAAATTAAAGAAGGAAAAAGCTCAAAGGTTAATTATTCATCTGGGAAGGTTTTATCTCAGACATGAAAAAAGAATATTACACTTAAATTACACCTTGATTATTAAGTAATTAACACGGGTTTTTTAAACTTTCTGGTAATTATAAGCTGAAGTATATGTTAATTATTCTAATACCAGGTTGCATTAATTAACCACAATCTAAAAAGATGGCATAGGAGTTGAGAGTCATATTTCAGATGACTTAAGCTAAAAGACTACGAATTAAAATCTTTGGTGCTTCTTTTTCATTCGGCAATAAATTTATTTTCTTGGGTCACAACATGGGTCACAACAAAAGTTATCTAAATATCACTAAAGGTAGCTGATTTATTACGGCTAATTAATAAGACTTAATATTACGGTACTTCCCCCTAGGATCAGGTAAATATTCATCAGGCAAGACCCAGGCAAAAAAAGAGTTTTACGATTGATGCTTTGTACATAATTTGTCCGTTTCGATACTGTATGTTTACTTCTCTATACGTACCTTGTATGCAAGGTACCTACTTACCCACATTCCGCATTTCAACTATACTACAAGGGTATTTTTAACGAATAAGATGGATCACAGCCTCTATTATTGCTAATAACTATCAATAGTTTGTGTAGTATGTATTTTAATTCTAAACTTCATAGTGATTATCAGAAAAGGCTTTCAATAGCATATCTGATATACTACAATTTGACGTGCGAAATGTAAATACTTACTCTCAAGAAAATGTAGTAAACATTTATTACCCTTGGTATTAGACATTTGATAATCATTAATATTATTGTGTAGTTATCTAGTTGATTAAAACTCTAGAACGAAGATAAAAATAAGTATAACTACCCCAATAAAATATATTTACTAAAATCATTAATCCCTTTCCAACAAGAGAATTAATTCCCGGAAATACTTGTAAAGTTGCTAATAAAACTAGCAAAATTTCTATCAAAGCAACAATTGGCCCATAGTGTTTCGGATCCCAGTAAGAAATCGGACTAATAAATCTATAGTTACTGAAAGGGAAAAAGTGTCTATGAGCATCATCATTATGTACTGGCAAATCTAGTAGAGAATGGAATAACAAACTAATACAGATAAATTGCATAATTTGCCAACCAAAATAGTAAGAAATTAGCCAGCAAATTATAGCTAAAGGAATAGAATGAAAGATAGCAACAATATTTTGGATCAATGGTTGATAATATGCTTCTGACCAAATTTTTGCCTCTGGTAAGCGAGCAATAAATTTTGCCCAGAAGTAGAAAATGAAGATAGGAATATCAGGTAAAATTCCACCAATTACAATAGCAATATTAGCTTGTGGGAGTTGAGGTTTAGTAAGAAGTGCAAGATTAATAATGGCATGGCTTGGTGTCTTCATAATTATGAAAATTTTTAAGGTAATAGCTGAAGTAATTTCAGTTATCAGTTATCCGTACTGACTATAGATTCTGATTTGTTATAATTAATTTAACTGATTAAAGTGTAGGGAGCAAGTATAATGTCCTCCTATTTTTTTTTAATATTTACTCCTTCTAATCTAGGAACATTGTCTCGAAAGTCTCTGTCATTTGTAACAAGCATTTATTAACCTTAATGCTATATTATAATGTAGTAAAACCCTTAGCAAAAAATCTATTTTTTTTCGCCAGATATCTATTTCCCATGTGCCGTGCTTTGCACTATAGGTGATGAATTAAACAAAGGATAATTAACAGTGCCCGATACTTCTCTATGGATTACAGGAGCAACTCTTAGTGGTAAAACAAGTCGGTTAATAGAAGAATTCTGTATTAGAGGCCAACAGATTCAATCTCCCTTAAATCAAATTGTTCCCACAGTGAGACTAGAAAAACTCAAAAGCGATCGCCACAATCAAATAGGGGTATCCCAACATACTGAACCACAAATCTTAATTTTGGCTGCTAATACAGAGAACCGGATTAATTTGATGGACCGAATTTCGGAGGCCACATCAGAACAATACCCTTACAACTCAACTACCCCATTAGGTTTTTTTGAGGATGAGGTAATCTTATTCTGGCCATTACTGATCCAAGCCTTGAAGTTGAGGGGGCAGTTTCCTTTGCGACTACGCCCTGAAACAGAACAGGAACTTGCTAGCAGATTTTGGAGTCCTCAGATAGAGAAACTAAAACAGCCAGGAGTTAGTTTAGAGCGGATGATACGTCGAACTCTAGACTTATTTCAGTTGGCTGCTTTCAGTTGCACGCCGACAGAAGAAATTGGAATAGTTTTACAACAGGGATTTGAGGATGTAGGGACTGGTACCCTAACTGCCCTAGATAACTTCTGTGCTAATATAGCAGAATTACTGCAAGAGTGGCGAGATTGGTGTTGCCAAGGAGGGTTGCTAACTTATGGAATAATCACGGAGTTGTACTGGCGGTATTTATTGCCAAACTCTACCTATCAGCAACATTTAATTCATCGTTATCCGTTTGTGTTGGCAGATAATTTGGATGAATATCCCGCCATAACTTATCGGTTGTTCGACTTTCTGTTAGATAATGGGGCGACAGGTGTTTTTACTTATAATCCTGACGGTAGTATTAGATTAGGTTTGGGAGCTGACCCGGAATATCTAGCACAACTACAAGATCGCTGTCAAACAGAAATATTAGAGACCCCTAAGAATTTAGCACAAGAAATAGGGGAACCTATTATGGAATTAGTCGTCAATAATAATTACCTGAATATTTATCAGCGCCAACTCCGAACTTATTTAAAATTAATTCCCGCTAGATCCCGAGCAGCTTTATTACAAAATGTAGCAAAGATGATCGTTCAAGATATAAATTTGGGTATAGTAAAACCTGAAGAAGTAGCAATAATAGCTCCTGGTTTAGATGCGATCGCTCGTTATAGTTTGATGTCAATGCTCGAGGATGCTGGAATTGCTGTGGAATCTCTCAAAGAACAACGTCCTCTAATTAGCTATCCCATGATTCGAGCATTGTTGAGTATTTTAACTTTAGTTTATCCTGGTTTGGGTCGTTTAGTAGATCGTGATGCTATGGCAGAAATGTTGGTGGTATTAAGTCAGAGTTCAATTAGTAAAGGGGAAAGACAAATAGATGGTCAGGAAAATTTACAGAAGACTAGTGATATAGATCCAGTGAGGGCAGGTCTATTAGCCGATCATTGCTTTTATCCAGATATTGCACATCCACGCTTACTACCCATACAAACTTTTTCTCGATGGGATAGGGTGGGTTCTCGAGCAACTTGTTTTTATAATCAGATTTTAGAGTGGATAGAAAAGCAGCGTTCCCAACAGCAAGAAGGTCAACTACCTAACCCGATATTTTTACTAGATAGAGCAATTCAAAGTTTTTTTATTTCTAGTTATCTTTCTTTGGCTCAGTTATCAGCATTACGGGAGTTGATGGAAACAGCAACCCACTATTGGGAAGTAGAGCGTAGGTTACAACAAAACTCCCAACTGGAGGTAACAGAACCTATGACTGATGACCCAATGGAGAAAGACTCATCCTCTAGTACAGTGGAGAAATTTATCCAGTTTTTACGCAGAGGTGTTGTTAGTGCGAACCCATATCCAATCCCTTCAATAGTTCATTCACCTTCTGCAGTTACTTTGGCGACGATTTTTCAATACCGGGCTAGTCGCAAATGTCATAGATGGCAGTATTGGTTGGATGTTGGCTCTCCTCTGTGGTTAAGTGGAGGTACTGCCACTCTCTACGGAGCAACATTATTTTTGCAAGGCCAGTTAGGAAAATGTTGGACTATTGAAGATTCTCAAAAATCTGATCGGGAAAGATTGCGACGAATTTTGTTAGATTTGTTAAGTCGTGTCAGTTATTCCAACTCTAGTTCAGTTAATGGGTCAAATGAACATCGGATTTACCTTTGTCACAGCGATTTGGCTGTCAATGGGCAGGAGCAAACAGGGCCACTTTTACCTTTGGTCTACAGTTCTATGTCCCATACTGATTAGTTGCACAATTCAGAATAAATACTTATTGTAGTCTTTGGCCAAATTTAAGACTAATCAAAGATTAACGTTTATTATAAAATAGAGTATTTGTCAATAAATATCGTCAATAAATTTAAATAAAATTTTTAAAGGAAGAAAAAGAATGTCAACAGCAGGAACAATAACAAATATTGAAATAGTTACTGAAAAAATAAATGGTGTTTCTATAAAAGGTTACAAGGACGATAATGGTAAATTTCAAGCATTACAACCAACACCAGCACCAACACTAGCACCAACACCAGCACCAACACCAGAACCAACACCAGCACCAACACTAGAGCCAACACCAGAACCAACACTAGAGCCAACACCAGAACCAACACCAGCACCAACACCAGAACCAACACCAGAACCAACACCAGCACCAACAGAAGTTATTGAAGTTAGAGATGATAGTGGCAGACTCGTTGGCCTTATTATTGACGGTCAGTTTCAACTATTACCAGAACCAACACCAGCACCAACACCAGCACCAACACCAGAACCAACAACAACAGAAGTTATCGAAGTTAGAGATGATAGTGGCAGACTCGTTGGCCTTATTCTTGACGGTAAGTTTGAGGCATTACCTACACCATCGCCATTAGAACCAACACCAACTACTTCACCAGTACCACCGCCACCACCCATAGCTGTAGACGATGAAGTGACAACTAATCAAAACCAAGCTGTTAGTTTTAATGTTCTTGAAAACGATATCGATCCTATAGGAACCCCGCTATCCATCATTAACTTTAGCTTGCCTACAAATGGGTCATTAGTCGAAAATGATGCAGGTACTTTTACTTATACCCCTAGACAATTCTTTATAGGAACAGATAGCTTTAGTTACGAGACAAGTAATGGAACAACAAGTTCTCTAACAACAGTTAACATTAGGATATTAAGTGAAGGAGGACCCATAAAAGTCGAAGGGGTATTCCGAGGTACTCCTGATAATGAATTTTTAATTGGTGGTGACCAAGTAGATGTAATATTTGGAGCTGGAGGTGACGATAGTATCTTTGGTCAAGGTAGCAACGATGAAATTAGAGGCGATGCAGATAACGATGTTATACATGGAAACCAAGGAAATGATACAGTTATAGGAAACCAAGGAAATGATAATATCCGTGGGGGGAAAGATGATGATCTTGTTGTAGGAGAAGATGGTAATGATATATTATTTGGCGATCGCGGGAATGATATTGTAATTGGAGGGGATGGTAGAGATACGGTATATGGGGGCAAGGATAACGATAATATTTCTGGTGATGCAGGAGATGACTTCGTATCTGGTGACAAAGGGGATGATGCAGTGACTGGTGGAGATGGTAACGATAGTGTTCTTGGTGGAGAGGGTAATGATAACGTTCGTGGTGACGCAGGGGAGGATTTTATTAGGGGTGGTCTAGGTGTTGATCGCTTATTTGGAGATGGAAGCAATGACACTATCTTTGGTGATGAAGACAACGATGAAATATTTGGTGGTTTGGGTAAGGATTTAATATTTGGCGGTTCAGGAGTAGACTTGCTTCGTGGAAATGAAGATGACGACTCAATATATGGAGGTAAAGGTGACGACCAAATTCTAGGGGATAGTGGGAATGACACCATAGAGGGTGGAAATGGTAACGACACAGTTGAAGGAAATTTTGGCAATGACTCTTTAGCAGGAGGTTTGGGTACAGATACCCTTATTGGTAGTGAGGGTAATGATACATTCTTTATTAGTCCTGAAAATGGTGGGTTGGAAATTGTGGAGGCAGATGTTATTGCCGACTTTGATAGTAATAGAGACCTAATTAGTTTAGGAAATAGTCTTAGTTTTAATGATTTATTTATTTTCCCAAGTCCAACTTCAGAAAGTCGTGATACCATAATTCAGAATGGTTCTGATGGTCCATTCTTAGCTATTTTATTAGGAGTTGATAGTAATAGTATTAATTCTAGTAATTTTATTGGTGTCGGTGGGTTTCCTATTCCTGCACCAACACCTACAAACACACCAACACCTACAAACGCACCATCACCTACAGACACACCAATACCTACAGACATACCAATACCTACAAACATACCAACGCCTACAAACTTACCAATACCTACAGACATACCAATACCTATTCCCAACCTTCTACCTAATGCGCAAGATGATCAGGTAGCAACTAGTCAAAATAAATCTATAGAGTTCGATGTGTTAGCAAATGATTCTGACCCTGAAGGCAAACCACTGACAGTAACTGATTTCACCACAGTTTCCAATGGAGAGTTAGTCGTGAAAAGCAATGGAATATTTGAATATACCCCAGATACTAACTTTGTTAGTACTGAGAGTTTCAGTTACACCATTAGTGATGGCGATGGGGGCACCGATAGTGCTAATGTGACGATAACACTTAACAAAACACCAGAGCTAGTTAACAATACTGGTATAGTAGTGAAAAAAGGTTTAGATAGACAGTTTATTACTGACAATAATTTGAAAGTTTCTGATGCTGATAATACTCCTGATGAGTTAACTTATAAAATAGCAGATGCTCCAGATTTAGGTATTCTCAGGATAGGAGCAAGTCCTAGGTTACTAGAAGGAGATACCTTCACTCAACAAGATATTAACAATAACTTACTACAATTTACTCCTGATAATCAAGCAGGTAACGACTTTTTCCGTTATACTGTTTCTGATACTTCTGGTAATCAAATTCTTTTAAATTCATTCAGCATCGGCATTGTAGATGATACTCAAACATTAACTAATGAAGCTGATAACTTCACTGGTACCGACCTCAGTAATAATATTTTGGGGTTAGCAGGAGATGATAGTATAGATGGTCTGAGTAACAGTGACTATATTGGTGGTAATGAAGGAAATGATAGTATTTTTGGTAACTTTGGTGATGACTGTCTATCTGGTGGAGCTCAACAAGATACTGTCAGAGGGGGAGATGGCAACGACAGTATATTTGGTGGTGATGGTAATGATAGTCTTTCTGGAAATCCAGGAAATGATAGTATTTTTGGGGAGGCAGGTAACGATAGCTTAGTAGGAGGAGATGGTGGCGATAGTATGGCCGGAGGAGAAGGTAACGATTCTATTTTGGGAGAAGATGGGCAAGATAGTATAGCTGGGAATACAGGTAATGATACTATAGATGGTGGTGCTGATAACGATACTATTAGTGGCGGCGTTGGAGCAGACACTGTTTTAGGGGGTTCAGAGAACGACTTAATATTTGGAGAAGATGGTGATGACTCGATAGTGGGTAATGATGGTAATGACACTATAAATGGTGGTTCTGGTCTTGATACCATTCTTGGTGATATAGGAGATGATTCTATCCAAGGTGGTAATAACAATGATCTTATTGATGGTAGTATTGGCAATGATACTATAGCAGGAGGGTTTGGTTCGGATAGGTTAACAGGTGGTGGAGGGAATGATTTCTTCTTTTATGAGGTCGCTGACCAAGGTGTTGATATAATCGTTGATTTTGACGGCAAGGGTAAGGGTGACGATAGATTCCTGTTTACGTCTGCTAATTTCGGTGGTTTAAGCAATAATGGTTTTTCTAGTGTGATTCTCCGGGACGAAAATCTTGGTTCTGAAGGTCTGAGTATTGCTGATGCAGAATTGGTAATTTTTGAAGGTAAGTTTGATAATGAACAAGCACTTAATGCGGCATTGAAGGGACAAAATGGATCGGGCGATCGCCCTGCTTTCTTTGTTTACCTCAACGGTGAAAGAAACAAATATGTGGTTGGTTATGACACAAATTTGGCTGATGATAGTCTGGATGCTTTTGAGTTGGGTATCCTCCAATCTATTCAACCAGAACAAGACCAAATTTCAACTATTATTAATGCAAATGATTTTGACTTTATATAAATTCAGAGTAATTCGGGACGTTACATGTAAGGTTCCTACTCATGTTGTGTGCAACTTAAGTAGGACCTGGGGTTATACTGAATAAGTAGTAATCACCCTCTTGGCCAACGAATTGTTAAAAACATGATATTCCTTTCTCTTTCTGAAAAAGGCGGAAAAAGAAATTACTAAATTAAAGGATGTTATACAGTTTCACGAAAGTGGGGTGAGCATCCTGTTTACCAGAAAATATAAGGAATAAGTACATCAGATCCAGATAATCTGTGCTCAACAGTTTTCTCCCGTAAGTACCTTTTCTTTACTTATGCCTCTAGCATAAGTGCCAAAATAGTTCAAAGTGAAGTATTTAACTGGACATAATATAATATGTCTATTTCACAAAACTATTAGAATCATCTCACATTTATATAATGTATGTAACGCAAAAAAAATAATTATGAGGAAAAATTAACATGGTACAAACAGTTAAACAACAAGTCGGACTACCACCAGCAATTTCTATTGAAGGTTTAGGAGAGGGAACTCTTCTGAGCGACTCCATAATTGGAAGTTCAAGAGAGGACACAATTACAGCATTGTCTGGAGATGATACAGTTTTTGCTCTAGATGAAAATGATACTCTCCTTGGGGGTGAAGGTCAAGACCAAATAAACGGTAATGCAGGAAATGATTTTCTTGACGGAGGTCTGGGAGATGATTGTTTGCGGGGGGGGAAAGGTTTAGATGTTATTCGAGGAAATAGTGGTAGTGATACATTATTTGGCGATCGCGACCGTGATGATATATTGGGAAATGAAGGCAATGATACTATTTTTGGAGGTAAACAGGATGATACTATTGTGGGTGGTGGAGAAAATGACCTCTTATTTGGCGATCGAGGCAATGACGTAGTTGATGGAGATATTGGCAATGATACAGTAGTTGGCGGTATAGGTGACGATTGTTTATTAGGAAATGATGGTGGAGATAACTTATTTGGAGGGACAGGTAGAGATACTCTAGAAGGAAATTCAGGAGACGATATACTTTTTGGTGGGAAAGATGGAGACTCCCTAGAAGGAGGAGTGGGTGCAGACTTTCTCTCAGGAAATCTTGGTGCAGATACAATTACAGGTGGTATTGGGCAAGATACTTTTAATCTTACACGTAACTCAGGAGGTTCAGGAGTTGCTGGGGCAGATTTGATTAATGACTTCAGTGATGAAGATTTGATTGGTCTTAGTAATGGTTTGACCTTTGAAGATCTAAGTATTTTTACACCAGAAGACAACTCCGATAATACAATTATTAGTGTAGGTGGTACTAACGGTGACTTCTTAGCAGTATTAGTTGGAGTTGAAAGTAGCACTATTGACTCTAATGATTTTGTCACAGTATCACTACCCACAGCAACACCTACTGGGGTCACACCCACAGCAACACCTACTGGGGTCACACCCACAGCAACACCTACTGGGGTCACACCCACAGCAACACCTACTGGAGTCACACCCACAACAGGTGTAAGTGTTGGGGTATCAGAAGACAACCCTGTAATAGTAACAATATCAATAACGCCAAACGCAACACCAGCACCAACACCAGCACCAACACCAACACCAGCACCAACACCAGCACCAGCACCAACACCAACACCAACACCAACACCAGCACCAGCAGCAACACCAGCACCAACACCAGAACCCTTTAACTTACCACCAGAGGCAGAGGATGATAATTTGACAACTAATAAAGATGAACCATTAACTATTACTGCTCAAAAACTACTAGAAAACGACTCCGATCCAGAAGGAGATCCTTTAAGTATTTCTATAAATCAACCACAAAACGGATCGTTAGTGGAAGAAAACATTACAACTTATGTATACACTCCTAATGTTGCATTCCTAGGAGATGATAGTTTCAGCTATAGTATTAGTGACGGTAATGGTAATTCCAATACAGCTCAAGTCAATATCAAAGTCAACGATCCTCCACAGTTAGCCAACAACCGAGGTATTATTGTTGTCAAAAATGGACCCAGAAAAAACATATTAAATACCAGTCTTTTAGTTACAGATACGGACAACACAGTAGAAGAAATTACCTACAACATTATTACAACATCAGCACAAGGTAATCTTAGGTTAGTTAATCAAACTTTTAATCAGGGTAATACTTTCTCTCAAGCTGATATTAATAACAATTTAATTCTGTATACCCCTGGTAATACAGCAGGTAATTTTCCTTTTTCCTTTTCTGTTTCTGATGGTGATGGTGGAAGTATTGCCAGGACATCTTTTAGCATTAGAGTTGTTGATAATGTTATCGAAGGAAACAATGGCAGTAATAATATTAACGGTACCCAAGAAAGTGATTACTTGATAGGAAATGTTGGCAACGATACTCTCAGTGGTGGTGGTGGAGATGATGTTTTAGATGGTGGACCTGGAAAAGATTCTTTATTAGGTGAAACTGGTAACGACTCTTTGTTTGGAGGAGAAGAAACTGACACATTATTGGGAGGAGTAGGCAACGATACTCTTGATGGGGGTGCTGATAATGACTTTTTGTTAGGAGAAGATGGCAAGGATCTATTATTAGGAGGAGAACAACAAGATACTCTTGAAGGTGGGCTTAGTGATGATACCCTTGACGGAGGTACAGGTAATGATTCCCTCTCTGGGGGAGATAACAACGACTCCCTATTGGGTAATACGGGAAATGATACTCTTGCAGGTGATTCCGGTAACGATACTATTGATGGGGGTGCTGATAGTGACAGTATTATTGGTGGCATCGGTGATGACTCTTTGGGTGGTGGCCCAGGAGCTGACACTCTCGATGGTAGTGAAGGGAACGATTTTGTAGGTGGTAATGAAGGTAATGATTCTATCAATGGAAGTTTAGGAGATGATACATTAAATGGTGGATTTGGTACTGACAGATTAACTGGTAATGGAGGCAATGATGCTTTCTTTTTTGAAGTTCCCAATGAAGGAGTAGATGTGATTACTGATTTTAATGGCAATAATGATGTATTTTTGTTTAGATCGAATAATTTTGGTAATTTAACTAATCCTTCTGGTACTGCTACAGAATTTTCTAGTGTGATAGTTTCTCTGGATAATTTAGGTTCACAAGGTCAAGATATTAGCGAACAAGAACTGATTATTTTTGAGAATAAATTTGAAGATGTACAGCAAGTGAATTCTATTTTGAACAATCAAAAGGGTTCTAGTACAAGTCCAGCTTTCTTTATTTATGTCAATAATAGTTTAAATGGCAAAGCTATTTTAGGATATGACCCTAATCTTGACGATGATGGTAGTCGTGCTTTTGATTTAGCAATTCTTAATAATATTCCTGTTTTTCCTGATGCTATTAATACTATTATTGATTCTTCAGACTTTAAGTTTATTTGACCAGAGAAGGCATAAGGCAGAAGTCATATTAATATGATGTCTGGTTAAATAGTTAGAATTAAAGTTCTTAATATAATGTCCGGTTGAATAGTTGTAATAAAAAAATGTAGTAAGGCAAGAGCCCTAATATCCGGACATGATATTACCCATAACCACCATTTTGATCATTAGCACGGCAGGAGCTTCTGAATTATTCACATTTTGTAGGGACGTAGCATACAACGTCCCTACCCACTGGGTGGGTCTCCTACTCAAGAAGGTGTCGCAAAGACTTATCAAATTGATGCAATCCTATCTATAGTTATTTTAATTTAGATTGAGACAAGTTTTTTCTGCTATAACTAAGTTTCATTTAAACTGCTATTATTGTCGGTAGAACTTGTGACAAAAGCTCCTGCAGGAAACTTAGGAAAAAATCCTACATTCATAATTAAGCTGACCACAACTACTTATAAAAATTGGTGAATTTTTACATATTGATACCCTTAAAAAAGGCTAAATATTAGATTCAAGAATTAACAATTAATAATTGATTATTATACCAATTTTATTAACTTAGGCGACCCTACTTATCTAACCCACATTCAGCACTTCATAATGTATCACAACAGGTTACATAAAACCTATACTATTTAACTCAAATGACTTAAATTATATCATGTCCGGTAGCATCGTTTGTGTATTTTTTATATATAGCAATCCTCTGGGTGGTTGTGGCAAAATTCCATACTGAAAAAGTTTTGAAAAATCAAAGTTCTGACCGTCTACAAAAAATTTAAATAACCACTTAACTATTTTAAAAGAACTACAAAGATGATAAAACGCAATCATGAAGTTTTTGGTTTGTAACCAAATATAGCAGTCCTAAATAGGTTGCGGCAAATCAAAAAGTAGATAAAAAAGTAGATAAAAAAGTTGAAAATCTTACCTGTTGCCTGTTGCCTCTTGCTTGTTGCCTAAAAAGCAGTAAGATTTTTGACACAAATAAAATAGGATTGCTATATATTCTACAGGGTTTTGTTCTGGGGCATTCGGAGCAAATTTTAGACAATTGATCAACCATTTTTCTTTTTGATAAAAAACAAAAATTTCAGGGAGATAAAGGGTATCAAGATGTCTCATGGAACTTCCGTACCTAATCCCCTATTTCTCCTCCTGGGAGGGGTTAGGGACGGGTTGGTCATGGTTAAAGATGAATACCCTTTTTCAATACTCCTTAAAAAGATTTTTCAGTAAGCCCTATTTACTTTTTTGACAGAGATAAACTCCTTCTTCTTGATTAGCAGCTTCCCAATAATTCAACATATTTATCCCATAACTACTGAGGATTTTTTGGAGCTTTGCAGTAGTATAACGGTAGGAAAAAAACAACCCAATTTTATCTCCACTTTTCCATTCTATCAATTGATTATCCAATTTAAAAGTAACATCATTATTTAATTCAAAATCAGCATTAACTCTTTTTAAATCAGGGTTTTCCTCATCATCTTTAATCCTAAATTTAATGCTCCCATTTTCCTGATTAACTCCCACATCTTCTAATACAGTAATTAGCCAATCTTTAGTCAAATTATTATCATATTGTACCATGATTTTTTCGATACCTTGAACATAATCCGAACCAGGTGATAAATTTGCACTTAATAACAATAAATCTCCTTCAACCAAAAAATTGTTTAAAATTGGGAAAATTTCCTGGGGGTGAAAATTAGGAATCATACCAAAAAATGTAATAATTCTCCTTTCCTGCTCACCTCTTTTCTGAATTTGAAGCATTAAATTATCACTATGAAGTAAATCACAAACAATTGGTTGTATAGATAATTCAGGAAAAGAACTCCTAGCTTTTTGAGCAGAAATTATTGCTAGAGATAAACTAACATCTAGAGGATAATAAATTAACTTTCGCCGCTGATTAGATAAATAGGACAATAACAAACTATCTTTAGTTCCACCACCAGAACCTAATCCAATTAACTGTAAACTGGAAAATTCATCTAGGGTTTCTGCTGTTTTTTGGAAACATTTTTTATAAGTATCAACACAATCTCTATCATTTTTAGAAGGGGAATATTCTTGATGAATTTTTAACCATTTTTGACTTTGCTTAACACTATCATAATGAAACTTATGATTAATTTGCTTCCCAGAAAAACTAACTAAATAATCTTGATAAACTTGATCCGGAAATTGACTTGGATGTACAAATACTTGTTCAAATGTTGCTGACATAATAATTAAAGATAATTTGATTTGATTTGATTTGGAATAGACAAGTAAGCTAATACTCATTTAAAATGCGTATTAGTAAGCTAAAATTTAGAATTTAGAATTTAAAAGGTTTTTTTCTAAAAGGAGGCATACAATCAATTTGTTGTTTAACTGCACAAAAGTTTAGCATAAGTCAGAAGTTAGAAGTAGGAGGGAATAGTCATTAACCCTCCCAGTAAGGATTATATCTGAGAAGAGCAAGAATGTCCGCCCCAGTAATTGGGATGGCTATAATATAAGTCAAATTCTGCTTATTAAAAAGTTTATCCAATTCATTTGAGACAGCTCTTTCTATCGTTTTCAACTTTTTTTCTTCAATATTTATTCCTGATTCTGGCAAAAAAATGCTTAAGGCCATAATACGAATATTTATCAGTATTAGTATATAATACGGCAATTATGAGACTCGCGACCTATAAAATTATATTTTTATAGGGAATAGATATATTAATACCAATTCTCCAAAATAATGCTATGGTTAGTTAAGACTTTAGTTATTAAGCAATAAGTAAAAGTAATGTTTTTAACGATTTTTTTGGAAAATGTATAATTACCACCTATTTATTTCCCTATTTCCTAGTTTCAATAAAAAGTAGCAATACTTTAGATGTTTGGTATAAACATATTACCATGGAAAAATATAGCACTCACCAAGGCCGTTAGGATATTGTTACTCCTCTTCCCCAAAATAATGCTATGGTTAGTTAAGACTTTAGTTATTAAGTAATCAGTAAGAGTAATGTTTTTAACGATTCTTTTGGAACATATACGATTGCTACCTATTTATTTCCCTATTCCTTAGTTTCAATAAAAAGTAGCAATACTTTAGATATTTGGTATAAGCATATTATTATGGAAAAGTATAGCTCTCACCAAGGCGGTTAGGATATTATTACTCCTCTCAAATTTAGTTTGTCCTGGGAATGTAGGGACGAATAGTCCTTTGCTCCTACTTTGCACCTTCTGACTTCAACCATATTAGGTCTGCTAAAAAGTTCAAGTATAGGGAATTAAAAAAATGGAAAATCAGAAACAAGATAAGTTAAATAACGATAAGATTAAGCAACTTTTTATTAAGAGCATTAACATTTTTTTGGCAGGATCAGCAATAACTTTAGTATTTGGATTTATCATTTGGTTTGTCCATGGAACGATTATGGTTTCTGACCTATCAGAGAAAATAGTCGCCCAAGGTTGGGGTGCTTTAACTACAGTAATAGCTGTTTTTTTATCTTTTGTTATACCTTCAATTGTTACTCTTTTCGGATTTGCTGTAATGTCATTATTAGTATGGTGGCTATCTAGGGTTTTTTCCCAATATGAGGAATTTCAACCTACTGCTTTAATTGTCTATCAATTAGTAGCGCCAGTGGGAATGATAGCTGCTTTCATTTTAGCTTCGCCAGTATTAATTTCTTATGCAGTTATTCGTTTATTTAATGGTAGTGGAGAAGCATTAATTTCGGAAGTGAAAGAAGCGTCAAATATTTTATTACCAATTGGATATGATAATAAATTTATAAGTGGCACTCAAGGAGTTGAAACTCAATATTTAACCGGGGATAAATTTATGAGTGGAACTCAAGGAGTTGAAACTCAATATTTAACCGATGACAAATAATTGTTTGATTTTAATTGTTTAATTTTGGACGTTTAATTCCACCTTTGCGTTTAACTTCAAAACCATATCGATAAATATCGGGCATATTAATTCTCCGATCTAAGCGAATTTCAACAATACCTAATTGTTCTAAGTATTGTAAAATTTCTTGGGGCTTTAATGAAGGTGGTTCTTGGTTCCATTCTGTGTTTTCTAGTAAGTTGAGAAATTTTTCTTCTTCAGTTAGAAGTGTTAAATCTTTAAGTTCTTTTCTTAAAGCTTCTAACCAGGGATATTCTTCCTCTGTAAGTTCTTTGATTCGATCTTGAGAGGTATCCATTAAAGCTCCTTGTAAATCAGAAGGTTCTAATAAGCGATTTTCTGGCAATTCTTTTTCGTCAAATTTTTCTAATCTACGCTCTGCAGCCAAGGAGAATAACTTTAAAAAAGAACGAGGAGCAATGCTACGTTTTGCATCTTGAAGGTGATTAGGAATCCAGTTATAAGTGTAGCCTTTGCGAGGATTTTCTCCCATGAATACCCCAACTATTTTTTCCATTAATAATTCAAAACGAGATTCATCTGATGCAGGTAATATACCTAGGATTTTATCTATTTTTGAAGTTGAAGGAATTAAATCAGGAACTATTTGTAAATAATCATTCATTTCTTCTCCAGAGTTAGCTAAACGCTTCACCAATAACTGATATAACAATGGAGTTTTCCACTCTAAAGTAATTTGATGTCCCCTGAGTTTAGAAGCATCTGGAAATCCTAAAAATTTCTGTCGAAATAAGTCTGTGCGTAGAAATATTTTGGGTCTAATTCGTTCCCAACGACGCCATCTATCTAGCCAAAATGCTAATAGTTCGGCGATGGGATCCCGCAGTTTTAAATAAGAAGGAACAATTCGATCTAGTTCATCATAAGTGATAAATAACCAGCGATCATCTGCCAATAATTCTTCATCTAATTTATCTAAAGCATAGTTGATACTTTCAAAGTTATGGCGAGCATCTAGAAACCAGCGGGAAAGTAATGATAATCTGTTAGTTAAACAATCACGAATTTCCTCTGGTATTTCCTGAGCCCAATTGTGATTTGATAATTCTTTTTCTTGCTGAAATATTACTCCTAATACCAACCCGATCCAAAAAATACGCCAATCACTTCTATCCTTGTCTTTCATGTAGTCTTCTGTTAGTTCTGGTACAGGAAAATTTTTTCCCCTAGTCTTAGTACGACCATATCCAGCAATCCAAATTGTTTTTTCTAAAGGGGGTAAGTATTTAATTTTTAAGTTTTTTACTAAGGCTTTGCGACCATTAGGACTTCCTAGTAAACGAAAAAATTCTGTTTTACCAACACCTCTGCCACCTAATATTAAAAATGTATCAGTGTTCAATGTCTTACGGTAGCGATCTACAGGTAAAAAGTTTTTTAGCAATAAATTTTCATTATCACTTTCATGTTCAGCTATACCTTTTCCTGGTGTAACATTAGCCATAATTTCTAATAGCTTTTTTTTATCAAAGTTAGTCATTTTCCTACCTAATTTTTAAGGTTCAATTTACGGTTAAAAATACGGCACAGTCTTTCTGCCAGTCGTTGATAAGGTTTACCTGTTAAAATATTAATAATATTTGACAAAGAACTATCATTCTCAAAAGTAGAATCTCGTTCAGATAAATTTATTTCTCTACGCAATTCACTTTGCCAGTCTATAACTATTGGGTCAAAACTAGCTTCTTGATCATTGGAGTTAGGAGGATCTTCGCTAGATTTATAGTAATGATCTTGAAAAACACTATAAGCTTGCTCTCGAAATTCTCTCAGTTCCTTCTCTCTTCCTGGTACACCTATTCCTGGAGCTAGAGCATGGATGAGTAACAGTGGCAAAGGTTCGGGAGCTAAAGGTTTTGCTAGACGACGAATAACATGAGTTAGTCCTGCCCAACTTTGACGAGATTGAGTGCCAAAAATGACTGCTGCATGGGAGAGTTCAGCGATCGCTAATCCTCCAAGATCGTGAAAACCTGTTCTGGTATCAAGTAAAATAAAATCTAGTTTCCCTGCTGCTTCATTCAGTTCTTTGAACATATCAGACCAAGTTTTTTGCAGTGGGTTATTGACATTGAGAAAATTCTGGCAATCAAGTCTTGCCAACTTTTCCAGATAGTTTTTATCCACATTTCCTGCGCTCAGTATAGGTAAAATGTTTTCTTCATCTCCTAATAATTTTGGCTCGTTGACTACTTCTAAATGATCCTTAAGTTTCCAATTCTTACCTTGGATATTTTTTTCTAACAAATAATCAATCATCCCTGGAGGACTCTCCTCTGTATCTGGGAGGAAAAAAGTTGATATACCAGGAGATTCTAAATCTAAATCGACCACAGCTACTTGATGACCGTGACGAGCTAATGTCAGAGCTGTTGCGACTAATGTTGTTGTGCGACCAACTCCACCTTTGAAGGAAAAAAACGAAACTATTGCTGGTTTCTGACCTTCATCTACTACTTTCTGAGGCCAAGGAGGCTCAATTTCTTTTTTATTTGTCCATGCTTGTTTAGCAACATGACGCTCTAACACATACCAACGAGGTTGACTTTCATCATCCCATTCTGCGGAAACTCTTTCTGAGCGGATAACATTTATCAAATTTTTATAACCATCTTTTTCCCCTTGTGGTAGCCAAATATCTTCGCCGTAGTAGGAACCGAGTTTATTCTTAAGGCATTCTTCTAACTCATCTAGAATAATATCTTCAAGATTTTTGTTTTCCAGAGGTTCCAGGAAAAGTCTAATCTTTCCCTGGACATCGCGAATTATAGTTATTGATTCTAGTTGGTCTTTTATAGAAGATTCCTCAAAACATTTTTGCACTTTGTTAAATGTTTCACTGAAAGTTATATTAATCATTTAAAGCTCCTTACTAGATATCCTACCATCCAAAATTAGTCTGGGAATAATTTGGTTATAGATTTCTGCTGCTCGTTTAACTGCTTCTGTTGCCTGTAGTTCATCCCACAAGCCAGACTCAAAATAACGTCGCTCTGGGTGATCTTCAGCTAAAACTGTCCCGTTTGTCCGGGAAATTGACAGGTGAGCATCAAGAATAGGATAAATTATCCGTAATCTCTCAATACCTTTACCTTGAAGTTCTCTTAAATTGTGACCGAATTTTTCACAAGCTTTATTGTTAATATATTGCTCTACTATAATTTTCAAAGTACATTCTACCACATAACCTGCCACATAAACTGCATTATCCCAACGATGTTGGGCTAGCAGAATTTCTGCATCATATAAATGCCTTCCTGCGGCTTGAATAAATGATTCTTTCATGTTTTAATTAGCTAAGTTTCTGCCTTTTATGGTTAACAAAATATTCTCATCTGGAACTTTTTTATCTGTATAATAACCTATCGCTTTCTTGGGCACAATTTCTACTTTGGCATCTTCTGGCACCAACTCATCAGGAATGAGCACTCACTCCACTGTCTCAATACCAGAATTAATAATAGGGCTAACTACTGATGCTGAATAATTGGACAAAGTTAGACAGAGACTTGATTGTAATTTACCAATAGCGATCGCCAAAGCATTATCAACAGCAGGAGAATGAAGTTGTGGGAACAATAGGGGCAGTTGCCCGTTGATTTCGGAGCAATTTGCGGTACTTCAGGCTCAATTTTATGGCGGGCAACAATTTCGCACTAATTTAACCCTACAACTACCCTTCAGAGATTAATCGCAAAGATGGCGTTTACTTTTATCATCGGTAGTTTTAAGGTAAGCTCTCGCCCAGTTACAAGCACGGTTGAGTAGGTCGTCTAAGTCTGCGTTTAATAGCGATATTCCTGACTGGTTTTGGACAGCGATCGCTTTCCCACCAAGACTAAATTTTTCCCCGAAGAATGAATTGGTTGTGTAGAGTTTGGTTTCTTTGACAAAGATGCCATTGAGTAGATGGAGTGTTACTTTACCATTGGATTTTTCAATGGCTAGGATATCACTTTTCGCGCTGAAACTGATATTTGTGACGTCATCCCAATCATCTCTCTCAATCCGTTTTTTCAGTTTTTGCTTCTCAACATCCCATAATATAACAGTATTATTATCACTAACTGAAGCCATCATCTTCCCGTCAGGACTAAAAGTTGCTTTCTCAACTGTATTTGTATGACCTTCAAAAGTGTGGATCAGTCTCCCATCCAAACTCCAAAGCTTTAATGTTTTATTATCACTACCAGAGACAATTTTTGTTCCATCAGGACTAAAACTTACAGTGTTCACCTTATCTTCTTCTTCAATAGTGTTGATTAAACTACCATTTCTTTTATCCCAAATTTTAATAGTACCATCATTGCTACCAGAGACAATTTTTGTTCCATCAGGGCTAAAACTGACACTATTCACCCAAGCATTATGACCTTTGAAAGTTCTGATTAGATCACCATCAATACTCCAGAGTTTTAAAGGATATTCTGTTTGACCCCAAGCAATTGTTTTGCGGTCTGAACTGTAGTCTAGAATTCCAGAAAATTCCTCACAAAATTCAGACTTTTTAGGAGTTTTTAAATTTTTACCATCAAGCTGCCAAAATATTAAGGTGTCGCATTTAGAGCCTTCACTAATAGAAGTAATAGTATTATCCTCATATTCAAAACTAACTTCTTTTCCCTGATAATCTTCAAGATAATTACCTTTTTTATCCCAAAAAATGACTTTTTCTTCCCCATTAATATTGTTGTAATCACCAATAGAGGCAAGAATATTTCCATCAGGACTAAACATTATTTTTTTAACAGGATATTATGTTCTTGAAGAGTTTTTATTTGATTACCGTCTTTACTACTCCAAAGCTTAATAGTCTTATCGTCACTAGCTGTAGCAATTATTTCACCATCAGGACTAAATTTGACATAATTAATTTTCCCGTTTTAGTATACACTGCTTTGGACAAAATACAATACTTGGAGTCTACCGTTGGTTGATACTTTCTTTGGCTTCTTATTTGTTAACATCTTTGGTTGATTTACACTTATATAATCATGGTAATTTAGATTGGTTTAATTGTTCACAACAGTTACTTGTTTTACTTTTACCTCATGTATTGCTTCTCTCAATGTTTAGTCAGTTAGATACACTTATGCCTTGGTTACATGGGCTGGGTTTTGATTTTTGTCTGATCAGGTGCAAGATCTAAGCAGTCCATGATAGACAGCCTGGACAAATTCCCTAGTATCTATGTCAAAGTGGTAGAAAAACCTTTGTAGGCGTTTGTAATTAGAACTTACTTGGGCATTATATGAAAATGCAGTTGCTATTTGGGCCAAGTTGATATTTCTCTAAATACAGCCATGATAAATAAAGCGAGAAATTTAATTCTGGCTCCATGCCAAGAAAAGTGGTTTTTAAAAGTTTTTTGTAGTAGACTAATATCATTCATATTCAGGTTTCATAAACATTATGGTTTAAGTTATATGAAGCCTTTTGTTGTTCTATAAGCCTTTTTGGTAAGCTATTTTTTTCTTTCTTCTGACTTCTGACTAGCGCGTAGCGCTATATCCATATGTTAAAATCGACTAGTTTCCCCCTTTCCGAGGAATAAATTTAATGAACAAAAAATTTTTGTCAGCACTAACTGTAACGACATTAGCTTTTACTGCTCTATTGTTCACTATATTACCAAGTTTTGGAAGAGTTAATAAGGTAAAATTTATTTGCTCTAAAGACTATGATGCAAAAAGTGACCAGGTTTTTTACGCTACATTGGCTAAAGTAGGAAATACCAAAACTACCATAGTATTCTGGAAATCAGAGGCTTTTATTAATTCTGGATGGAGTCCAAAAAAAAGATGTCAGGCAGTAACACCAAAATTTCAGAGTGCATATGATAATCAGGTATTAAGGTATTTAACTTATGGTTGGCAAAATGGTCAACCAATTATTTGCGCGGCAGATTCTTTTGGAGGTCCTTGTCAAGAATCACTCTTTACTCTTAAACGCGATGATGATCCTTGGGAAGTATTAAGTATTCTTAATAATACTCTGCGAGGTGAAGCGAATCAGGTTCTTAATCAAAGTACAGGAGAATATCAACACTATGTTCGTTTTGATATCGATCAATTCTTAAATCAAGAATAATTTTGATTTTAAGAAACTGTTTATACACTCATAAAAAACCTCTCTCCAAACCTCTCTCCTACGAGGAGAGAGGCTTTGATACCCCCATTCTCTGAGGAAGGGTTGGGGAGGGGGTTAGCAGTACTTCTCAAACAGCTTATGATCAAACAGCTGCTTAGTACTGACTTTCTCCTATGGAGGTAAAATCATAAAGTTTTCCTTCAATATATTAGATAAAATATAAAATTATTAAGAGTAAAGTAACTATTATGAATATGAAATATAAAAAGTTTACTTTAATAACTTCTCTAACAAGTTTATTACTTTGCCCAATGGCAAACGTGAGTAATTTTCATCTTTCTCAAGCAGTTGCTCAAGAAATAGTTAAATCTGAGGATGAAGTAGAACAAATAGCTCGTTTAATTACTGTTCGGATTATAGCTAACAATAATTCTGGCTCAGGGACTTTAATAGCTAAAGAAGGTCAAAATTATACTGTTCTAACTAATGCCCACATCCTTGAAAAAGCTAATAGTTTCCAGGTCCAAACCCCAGATGGAAAAGTTCATTCCGCTCAGATAATTGAGGGATTGAATTTTAATGATCAAGATGCAATATTGTTACAATTTGAATCTAATGAAAGTTATCGTACTGCTGACAAAGCATCTTCTTTCAAAATTAACGATCAACTTATTGTGGCAGGTTTTGCTTATGATAGTCAAGATTTGTTGCTGACTGAGGGTAAAATATCTATTCTTCCTGATAAAACTTTAAAAGGTGGTTATCAAATTGGTTACACGAATGAAGTACGTCAAGGTATGAGTGGAGGACCAATTTTCAATCAAGTAGGGGAGTTAATTGGAATTAATGGTAGACGTGCTAATCCTATTGTAGCAGAATATCTTTTTGAAGATGGAACTGAACCTAGTTCCAGTCAATTAGCTAATTTTCAAAATGTTAGTTGGGGAATTCCTTTAATTACTGTCCTTAACATTAAAGAAGCTAAATATTATTATGACAAAGGAGTTGAATTTTATCAAAATAGAGATTATAACCAAGCGGTAGAACAATTTGATCAAGCTATTGCCCTTAGTAGTGATTATGCTGCAGCCTATTATGAACGAGGATTTGCTAAGAGAGGAACCAACTTTTATTCGACAAATATAATTGGTCCTTCAAAGGAACAAACGAATAGTGCGATCCAAGACTTTGAACAAGCTAGTAAACTTTATTTAACTCAAGGAGAAGAAGCCTTAGCTAAAAAAAGTAATGCATACGCTTTATTGTTACAGGGTGATAGAGAAAAAGGAGAATTGCAAGAATTAAATTGGACAATTCGTTTCAACCCTGATGATGTTCAAGCCTATTTAATGAGATGTTACACTTATGGTAAGTTAGATAAATATGAAGAAGCTATAGCAGATTGTAACAAAGCTATAGAAACACAACTTGATTATGCTGAAGCATATAATGTGAGAGGACGTATATATCAGGCTCAAGATAAAATCCAAGAAGCGATCGCTGATTTTGGCAAAGCTATTGAACTTAAACCAAACTTTGCTGAAGCCTATAGAAATCGAGGCACCCAATTATTTCTAATGGGAAACTTGTCAGAAGGAATGGCAGACTTAAATAAAGCTATTGAAATAAAACCAGATTATTCTGACGCTTATTACTGGAAAGGAAACGTTTATTACCAGATGGGTGAAAGAGAAAAAGTAATTGAAAACTATAGTAAAGCTATTGAAATTAAGCCATCCAATAGCGTTGGTTTTCCTTATACTTCAAGGGCTGCTGTTTTTTATGAAATGGGGGATTATCAGAGAGCTTTAGAGGATTATAATCGTGCATTAGAAATTGGCTTCTCTAGCTCTAGGTTCACTCTAGAGGTAGTGACTTATGAGGCGAGGGGACAAATTTATTTTGCTCTAGAAAACTATCAAGCCGCTATTGCTGATTTACAAAAAGCACTGGAAATTTTAAGGACAAATAATGCACGGACGACGTATAAACAAGTACTTACAAGGATAGTCAGAACACTAGAAAAAGTACAAATAGCTGCTAATAATAGCGAATTGCCAACTTGGGATGATGTCCTGAGCAAAGTAGATCAAGTTGCTAAACAGGTAACAGTGAGAATTATTCAACCTAATACATCTTTGTGTAAAGGTTCGGGAGTAATTATTGCTCAGGAAGGAAATCGCTATACTGTGCTGACTGCTGAACACGTTATTCGAGAATCGGAAAACTGTAATGTGGCAAAACTCAAAGTGATTACTCCTGATAATCAGCAATATTCAATTGAGACTGACTATGTTAAAAGGATAGAAGGTGCTGATCTAGGGGTCATTACTTTTAGCAGTCCTAATCAATACAAAAAAGCAACTTTAGGTGATTATTCTCTTGATAGTACTAGCACTAACATTTTTAAAACATGGACTTTTATTTCTGGATATCCGGATTCGCAAAATAATCATATCTTGAGTGCAGGAATTTTATCAACTCATAAAGCAATAAGCTCAATTTTTCAGTTGAACAGTCGATCTTTTACTTATGGTTATGAGTTAATTTATAACGGTTTAACTGAACCCGGCATGAGTGGGGGACCAGTTTTTGACACTCAAGGAATTGTTATTGGCATTCATGGACGTGCTGAGGGGGAAGTTATTATTGCTCAAGGAAAACAAAATCAAAATAAAGTTATACATCTAGGAAGGAGTTTAGGAATTCCGATCCAGACTTTTTTACAAGCTTTAGACAACATCTCTATCAACAAAGAAATTTTGAAGATAGAAACCAATAAACCCCCAAAACTAAAACCTCAAGATTATACTTACTTAGTCAATGTTTTGAAACAAAATATTGATAAACCTGATGATAATGCTGATTATGTGAGTTGGTTAAATTATGGAAATCAATTATGGCGTTTTCTCGGTGATGATTCAGATGCTAAAAAGGCTTTTCTTAAAGCCATTGAACTAGAACCAAATTCTTATCAAATCTGGTATGCTTATGGAGTAACTATGTCCTATCTATTCCCAGGGGAATATACTATCAAAATTTTTGATCGAGTCCTGGAACTTAATCCTAAGTTTGCTCCTGCTTGGTATGAAAGAGGAAAGATCTTAGAAAAATTAAAAAGAAATGAAGAAGCCTTGGATTCTTGGGAAAAAGCAGTTGCCTTAGAACCTAATCTAGTCAAAGTTTATTTTAGTAAAATGTTTCTTTACTATGAATTGAAAAATAAAGAGGGAGCAATAGAAAATGCTAAAAAACTGATAGAAATAGAACCCAATAATTATTGGTGGCCCTACCAATTAGGTCTTTTTCACAATGTGTATAAGGATTATTCAGAGGCTTTGAAAAACTTCAACAAAGCTATAGAAATTTCTCCTCAATTTGCTAAAGCATATCACAGTCGAGCTATTGTGTATGCTAGTTTGGGACAAGAGGAAAAAGCATTAGGTGATTACAATAAGGCAATTGAATTAGAGCCTGATAATTATGAGTATTACTTAAGTCGAGGTACTTTTTATGTCGATAATAAACAAGATTACCAAACAGCAATCCAAGATTATAGTAAGTCTATCGAATTCAATGGAAAACTAGCTGAAGCCTATTATAAGAGAGGCAACGCCTATCATAATCTTAATCAAACAGACAAAGCATTAATTGACTATAATAAAGCAATTGAAGTTGATTCCGAAAATGCCGATGCCTATTATAGTAGGGGTAATCTTTATCTCTTCAAGCTAAAAAAATATCAAGCGGCTATTGACGATTTCAATAAGGTAATTGAACTTGCACCTGAATTTGCCGATACCTACAATAATAGAGGTGTGGCTTACTATAATCTAAAAGACTATGAGCCTGCTATTCAAGATTATCAGAAGGCAATTGAACTTAATCCAGAGTTAATCTATCCCTATGGTAACCTTGGTCGGATTTATCTTGAGCAAAAAGAAAATGAAAAAGCGATCGAGATTTTCAATCGCTATATTTCTCAGTATCCAAATAATGAACTAGGGTATATAGGGTATAGTGAAAGATGTTATATTTATCTTCAATTAGAAGAGTATGAAAAAGCTCTAATTGATGCTGATAAAATAATAGAAATTACTCCTAATATCCCCGATGGATATATTCGTAAAGCTATTGTTTATCATAGCCAAGGAAAATATGAAGAAGCTATTAAAGCATATAATCAGAGCCTTGCTAAAGATGAAAATTTGTTAGCAGCTATAGGCAATATCGGTTTAATTGAATATGAACAAGGAAATATTGCTCAAGCTATGGAAAAATGGCAAAAAATTATCAAAGCTGATCCGCTACATGCTGAAACTATTCTGGCAATAGCTGTTGCCTTGTATCAACAAGGAAAACAAGAAGAAGCTATCAAATTAGCTCAGAAGGCTTTACAAATCGATCGTAGTTATAGTAAAATCCACCACTTGAAGATAAATTTGTGGGGAGAAAAATTAGTTGCCGATGCAGAAAAGTTATTAAATAATACTGAGATTCAGGCATTTTTAGACAATTTAAAATAGGTAAAAAAAAATTGTAATCTCCAAGGATATTTAAATTAGAAGCAGTTTGAAAAGTACTACTAACCCCTGTCCCAACCCTCCCCGACAAAGGAATGGGCAATTCAAAGCCTCTCTCCTCATAGGAGAGAGGTTTGGAGAGAGGTTTTTGATGAGTTGACAAACAGTTTATTAAGATAAAATACCCCTTCGCCTTTTTCCAAATACCCGAAATTTTTACCATGAAATTCAAAAAAATTGTTTTAATTATAAGCATTCCCATCATTGTGGTGGGATTAAACACAATCCTTGGGAAAGAAACCCAAACAAATAACAATCAAATTATTTCACCATTAATTGTTCAAGCTAATTCCCAAAAAACCGATACTATTTTTTATCAAGA
>JAKQYE010000399.1 GCA_023356605.1 Trichodesmium sp. MAG_R02 | reverse complement strand
TCTGGATTAATTGCATTTTATTAGTGGGATAGGTTCCATAAAAGTATCTAATTCTTTCATATTTGTCTCCACTAACTTCTATATTATTTTCTCACATCTCATTCCTGATTGCTATATTAAAGACATTTTTTTTGATACTCAATAAGGATGGAATCATCAGTTTTATGATCTCACTTGAAGTGACTAAAGACCATAAGTAATTATACGTAAATTAAATAGATATTCTCTTGTAACCTCTTGTAATACAATTATGTTGTGCGGAATGTGGGTTATAAATTACAATCTACTTCACTGATTTTTCCTATGGCTACTGATAGTCAGAAAAAAACTAAATATAAGTATTTAGGAAAAGGGGGAAGTGAAACTCATATTAATGCAGTTGAAAAAATGACTCGAAGGAATCTTATTGATGAGTTGGAGAGAGTTTTTCATTCCCTTCAAGAAAGTCCTGTTAGATATCTGTTTCGGTGGAGAAATTGAACCAGACCCATCCTATAATTTTCAGGATGATAAATAATGTCAAAAAGGAAGATAATTCCAGTATGAATTCGGTCTTTAAACCTTAATTTTGGTGATTAGTGTAAATATTACGCTAACTTTTTTTTGTCCAAAGTCCAAAACTGTAACAAAAGTATAAGAAACCAGGGTAATAGTTTCATGATTTTTCCAGATTTGAGGATTTTTCAGGATTTATTTAGAATGGTTGTCTTAAGATATCTGTTATACCTACAGCTTTAAGCATTTCCGCGCCGGAGTGTTCTGCAAATAGGTATGAGCTATCAGCTCAAGTCAAAACTATTAGCTGTAAAGGATTTTGATTTTATTAATGTCCTCACACTTTTTTGTAGTGCTATACTAGCAACTATGTGAAGATATTTAGAATATTCTCAGAAAAATTTTATTAGGGGATTACATTAGTCCTGTTAAAATAAAAATGAAACACTTTTTATGCTGAAACATACTTATAGCGATACAAAATGTCTCAATCTAAATTAAATTAACTATATAGTTGCCATCAGCAAAAATAAAACCTATAATGGCATGCATTGGTAATGAGTATTTACCTTTTTACCCAAACTCCGTACTTCATATTGTTTTATAAAAAGTTACAAAAAAATATATATTTAGGAGATATCTATCTAATGGATCGTAAATATTTAAGAACTTCCCCAGCAAGTAGTTCATTAGTAGCTATCTTGTGGCAAAGAGCCAAAAACCAGCCCGATCGCTCGGCCTATATCTTCCTCCAAAACGGAGAGACTGAGTCGGGAAGACTTACTTACGGAGAGTTAGATAGGCAGGCCAGAGCGATCGCCTCCCATCTCCAGCAATGGCGGGGAGAACGAGCTTTACTGTTATACCCTTCGGGATTGGAGTTTATTACAGCTTTCTTTGGCTGCCTATATGCAGGGGTAATAGCAGTTCCCGTTTATCCTCCCAGACGCAGTCAGAAATTATCTCGGTTACTTTCAATTGTCAATGATGCCCAAGGCAAATTAGCATTGACAACTACATCAATATTGGGGGACATTGAGAAAAGATGGTCAGAGGAATATGAGTTAGGCCAATTAAAGTGGGTGGCCACGGATACCATAACAGCTAATCGAGGTGAGTTCGTGCCTCATACAGTGACACCAGAGAGTTTAGCATTTTTGCAATATACGTCTGGTTCTACGGGAACACCGAAAGGGGTGATGGTGACTCATGGGAATATTATCCACAACCAGCAGTTGATTGAGCAGGCGTTTGGTCATAGCGAGAAGACAATATCTGCTGGTTGGTTGCCTTTGTTCCATGATATGGGACTAATTTGGCAGATGGTGCATCCAATTTATTTGGGAACTTCCTGTATTATGATGCCGCCAGTAGCCTTTCTTCAGAAGCCGATCCGTTGGTTAAAAGCGATTTCTAAGTATAGAGCAACGACCAGTGGGGGACCAAATTTTGCTTACGATCTTTGTGTTCAAAAAGTTCAACCAGAACAATTAGCTAGTCTTGACTTGAGCAGTTGGGATTTGGCTTTCAATGGAGCCGAACCAATACGGGCAGAAACCCTGGAGCAATTTAGTCAAAAATTTGCTCAGTGTGGTTTTAACTACAGTGCCTTTTATCCTTGCTATGGCATGGCGGAAACTACTCTGTTTATGACGGGGGGAGAGAAAAATCAGAGACCAGTGATTCAGAGGGTGAAGGCAGGGGAGCTAGAAGAAAATTCGGTAGTGGAGACAGAGATTTCCTCAAAAGAAAGTCGAGTGTTTGTGGGTGTTGGTCGTCCTTATATGGAGACAACAGTAAGTATTGTTAACCCTGAAGAGTTAACAGTCTGTGAAGAAGGAAAAGTGGGGGAGATTTGGGTTTCTGGTGGTAGTGTGGCTGCTGGGTATTGGAATCGGAGTCTAGCAACACAGGAAACCTTTGAAGGTAATCTCAAAGATAGGGGAGAGGGTCCATTTTTGCGCACAGGAGACTTGGGCTTTGTAAGTAATGGAGAGTTGTTTGTTACAGGAAGACTTAAGGATGTCATTATCATTAGGGGTCGCAATTATTATCCCCAAGATATTGAATTAACGGTGGAAAAGAGTCATCCTTGTTTACGAAGTAATAGTAGTGCAGCATTTTCTTTAGAAATTGAAGGAGAAGAGCGTTTAGTGATTGCTGGGGAGGTAGAACGAACTTACCTGGGCAATTTGAAAATAGATGAAGTAGTCAGAGAAATCCAAATTGCTGTATCAACAGAACATGAATTGGAAGTTTATGGAGTAATTTTGTTAAAAACGGGGAGTATACCAAAGACTTCTAGTGGCAAGATTCAGCGGCGTGCTTGTAAATTAGGATTTCGAGAAAATAGTTTAAATGTGGTAGGAAAGTGGCAAAAAACTATTGTGGAAATTACCGAAGAACAGGAATATGTTGCACCCCGCACCTCAAGTGAACAAATAATCGCCAACAATTTTGCCGAAGTTCTGGGGAGAGAAAAAGTAGGGCTATATGATAATTTCTTTGAGTTAGGAGGACATTCTCTACTGGCAACCCAATTAATTTCTCGACTCAGAGAAAGCTTTAAAGTAGAAATCCCCTTGCGGGCATTATTTGAATCGGCGACAATTGCTCAATTAGACTCAACCTTAAAGAAGTTAGGTACTAATGATAGCGGATTAAGTATTCCTCCCATTCAACCCAGAACAGAGAGGGAAAAATTACCTCTTTCTTGGGGGCAAGAGCGGTTGTGGTTTCTAGACCAATATGAAGCGGGTAGTCATAATTATGATGAGTCACTGTTATTAAATTTCAACGGGCTACTTGACTTCCATGCTTTAGATCGTGCCTTACGCACCCTTTTGGAGCGCCACGAGGCTCTGCGCACAAATTTTGTTGTCGATGACCAGAGCGATAAACCTATTCCCTATCAAAAAATTGGCAAGGCTGAGAGCTTTGTGCTCCACCAGACTACCATTGCTAAGGATGACCTGCCTAACCAGGTGGCATCGGCACTCAGTAAACCCTTTGATTTGCGCCAGGACCTGCTGTTTAGGGTCCATCTATTTCATGTCAGTGACCAGCAGCACTACTTGTTGTTGAATACGCACCACATCCTTGTTGACGCTTGGTCTTTAGGTATCATCGTTCGGGAATTGTTGACTTTATACCAAGCCTACAGTGGAGAAGAAGAAAATCCCCTGGCACCCCTGGCAATTCAATATGCTGATTATGCTGCCTGGCAAAGAGAGTATCTTAGTGGGGAGCGACTGGCGGTTAAGCTGGACTACTGGCAGAAGCAACTTGCTGGGGTAGAGACCCTAGATTTGCCCACCACCTACCCCCGCCCGGCTGAACAGAGTTATAGAGGTAAAAATCTCGATTTCAGCCTAAACAGGTCAGTGAGTGAGGGATTACAACAACTGAGTCAACGTCATCAGGTGACTCTGTTTATGACCTTGCTCGGTGCTTTTGGCTTACTAATGAGTCGCTACAGTGGTCAAGAGGACATTGCCATTGGTACTCCTATTGCCAATCGTGAACGGGCGGAATTGGAAGGTATTGTTGGCTTTTTCGTTAACACCCTGGTTCTGCGCTTAGAACTATGTGACAATCAACCCTTCAGTCAGTGGTTGCAGCAGGTGA
>JAKQYE010000398.1:2741-4127 GCA_023356605.1 Trichodesmium sp. MAG_R02 | reverse complement strand
CATTAATTTTGCTGAATCACGAATTGAGCGAGGCTCTTAAAAATACTCACAACAGTATATAAATCTTCCCCACTATCTATGGAAAATAAACGAGATAATCCATATTGGATAGTATCTCTTTTAAGTAGTTTAACAAATCTAAACTCACTACCATTTGTCACAAATCCAAAAGCAGATTGTTCGATTTCTGGAGAGTCTAACATATAAGCCAATATTTGAGGAATACCTACTTGTAATGAATATTCAACCCGTTTCGCCTCAATTACTAATACCCAAAATTGAGGGGTATAAACCAATATCTCAATTTTACCTGTAACGATCGCTCCCCCATCTTCGGAAGTAATTTTTATCTGTTTTTCAGCGGAGAGAAAAAAGGGTTCCCGATAAAAACCTGCTGCCCTCAATAAAGGTGATAATACCACCATTTTTACCAGAGGTTCTAACATCGGACGTTTAGAAAGACGCAAATAATCTGCTTTTACCTGCACTAATTCTTGTTTTTCCAATTCCGTCAATTCTGGTAAATTTTCTTGCCATTCCGGGAAAAAAGTGGGTTCGTATGCCCGTTTTAAACCAAAATTTTCTTCTAAAGAATATAGGTCAATTTGACTAACTGGTATTGTTTTAACCATAATGTTTTTAGGTTTTAGGTTTTAGGTTTTAGGTTTTAGGTTTTAGGTGTTAGGTGTTAGGTGTTAGGTGTTAGGTGTTAGGTGTTAGGTTTTAGGTTTTAGGTTTTAGGTTTTAGGTTTAAAGATTAACAACCAGAAAACAAGTATCAATTTGCTTTTCTACCCAATTTCTTTAAATAAATCTATCACTTATTTGTAGGTTGGGTTGAGGCCACGAAACCCAACATAGATTACAGCATTTTTTATGTCGGTCGACCACAGTAGGGACGTTGCATAACAAAAATGCGAACGTCCCTACAAGGTTTTGGTTATGGCGATGTAGTTCATCAATTTGAAAAGCGCTGTAATTCTCCTTGTAGTTGGACTTTAGTACCTCTAAGGATATTAGGACTCAACCCTTAATTTTTTAGTACTCGTATAAGTTTATACTCGGTTAAAATAATCACTACTAGTGTTAAATTATTTCAGAATTTGATAAAATAGACAATGTAAAAAAATGTTTCGCGTATCGCTCAATTAATTTGCTGGTTGAAATTCATCTCAGCGTTAAATTGTCCGATAATAGCGGCAGTCCTATAGGCAACATTCCTTGATAGACTTATAATATGGCTGGCATTCCCCCTGAACTATATCAAAAATTGCGTCAATTTCTGTTAGACTGTGAACAATTTGAGAGCGATCGCGCACTTCGGTCTGTTGTTTCCACTTATCAACCACTAAGACCTTGGCGTTTTTTACCCCAAGCCAACAGTAT
>JAKQYE010000398.1:0-2641 GCA_023356605.1 Trichodesmium sp. MAG_R02 | reverse complement strand
CGCTGGGCTTTTTTGGTGGGAGTCAACCGCTATAATGATCCAGGAGTTCACAATTTAAAATTCTGTGTAAAAGATGTGCAAAAATTAGAAAAGAAACTCAAAGAACTTGGATACACAGTCATGTGTTTACATGATAGTCTTGAATCTGATAGCCGCCGCTTCCCCATCCACAACAATATAGAAGCTGAATTAATTAACCTATGCAATATGGTCGATGTAGATGACCTATTGCTGGTGCATTTTGCTTGTCACGGTAAACTTGGGCGCGATGAACAACCTATGCTCATAGTCAGGGATACCCGTTTATCAACTATCGAAAAAACTGGTTTGTCTCTAGCCGACATGAAAAAATATATGCATTCTAGCAAAGCAAGGCGTTTAGTACTGACATTGGATGCTTGTCATATGGGAGTCGAAACGGGACGAGAAATTGACGACCCCCAATTCATTCATAATGCTTATGAGTTAGCTGAAGGTTTTGCCTTGATTGCGGCGAGCACAGCACAGCAAAAAGCCCTAGAGTCACCAGAGAAAAATTCTGGAGTCTTCACCCACTACCTAATAGAAGGACTCAACGGTGAGGCAGACCGGGAGCAAAAGGGTTTCGTGACTGTAGACGATATTAAGACTTATGTGCTCCATAGTCTTCGTCGTTGGAGTATTGAGAATGATCAGGTAATTCAAGAACCAACTGCTAAGACAGAAGGACTAGGGGATATGATAGTCGCAGATTATCGCTATAGCCATGATTAAACAAAGATAATTATCGGAAACTAAATTTACAGCCCTTTTCCAAATGTCAACTAGCTGGGTTCAAAGTCATTGAAACGGATATTGTTACACCAGTAAAACTTCTGCACTTGACCAAGAGCTACCAATTAAATATGAAACTTATGGGGGTAAACGAGTCAAACGTGGTTTATTCAGGAGTGCAACTGGTATAGTCATTAATGCTGATATCAATGGCAGTCTTCAAATTTAAGACAAGAAATTCCCAAGTTTTTTTCCTACGGTATTATAACAGATAATAATTATACCATGACTTAGGCAGGCAAACTGAGAAACCCGGTTTCTCCTAGATATTTATGTGTTAAAAACAATGATTTACTGTAGAAACAGGGTTTATTTGCGTAAGTCCTGTATACTTTAACAAAATGTTAGGTAATCAAAGAATCAGGAGAAGTGGTATGATGCGCAGTCAAAAAACTATGATGGTACTATTTAGTCTAGCTCTAAATTTAGTATTGGTAGCACCTCCTGTGAAAGCTGAACCAACAGTTACTATCACTCCATCTAATTTAACCGTAGTAGGAACTAAATGTCCAGTTTTTTTTGACTGTCCTGCCCTGAAGCGCCGTCTAGTTTTACAAACTAATCAGGCGATCGCAAACTTACAAATACTCAGCCTAGATTTGGATCGAAGTGATGGAACTACAGTTTTACAAGGTAGCGCTATTAATCCAATTTTGTCCACAACCTCAGTGGAACCAAATCAACCACTGACTATCCCAGTTGAATTCAACTTAAAGGATGCCAAAAGTGGTGAATTTAGTGGTGTTTTACTGGCCATCCATTCTGATGGACAACTCGTTGTACCTATAATTGTACGAGTCAAAGATCATTGGCTGGGACCAATATTCCTATTGCTATTAGGTGTTATGGTAAGTATTGGTATGTCTGCCTACCGTACTGATGGCAGAAACCGTGATGAAATTGTGGTGCTAGTGAGTCGCATTCGCAACCAGATGAAAGCTGACCCCGAATTAGTAGAATCATTTCAGATCAAAATCAATGGATATCTAATTGATGTAGAAACAGATTTAACAAACAAGCGATGGGATGAGGCAAAGGAAGCTGTAGGAAAAGCTCAAACAACTTGGGATAAATGGCGAAAAAGTAGAGAAGACTGGTTAGCTTTATCCAAATTTGAGTCTTCCTTAACTGATAGTCTAAATAATCTCACCCCTGATGCTCCCTATGTACAAACAGTAGGTAGCTACTTGGAGAATATTGAGCGACAAACCGCTGATAAAGAAAATCCCGAACAGTTGAGGAAAGAGTTAAATGATTTGCGACAACAACTGGTTCGTTACCTGGGAGGTGAAGCTAAACTAGAGAGATTCGATAATCTTAGAAATGAGTTAACTGGGTCAGCACAACAAGAGCAAGCACTTAGAGATATATCTCAATACTTGCAACAGGAATTAAATAATCTTTCTCCAACTGAGCTAGAAGCTTTCCAAAGATGGGAGCAGGAGATTGATAATGAACTCAAACAACTAGACCAAGCCATTAAACAACAAATTCCCAACAATGAAGCTAACAGTAATCTCAGTATAACTTCGAGGGGTGTTAGTAGCACCTATCCTCCCCGCCTTCCGAACCCAGTTCCTGATGTTCGACCTCTACAACTTAATCCTGTAGGATCTGCCCGCAATCTATTTTTGTTTCAATTCTTTAGTTATACAATTGCAATTTTCCTCCTGGCGGGTGCAGGCTTTAGACAACTTTATGTTACTCAACCTACCTTTGGAGCAAATCTTTGGACAGATTATTTTGCTCTGCTAGCTTGGGGTTTTGGAGCTGAGGCTACTCGCGATGCTGTTACCAAAACTATCCGCGAGTGGAAACTGCCTGGACT
>JAKQYE010000397.1 GCA_023356605.1 Trichodesmium sp. MAG_R02 | reverse complement strand
ATAGTTAGCAATAACACCAGCTTTTGATAATAAATCATTGGCTGTTTTAACGTTAATTTCTTGACCTTTATTGGCAACTTTTTTATATAGCAATCCTATTTTATTTCTATCCAAAATTTATCCGCTTTTTGGGATAGGGTTTGGGGCAATAGGCAAGAGTTTCGAAGTTGATTTCTAGTTTTTGAATTGTCACAGCCTATTTGGGATTGCTATTTTATTCATAAATTATCAATTACTTCTCTCTATTCCCTATTCTCTCTTTTCTAGAGATATTTATTAATTACTGAACTATGATTTTAGCCTAAACCCTCTAATACAATCAATATTAAACTCAAAATAAGTAAACTAGACTTCTCAACTCCGCTCAACAAAATTCCCCCCTAAATTTAGGAGGGATTCAGTATCTTTATTCTAGGGTTATGCCCATATTTGACATAATCCTGATGTTGTGCTCACAAGGGCATTGCGGAATTCTTCAGCGAGAAAAGCCCAAACCGTAGTTTTGACAGAGCTGATGTCCTACCCCTGTATCGACCTTTATCTATACATCCATTCTTATAATGACTATATATGTACATATAATTGTCAATAGCTATAATATAATAGAAAGTCAGGGCGCACCAAACACATAACGCTCAACCTTCATCTCAACGATCTCCTTTGGAAGAGCGCGGGGCTTTCCAGCGAGGCAGTTAAAACCACATTTATTAATAACTAGACTTAGAAGAATTCAAAGTCAGTTGCTTGTAATGGGTTATTAGCATCAAAGACAGCTTTATCAACCTGAGCAATTTGAGCTTCATCACCAGGATTAGAAGATGGGTTGTAGTATACTAAACCACTATTAGGATCATAGATGATTGCTGCTTGACTGTCTCCTTGAGCATTAGGGTTAAAGTCTGGAATTACTGCAAATTGATCTGTTGTTAGGTTTTCGCCACTAGATTTACCTTCGAAAACGCTAAAGTCGTTAGAACTTAGAAGTATCTTATCTCCCTCACTCCTATTAAAGTCAGTCAGGGTGTCAACTCCAAAACTACCATCTGCTGCAAAGTTGAAGTAAAATTTATCAGCCCCAGCACCACCTACTAGACTATCACCACCTTTGTCACCATATAGAGAGTCATTCCCCTCACCTCCTATGAGAGTGTCATTGTCTTTACCTCCTCTAAGAGAATCATTGCCCCTACCACCCTCTACAAGATCATCACCCGTGTTACCTTGTAAAAAGTCATCTCCCGTTCCGCCAACTACATTATCATTTCCCTTATCACCAAAAATCCTGTCATTATCTCCACCACCTCTGAGACTATCATCACCTTTACCACCTCTGAGACTATCATCTCCTGCACCTCCATCTATGATGTCATCTCCTTGATTACCCTGCAAGCTATCGATGCCAGTACCACCTGTTGCAGTATCATTACCTTCACCTAACAAAACCTGATCATTGCCATCACCTGCTGCCACTAAATCATCACCTTGCAAAGGTGAAATATCGTCACTACCATTACTTCCCTGAATACGATCAGCACTTGGAGCGCCGACGTTGATACGTCCACCATCAGTTGCATTCGGGTTCGATACGTCTACTGATAGATTAGTTGGATCTGTTATTATATCTGTCACTTGCTTACCTCATTTTTTGATAATTTACTATTGCTAATTTTTAGATTCTATATAGATGACCTTTTTCGTTCATTTATATCTTTAGTTGATGTTTATAGGGAAAACGTAACCCTAGTGAATTGAGACATCCCAAAGATTATTATTGTTCCCATCTACTGAGCAGTAGAAATAAACTTGCCCAAACTTACCCAAAACCGATTTTGAGCTTTGGAGCTAGGTTCGGTGTTTCACCCATATATCACTGAGTGCCATCTGTCACTTATCTACGGCCAAGTCCAGAAAATTAAAAGTCAGCTCAAGCTACGTCATTTTTTTTGTCATAGCTACTAACTCTGGCACACACAGTGCTCAAAGAATTATCTTCCTTGTTACCTATTAAATCAGATACTGTAAACTAACG
Organism: Trichodesmium sp. MAG_R02; assembly: GCA_023356605.1. Taxonomy (GTDB): domain Bacteria; phylum Cyanobacteriota; class Cyanobacteriia; order Cyanobacteriales; family Microcoleaceae; genus Trichodesmium. Next base: position 2,101 of record JAKQYE010000397.1, on the reverse strand, counting down.
GTGGCCTCCTTCGGTACGGATTGAGTTTAGCTGTTCTTTAGCCTCCCATCTATGAATTGTTTTCGTTGACACTCCTAGCAGTTCTGCTGCTTCAGATATAGTTCATAAGTTAGACATAAACCTAATGTATATCACAATAAGTGTCGAATTTTGTTAAACTTTGTTTAATGATTTTAATACTATTGATAGCCCTTGTACTCTAGATTGATTCTAAAATGGACCTAGCCCTCTAGTTCCTCCCCTCAAAGAGGATAGAATTAGGTTATGTTTGACCATCATTCCTGATACATTTGAGTATTCTACTACTATCTAGCTTTAGTTTTTAGCTAGATAGATAGTCAGATTATGTCCGTCTGAATAGAAATAAATAAATTAAGGATTAAGTAAGGACAAGTAGTCCTTCGCCCTGAAAAGAGTCAGGAGGGAATAGCAGGGAGTTTTTGATCACTAATGATCCGGACATGATCTAAGTTTATACCATGTATCTTTTCTGACATTTGCTGATTTTGTTGTAGCCAAAAGTTACTAGCTTTTACCTAATGAGATAATTCCTGCTTGAGGAAGTTAGAACAGGAATACTTATGCTACAACAGATACACTTTTTAAATAGGGACAATCATGTATTGTTGAGCATAATTTTTCAGTCTTTTATAAAAACATATCATTTTCTCTATGAATAAATGATTTTCTCTCCCAATAAAAACAAACATCCTGAATTCTAACATAGTCCTGCTTATTGTCAATGGCCTAATTTAAGGATTAATCTCAAACTTTATAATCATAAATTAGCTCTTACTTTTTGGGAATATATTTAGGTAATCACTGGGTCATTTGCCTACCTCCAACCGCTTGACAAAAGCTATGGCTTATGTGGTCTCAGACTGCTTATAGTCATTCCGAATAAGAATGGGATACTTTTGCAGCTAAAAACCCTTTCAAAGCAAGAAAATCTTGTCTCAATCTAAATCAGAATGACTATATATATCTAGTTTAGGGAGACAATTTAAAACTTTATTCCCCTTAGTTCTCTTTTCCCATAGGCACTTAGGAACTCGAGTAATGTTATAATTTTTTTAAATTAAGATTGAGACAAAAATTGAGTTAAATAAAATCAAGTCAACTAGAAAATATTTTTAACCATGCCTTACAGTTTAGACCTAAGACGAAAAGTAACAAATTTTGTAGAAAATGGTGGTACGATTACTGAAGCAGATAATATATTTGGGATAGGAATAGCTTCGATATATAGATAGTTATCTCGCCCAAAATTGGAAGAAACTAAGGTAAAACGTCGTCAAATAAAATTAGATTGGAAAGAATTAGAAAAAGATGTAAAACAAAATCCAGAATCGATCATTAGCAGACAGAGCTAAAATTTTGGAGTTAATCAACCAGCTATACTTTATGCTTTGAAAAGAATGAAAACTACTAGAAAAAAACAACTTCGTTATAGAGAAATAAATAGAGAAGAAAGAAAAAAATATTATCATAAACTACGAAATTTTATCAAAAAATTTGGAAGTAAAAGCCTTGTATTTATTGATTGATCAGGATTTGAAGATAATCAATACTGTATTTATGCCTGGTCAAAGAAAGGGAAAAAAAGTTTATTGTGAGCAAGAAGGAAAACGAGGAACAAGAGAAAATTTAGTAGGCGGGAGAAGAAAAAAGGAAAAAAATTTAATGCCACCAGTTATATTTAAAGGAACCCTAAATGCCGTGGGATTTGAACAATAGTTAAATCAACATTTATTACCATCATTAAAAATTCCCAGTGTACTGCTGCATGGATAATTCACCAATTCATATCCTCAAATACACCCCTGTGCAATAATGAACTTTCCTGAGGCCTTAGCTCCATTTTTTGGTTATAGGGTTATACCTATATTTAAGACCACATTTATGAATAACTAGACTTAGAAGATTTCAAAGTCAGTATCTTCTAATAGGTTATTAACATTCCCACATTCGGAACTTCCTGCATGTAGTACAAAAAGATACATGAATTATCATTACTATTTTGAGCCAACAAATTAAACAAATTAATTCTATAGAACACAAAAAATTAGTGGCATGAATATTTTGAGCAAACCAGGGATTT
>JAKQYE010000396.1 GCA_023356605.1 Trichodesmium sp. MAG_R02 | reverse complement strand
ACCTCAGAAAAGAGAAGGAAGAAACGTCGAATAAGTGTAACAGAGAAAAAAAAGGACAGGACTTACGCAGTACCGCCATAATTTGGTGATTTTTAAGATATTGACACTACAATTTGTGCCATTACCTAAGTACTGTAAGTTGATTCTGACACTGTGACCTCGTCTTATATTTAATATAAACAGGACTTACGCAAAGACACTATATATAGCACATGACAATTTCGACGAACTTCACGCTTTGTCACGTGCGTTAGCGGAGCTTTGCGTTAGCAATCGTCTAACTATTTTTATTCAAAAAACCAATAGTAATTCAAGTCAAATAACCTTCATTTTAATTGAAGGATATTTCAATTGATCGGTTAGATATTTTGATAATAATTCATGGCTGTTCTTGATAAATACTTTTGCCTATATCGTAAGCAAATCTTTTTAACAAGTTCCACACGCTCCATTGCACAAGCAATGTGATTTTTCTGAATTATTCGCAGACGACACGCTCCACGCGTCCTAAAGTTGAATAATAATTCAATTAAAAAAGGAATGGGATTTTGAGTTTGGGAGGTAGCGATCACCAATTCACTCTTATCCACCATCTGGGTTGATTATTTATTCATTTAAAAAGTTTTGGTAATAGTTAAAAATATTATCAAAAAGGGTTAGTAATTACAAATAAAAATCAATAAGAGTGAAGATGTTAGGCTTTTGTCAAGACCATATTAAGCAAATATTTATTCCATCTCAAGTAGTAACATTACAAATATTATTATACGTGAGTATCGGCACATAAAACTGTACAAATATCAAAATTAAGTAGTTATTTTCCCCTGCCAAGAAAATTATAAAGTAAGAGAAAACATATGCAAAGATTTTTGATTTTAAAGGAGTTAAGCTTACCTTTATTTTGATTTCCTAAAGTTTACGATTATGCTCCAAAATTTATTCAAATATATTGGCATATTTTAAGTCATAAAGGATCTAGCAATTTAACCGAACAAAAAACCGTAATTTGTCCAGTCATAAGATTATTAAAAGGCAGAAAATGCTGATACTTTAAATTTTTGCTGAGAGCTGATGAAATTGAAATATTAGAGAAGACAAAGCTTTTTATAGGGATTGAGGCAAATTTATATAAATCAAATCAATTCTATTATAAACTAAAGGTTTAGGGTCCGGAATATGCACAGATTTTTTAAGTTATAAAATGTCAGGTTAATAGTTATAATTAAAGCTTGTAGTAGAGCTTTACTAACAACATATATCGGGCTAAAACCTTACTACAAACCAAAACTTTTTTATAGGAATAAATATACATGGCTACAGAACTAATTAAACTAAAAGTAGCGATCGCTCATCCTCCTCCAGATAGATGCTTGATATTAATAGTAGTAAACCTAGGTTGGGTTGAACTACCCAAAAGATTTTTCAGCAACCCCAAGAAAGGCAAATTGAGACATCCGTCACATCCTACGCTTCCCTACTCAAATATGCCTACTCAAAAACTCCAACGTTACAGTTATTAGATTTTAGATAAATTCAGAGATTTTAGCGATCGCTCATTCTCCTCCAGAACCTTATAGTTGTTAGATTTTAGATAAACATTGAGGCATCCATAGGGTGTGTCTCCTTCCAGGGACATACTAGCTCAAAACTCCAACATTATAGTTATTAGATTTTAGATAAACTCTGAGAAAGTAGGGACCGCTCCTACCTGAGAAATTTCCCACATATAGTTATTTAAATTTAGATTGAGACAAGTTTTTCTTGCTATAACTGAGTTTCAGAAAAAAAAGTTTTTCATTATTATTTAAAATAACTATAAATCTACTTTTGAACAAGTTACACCTATATAGCAATCCTATGAGTGATCGGGTGCAAAAATCCTACTGCTTTTTATGGAACAGGGAACAGGGAAAAGAGAATAGGTAAGAGTTTTAAAAGTTTTATTTACTTATTGAAGTGTCGCAACCTATGCGCGGACTGCTATATTAATTAGTCAGGACTTACGCAGCAAGCGCTATATCTAGTAGAGGTTAACGGCCGTTAACTCCTACAGATGGTGTATATTTTCAATTCTAGTGGGTAAGTCCTGTTAGTATTAGTCGCCCTATTGCTGAACCTTGGCAAGAAATTAATAAAGATATGGCAATTGAACAAGCTGAAATAGAAGTTGGTTTTAATTTTGAGGGGTGAGGTAATCTACATATTACTAAAGGAAAGGCTGGTACAAATTTAAAAGTTAAATTAGTGCTAAAATTGAAAAAGTCAAATGATTAACCAAGAAAAATTAGAGGAATCTATTGTTTTAATTACTAGTGCTAGTGAAAAAAAAGCTAATGTTATTGGCACTGGGTTTGCTTTTCATCGAGAACAAAATTATACTTATTTACTTACCTGCGCCCATGTTGTTGAGGATGTGGGAGGAAAGGAGAATGTACGGATAAATAATAATAATGATATTCCTGCAGAAGTTGTAGCCATAGGCAATATTCATGGTTTTGATTTAGCCGTTTTAAAAGTCAAAGATATTTTGAGTCTTCCTTTGTTAGAGCTAATGATTTTATCTGAGGAGAAAAAGATAAATTACCACATTAATATTCCTGGCAACTATCTCTATACTAATAAAATACCTGAATTTAAGCCAATAACAGGAAGAATTAGTCAAAGGAGTAAAGTAATCCAATTTCAAGAAAAAGTTGTTGTTTGGGAACTAAAAATAGAAAAAGGAAAGTTGCAAGGAGGCTATAGTGGAGCACCTGTTGTTGATTTAAAAACAGGTTTTGTTGTCGGTGTGACTACTCATATGGAGGGTCAAAATGAAGAGAAGGGAAAAGTAGGAAGAGCAATATCTATTGAAGCTTTGGAAAAAATTTGGTCTGACATACCTCCGACTATTTATCAGCAACTTAAAAGAAAAAATTATACATTGACTAAATTGTTGGTTAAAGACAGTAATTTTAACAATATTTCTCCAGCATCTTTTCCAGATTTAGATTTTTCTGCTATCTCTCTAGAGACTATCCAAAAAGCTTATCAAGATTCCTTATCTCCCGATGCAGAAGTTTGGGATTTAGAAGTAAACAATATTCCACAAATATTAGAAAATCTGCATCAATTTAGAAAAATAACTCAGTTTTTGAAACACTTAATCCAAGGTTCAGATATTCCTCTGGAAATTCGTAATCAATTGCAAGAAGAATTAAAAAAATTAGCACCAAAAAATTCTTTAAGAGAAAATACTAATAAATCAGAAAAACTAGACTCTTATATCTTGGCAACACTTATTCCAGATCAAAACGAATATTTTTTCTTAAATGCTTGGTTAATTATTGATGATTCAGTAAAAGATATATCTAAATTTCAATATCTCCTTGACTCTAATGAAAAACAGCAAGGAATATTATGCAAGTCAACTCAAATCCCCCAAGAATTTAACAACTTTCTCAAAAAAGCGCTGAAATATCTTAGAGGTAAACGATATTCCCTAACAATAGAGTTTTTCTTACCTAGTAATTTAATGTGTGAAGAGGTAGACAAATGGAAAATTTCTGACTCTGTAGCTGAGGAAATTACTTTAGGAATTAAATATCCAATTAGATTGCGATCGCTAGAACGTCTTAACCTTGATTATTTAGATGATCATCTACCTCAATGGTACGAATATTGGGATAAAGTTAAATATTTTTTATCGAAAAAACCTACTTTAGAATTATTTGAGCATCTGTCAGAAATAGAGAGTTTTAACTGGAAATTATTAAAAATAAAACTAGAAAAAAAAATTGGGTTGAAAGTTACTCGTGCTCATCCTAAATCTATTAGGAAAGATTTGTTTAAAGCAATTTTGTTAGCAACAACACCTATCGCAATTTGGCTCAGAAATGATATTCCTAGTTTGAATCAAGAAACTTTTATTGATGAAATATTAACTTTTCAACCATTAAGTAATCTATGTAAAACAGTTAAAAACATGAGAGAAGAAGCTGATGCTAATACTCAAATAGATAAACATTTAAGTTTTCATTTAGCCATTCTTTGGGAAAACCCCTATCGTTTGCCTCCCGATATAATGCTTGAGTTAATGGCACCTGAACAATGAAACACTTATAAATGATGTTACGCAAAGGTGTTAGGTGTTAGGTGTCAGG
>JAKQYE010000395.1 GCA_023356605.1 Trichodesmium sp. MAG_R02 | reverse complement strand
ACAAAAGGAAATGTATAAAAAATAAAAATAGCTAACAGAAATAATTATAAAAGTAGATAGTATTTCAGAAGAATAGCAACTCTTGTATGCAACGCCAGGATTTTATCTCAACGTTGGTTGAAAACCCGCGCTATTCCACAGAGAAGCGTCTGGATGAAAACCCTAGATGTTAAGGTTTTACACTATCTATAGTATGTTAAAGTGTAAACGTTGCCAATTTCCGTCTTTTCTAGAGATATCTATTTTATGAGTTCATCGGTTTTTATCATTCGAATACAAGATAAACAGAGTGAAACAGCTTGGAAAGTTCATGCAGAGTACAGAGGTGACTCTACAGGGGAGAAAAATGACATTTTTGAGTTTTCAGCAGAGGATTTTAGACATTTAAACACTTTGTCTACCAAAGACTACGGAATTTATTTGGGCAAAGCTCTGTTTCAAAATGACTTGCGTGAGTTTTTTAAAAGTGCTTTTCACAGTAGTCAAAAATTGATGAAAGTTACTCTTTCAATAGATGTCGAAGATTCCTCTAATTCAGATAACCTGAGAGCATTACACTGGGAACGACTCTGTGTTCCTATGGATCAATCCTGGCAATATTTACCCCTCGAGCAGCGTTTACCTTTTTCTCACCATGTTTCTACAGCGAACTTAGATCGAAAATATTCTCCAATTCAAAAAGATAACTTGAAGGCTTTAGTCTTGGTTGCGAGTCCAGAAAATTTAGAAACAGAATATAATCTAGCTTCCTTTGATATTGAAGTAACAGTTGCCGGAATTCGTAGTGCTTTTGGAGACATTCCTTGTGATATTCTTGCCAACCACATTGAGGATGCAATTGGTTTACCCACACTCAAGAAACTTATTGAATGCCTAACAAATACCAATCCTCCCTACACTATTTTACATATCGTTTCTCATGGTAGTATTGATCAAAGAGGAAACACATGGCTTTATTGGAGTAACCAAGCAAATCAAGTTGAACCTATTTTGGGAGGAGATTTAATTGAGAAGTTGTGTATTGTTCAGAATTTACCTCATTTAATTTTTCTTTGTTCTTGCTCTAGTGCTAACTATTGTGGGGGGCTGGCTCAAGGTCTAATTCAAACATTAGCAACTCCTACAGTTGTCGCGATGACAGACTCAGTTACTATCAAAACAGCCACGGAGTTAGCCCATAACTTTTATCCTCGGTTACTTAAATCTGGAGAAGTTGATGTCGCTTTACAACAAGCTGCAGCACCTTTGGCTGAACGACATGATATCACAATTCCCGCTTTATTTAGTAGCAGATTAGATAATCAGTTTCTTTTCCTTTCTCCAAGTGTCAAAGAAATAGTTGATAATTCTCCAAATAGCAAAAATCTAAATATTGACCATAGCCAGAAAAGCAGGGACAAAAGAGAATTTGAATATGATGCGTATATTAGTTATGTGGATGAAGAACCAGATTCTACTTGGGTATGGAATATATTAGTGCCTAAACTGGAAGATGCCGGATTGAAAATTGCGGTTTCTGGAGATACTGACATAGCTGGTGTAGCAAAAGTTGTGAATATTGAACGGGGACTCAAACTTTCTAGGCGTACTCTAGTCGTGCTTTCAGCATTATACTTAGCAAATACTATGGGTGAATTTGAGAATGTGATGATTCAGACAATAAGCATTCAGGAGGGGACAGCTCGCTTAGTTATTATCGAGAAGGATGCAGTGGACCTACCAAATTTACCCTATCGTCTCCAACAACTTACTGCCGTTAAGCTAAACCATCCCCATCGAGCAGAACGAGAATTTCAAAAATTAATTCAACAGTTGAAACAACCTTTACCTTATCGAACGAGTGATGGAGTTTATGAAATTTAACTCCCCTGGCGGGAAGTCCCACTTGGTCCCCTTGGGGAGCAAAAAAGAAAATCTACTAGATGACAAGATTTATAGTTATTTTAATTTAGGTTGAAACATTTTTTTTGCTATAATTAAGTTTCAGTAGAAAAAGTGTTCCATTCTTATTTGAAATAACTATAACTAGAAAAATTAACAAAGGGCTAAATTAAAATGTTAAAAACCTACGATATTTTTATTTCCTACGCTGAGACAGATGGAGACTGGGTAAGAGGTTATCTGATCGACGCCTTAGAAGCAGCAAAGGTAAACTACTGCTCAGAAGAAGACTTTCGCTTGGGGGTTCCCTGGCTTACAGAATTTGAGCGATGTGTCAAACAAAGTCGGCAAACTTTACTCATTCTCTCTCCTGCTTACATCACTAAGAAAACCAGTGAATTTGTTGATTTGCTAAGTCAAGTATATGGCTTAGAAACGGGAACTTGGCCTGTCATTCCTCTAGTTCTACACCCTGTGAAGTTACCCTCACGCCTCAAACAATTGACAGGTCTTGATGCCACTCATCAGGAACAGTGGCCAGAAGTCATTCAACGACTGTGCAATGCTTTGAGTCAACAACTTCCCAACTCCACCCCAAGACTAGAATGCCCCTATCCTGGTATGGTTCCTTTTAGTGAGGCACAGAGCGATCGCTTTTTCGGACGAGAACAGGAAGTAGAAGAATTGCTGGAAAAACTCCGGTTATACCCGTTTATAGCAGTCATTGGACCATCAGGGAGTGGAAAATCCTCCCTAGTCTATGCAGGGTTGATTCCCAAGTTAGAGTCTACTGGGCTCTTGGGTTCGGGAGAGTGGCTTATTTTAGACATGCGTCCGGGGGAAACACCTCTAACTACCCTCAAAACTATTCTTGAGGGAGACCTAGAAAATTCTTCTGAAACGGTAAGTTCTCTGTTGCAACGGCATCAAGCCCAGAGGCTTTTTCTCTTGGTCGATCAGTTTGAGGAAACTTTCACCAGAGCAGAAGCAGAATCTATTCCCTTTCAACATCAGCTTTTGAAGTTGATGAGAGTTTCTCACTGTTACATACTACTAACGGTACGGGCTGACTTTTATCCAGATTTAATGCAGTCTCCGTTGTGGCGCAAAATTGAGAGTAATCGAATTGAGGTAGTGTCTCTTGATGATGAGGGTTTGAAACAAGCAATCCTCAAACCAGCCGAAGCAGTTGACGCCATCGTGGAGTCAGCTTTGGTAGAAAGATTAATTACTGATGCAGCAGGAGAACCAGGAGTATTGCCTTTTATTCAGGAAACTCTAGTAGTGTTGTGGGAAAAGTTAGAGCGACGATTTTTGCCTCTCACCGCTTATGAACAGTTGGTACTACCCCGCAAAGCTTATGGTGGAGTCAGAACTAAGAAATTAACTGGATTACAGATAGCGATCGCTCGCCGAGCAGATGTCGCAATCGCTGATTTAACAGAGGAACAGCAGCTCATTGCTCGTCGGGTTTTTATAAGGTTGATCCAGTTTGGAGAGGGACGAGCAGATACTCGTCGTCGGCAGTTGGTAAATGAGTTACAAACAATCAATGACGATCCCAAGTTATTTCAGCAAACTTTGGATCATTTAATTGGCTGTCGATTATTAACCTCAAATAGAGATGAAAATAATCCAACTCTTAGAACAGTCGATATTGCTCACGAAGCATTAATTACTGGTTGGCCAACTTTGCAAAGTTGGATTGTTAAACATCAAGAGGCAGAGCAAACTCGCAGGCGTTTATTAGATAAAGCTGAAGAATGGGAACATCTGGGCAAGGGAATTAGAGGATTACTAGATGAACTTGGAATCCAAGAGTCAGAACGCTGGCTAGCAAGTACAACAGCTATTGACTTGAGTTATGAACCGTTAATTGATGACTTGATCGAGGCTAGCCAAAGTGAAGTTGCTAGAGTTAAAAATAAAAGGACAATTATTACGAGTGTAATATCTATATTGAGCCTAATTACTGTATTAGCTTCTGGAATAGTCTGGAATAGACAAATAGAAACCCAAAATATGCAAACGACTCTGGATGTACAACTGGGTAATTTCAAGCCTGAGACACTAGATATCATACTTCCAATTCTAGAAAATTATATTGAAAAAGCAAAAGAATCTCAAATCAAAAGTCAAAATAATCCAGAAAAATTATATGAAGGTATCAGCTATTCACGAGCAGCCTTAGATTTAATATTTAGAATTGAAAACTTTAATTTCAATCTTCAAGAAGGTCAGGACAATCAAAGAATTATCAATAATCTTAAAAAAGATGCGAATTTGATTA
>JAKQYE010000394.1 GCA_023356605.1 Trichodesmium sp. MAG_R02 | reverse complement strand
AATTAAATAAGCTTCTGTATCACCAAACAAATTCTTCTTTAACATTTCGCCATAAATCTTCTGAATTTAAAGATTCTGTTCTTAAATAGCGATTTATTGTATCATGGCTAATATTTTCGATTTGGAGAGTGCGGCGTAGCGTTATAGTAAAATTTGTGTGAGATTTAAGTAAATATTGACAGTAGTCAACAAAATTAAAATTCATATTTTTGAGCTAATATAATCATGTCATTATCATCTAATAATTAAAGATTTTTAGCAAGTTAATTTAATATTTTGTAACCTTGTTTAAAGATACATTAAAAGTAATATCTATCTGAAAAAAAACTAATTATAGTATGGAGATTTTTATGTCGACAGTACGCTATATGCTATATATAGCGTACCTGCGTAAGTCCTGATTCATTTTTTTTCTAGGGAAGTGGATATGTTATTATTATCATATCTGTTGCGACATATTTAGGATTGCTATAGCTTCAAGATCAGCACTGATAACTTGATGAAATTATTCGTAATTATTGTGCCAAATATTGTCTCATTATTATTTAAAATAATTATAGCTTCAAGATCGGCACTAATAACTGATAATTGAACAGGACTTGTCATAATTAAAATAATTGTGTATAATACTTACTAGAGATAACTAACCATGCGGGGCATTAACGGTTTCGACAGGGTGGTGAAATCTGCTTTGTGATGCAGGCCGAGAGTAAGTCTTCTCTCGTAAATCCTGGGCTTAAAAAAAATAATAAGTGCAAACAATATTGTACCTTTTGCTCGTAAGCAAGTAGCTGCTATAGCTTAATTGTAAAAATACCTCTTATAGGTTCGAGCGTCTGTAGTTTGACTCCGTTAAAAACTCCAGACTTAACCCCAACGGATGCCCTAGCGAGTTGCCTCTGGTCTCCTGCTAGTTAAGACTTAACCAGAGTATCCTGCTATCCGGGATAATGGATAGTCCCAGCTCTGAGGGTTAAGAAGAGCTAAACCTGTGAATGAGTAAAGGGTGAATAGCCATTTTGGACATGGGTTCGACTCCCATATGCTCCATCTATATATTGTAAATCTTTTCAGTCCGTTTTCTGCTTTTCTAGCAGAGAGCGGTTTCTTTATAGATTTTATAAAAATATTATTGAGACTAGGGAGAACTTTTAGAAACAAACTTAAACTATCTTAGGTTGGGTTAGTTAACCATAGGACTTATAATTCCCCAAAGTACTGTACACCCTACAACCCACCAAATTGCAAGATTTTTTTCCTTAAGACTTACTTTATAAACCCTTTCTAATAACTAAATCCTCAGGGAACTATAGGATTATTAAATTGCTATTATTTTGAACTTTTGACTTCCCCATAGGACTAAACTCCCTGGCATAATAAAAGCCCCTAGGCCAGCATTGACTAAGGGACAAATAACTATTCAGGGTGCATCTGTACATAAGATAGCATAACACCTATCATGGGTAAAACCCATCGACAAAACATTAAAAAAATATATGCTAAATAAAAAATCTATAAGTTTAATTAAACTAAGCTCAAAACAGATAAAAAAAAAGTCCCTTAATCCATTTGGTTAAGAGACTATAACTATCAGGGTGCATCTACTAAACGTAGTGTAACACCAATGAAGGGTAATACCCCTTGCTTTTATATTTTACTTACAAATGTTACTTATAAGTAAAAATTATATAAACTAAATAATTGCTATAAATTGTTTATAAGCGAAAAGTTAAGGCTTAAATGTTATAAATGTGTAGCTTAAAATTAGAGATATACAGAAAATTTAGTTTTTGAAGCATTAATATCTAAAGGTTTAGTGAAAAAGTTTTTTTAAGGAATAGAGCCCCCGAAAAGGGGAAATAGTTAGGGACTTTGCATGTAAGGTCCGTACAGAGAAAAGAGGAGTTTATACCAAATCCGATCCATGAAAAGCTACTCCTCCTGCCTGGCGGCTCCTGGCTCCTGCCCCCTACTTCTGGCCTTCGGTCCTTGGCCCTTGCCTCGTGCCATTACTGCCTAAAGGTAATATCAGTCAATACTTTAATATTTAATTAGCAAGAGATTGCCTAGCTGGAATTGAAAAATATGTCCCATTAATTGATATCCTAAAAAACAAGAATCAAACCATTGAAACTATGCCTGTTATTAACCCTCCTAGCATCATCAACTTTCCTCTAGCTGCCGTAGTTGGACAAGAAGCAATAAAACTGGCCTTGTTATTAACAGCGGTAGATCCAGGATTGGGAGGAGTGGCCATTGCTGGCCGTCGAGGTACAGCGAAATCTGTAATGGCCAGAGCGATACATTCCCTTTTACCTCCTATTGAAATTGTTAAAGATTCTATTAGCAATTGTAATCCCAACTATCCTGAAGAATGGGATGAGCAAGTTTTAGAAGAGAGTCCCAACCCTAGAGTAGAAGAAATATCTACAGAAGTTATACCTGCACCTTTTATTCAAGTTCCTCTGGGAGTAACAGAAGATAGGTTATTGGGTTCAGTGGATGTGGAAAAATCAGTCAAACAGGGGGAAACTGTATTTCAACCAGGATTATTGGCTTCTGCTCACCGAGGAGTATTATACGTAGATGAAATTAATCTGCTTGATGATAATATTGCTAATCTATTACTGACAGTTTTAACAGAAGGCAAAAATCAGATAGAGCGGGAAGGCATCAGTTTTCAACATCCTTGTCAACCTCTATTTATTGCTACTTATAATCCAGAAGAAGGGCCCTTAAGAGAACATTTGTTGGATAGAATAGCGATCGCTCTCTCAGCAGATATGGTCTTAGGTTTAGACCAAAGGGTAGAAGCAGTAGGACAAGCTTTAGATTATGCGAATTCTCCCCAAACTTTTCTGGAACGATATAGCGAAGATATAGATAATCTCAAAACTCAAATTCTGTTGGCAAGGGAATGGGTAAAAGAAGTAGTGATAACCCACGAACAAATACTCTATTTAGTAGAAGAAGCAGTTCGAGGAGGAGTACAAGGACATCGGGCAGAACTTTTTGCTGTGCGAGTTGCTAAGGCATCGGCAGCACTAGACGGACGAATAACTGTTAATGCTGATGACTTACGCCGAGCAGTAGAGTTAGTTATTGTGCCACGATCAACAATAGTGCCAACTCCCCCAGAAGAGGAACAACAACCGCCACCGCCACCACCTCCTCCACCAGAAAATAACTCGGAACAGGAACAAGATGAACAGGAAGAGGAGGAAAACCCTGAACCTCCAGAGGAAGAAGAGGCAAGTATTCCGGAAGAGTTTTTGTTTGATCCCGAGGGAGTGGTATTGGATGATAGTGTGTTGTATTTTGCTCAAATGGCAAACCGTCAGGGTAAGTCGGGTAGTAGGAGTATGATTTTTTCTGAAGATCGCGGCCGTTATGTGAAACCAATGTTGCCTAAAGGTAAGGTGCGACGTATTGCTGTAGATGCGACTTTACGGGCTGCTGCTCCTTATCAAAAGTCGAGAAGGGAACGTCAACCAAAGCGCAGAGTTATTGTGGAGCAGGGTGATATACGGGCGAAACGGTTGGCAAGAAAGGCGGGTGCTTTGGTGGTGTTTGTGGTTGATGCTTCAGGTTCCATGGCGTTAAATAGAATGCAGTCGGCAAAGGGTGCGGTAATGCAGTTATTGACGGAGGCCTATCAGAGTCGAGACCAGGTTTCGTTAATTCCATTTCGGGGGGAACAGGCAGAGGTGTTGTTACCGCCGACTCGTTCGATAACTTCTGCCCGACGACGTTTGGAAAAAATGCCTTGTGGTGGGGGTTCGCCTTTGGCACATGGTTTGACTCAGGCGGTGAGAGTGGGTGTTAATGCTAAACAGTCTGGTGATGTCGGGCAGGTGGTTATTGTGGCTATTACTGATGGGCGGGGGAATATTCCGTTGGCCCGTTCTTTGGGTGAACCGATCTTGGGTGATGAGAAGCCAAATATTAAGGAGGAGTTATTGGAAATAGCTGCTAAAATTCGGGGTTTGGGAATTCAGTTGTTGATGATAGATACGGAGAATAAGTTTGTTTCTACTGGGTTTGCCAAGGAGTTGGCAAAGCAGTCGGGTGGGAAGTATTATCATTTACCGAAGGCGACGGATAAGGCGATCGCTGCTATGACTCAGAATGCCCTGAAGGATGCTATTGGGTAGCTTTAGTTATCAGTATATA
>JAKQYE010000393.1 GCA_023356605.1 Trichodesmium sp. MAG_R02 | reverse complement strand
TTGAGAGAAGTGAAACCCAAGACTCGCTTTACTGTGGTTGGGTTACCCTTACGGGATATTGCTGTGTTCCTCTAAGCAACCTACATTGATTCCACCATTTTAGCTGTGTCAGTTTACTACTGCACCCATTTTCTTAGAATTTAGAATCAGGACTTACCCACTAGAATTGAAAATATACACCATTTGTAGGGGTTAAGGGCCGTTAACCACTACTAGATATAGCGCTTGGTGCGTAAGTTCTGAGAATAAGCAACATACAACAGATTTGGGGGACATACAGCATTTTCAGATAGATAAACTACACCATCACAACCAAACTATCACAACCAAACCATCACAACCAAAACCTTGTAGGGACATTCCTAGTAACGCCCCTACTGTAGTCTACTAAAATGAAAACCGCTGTAAGGTACAAAGTAAATAGTAAAAATTATGTAGTGCAAGCATCTTGCTCGCGTAGGCGTACCTCATAACAAAGTCAAGCACTGTATATTATTATATAACCTGATTCTATATGAGATTTATATATTCATGAAGATCATAAAATTGTTCGCCATTACCCTATTAAGTTTCTGTCTCACTGTGGGAATTAATATTTTACCTCCCACTTTAGCTCAATCTTCTGCCGCCAATCTAGTTCAACAAGGAACTCAATTATTACAACAAGGAAAGGCAGAAGCAGCATTAGAAATTTGGCAAGAAGCAGAAGAACTTTATCGCCAAAATCAAAATCAAACTGGTATTATCGGCACTAAAATTAATCAAGCTCAAGCTTTAACCAGTTTGGGCTTTTATCGACGTTCCTGTGATACCGTCTTACAAGCATTTGGCAGTGATTTAGAATGCCCTCGCTTAACCGAAAAGGACTTAGAAAATATTCTGCCAAAGTTTCAAACATCAAATACTAGCCTTAATTTTCAGGGATTACAAATTTTAGGAAATGGACTGCGGGCGTTCGGTAAATTGGAGTTATCTGAAAAGGTATTAGAAGCAAGTAGGACCGGGGCATATTCTACTAACAATACTAAAGCTCAATTTTTGATTAATTTAGGTAACAATAGGCTTTCTCAAGCCCAAAATATTATTAATATTGCTCGTAATACTAGCATAGAAATAAATCAAAGAAAACTTAGAAACCTAGTTTATCTGAGTTTATCTAATTATCGAGAAGCGGCAGAAACTGCTAGTATTTCTAATGACAAATTAGTTCAAATTCAAGGAACTATTAATAATCTTAGTTTGCTACTAAAATTTCCCCAGTTGAAGCCATTAAATAATGGTAATTCACTGGAAGATTATGTAGATTTTCAGATTGATACTTTACCGAAAGTTATTCATTATTTAAGTCAAATTAATCCCACTCATGACTCAATTCAAACAATAATCCAATTAGGAGAAATTTTCATAGATCTTGAGGAAATAGAGCCTAAATCAACCTTGGCTAAACTTAAAAATAAGATTCCTGAATTAACTCCAGCAAACGAATTATTAAATCAGGCAATTCAACAATCAAAACATATTAATAATTACCGTTTAGAAGCTGATGGCATTGGCACCCAAGCAAAATTGAATCTCAAAGAAGGCAACCTAAAAAAAGCAGCAGAATTGACAAATAAAGCATTATTTATTGCTCAAAAAGTATCTGCTTCTGATATTGTTTATCAACTACAAGAACAATTAGGTGATATTTTAATTAAGCAAGGAAATGATTCAGAAGCACTCTTTGCTTATGAATCTGCTTTTAATAACCTCCAAGTTTTAAGACGAGATTTAGTAGCATTAAATCGAGATATTCAGTTTAATTTTCGTGATAGTATCGAACCTTTGTATAGAAAATTTCTAGGCTTATTACTTCAACCTGGACTTAGCTCAAATCAACCAAATGTGGCAAATCTTAAAGCTGCTGTTGAAGTAATTGAATCTCTACAATTGGCAGAATTGGATAACTTTTTCCAAGATACTTGTGTTAATGCTAAGGATATTAATATTGAAGAAATTGATGAGAATGCAGCTGTTATTTATCCAACCTTATTTAAGGATCGATTAAGTGTTATTCTCAAATTGCCTGGGACTGATAATTTTCATTATGCTACCGTGAGTGAGAGTAATTTTAAAGCCGAATTTAATCAGGAAATAGATCAAATTCTCAAGGATTATCTCGACAATAAAATGCCAGACGTCAACCAAGGAAACTCCCAGTTCAATAAACTTTATCAGTGGTTAATCGAACCTTTTGAAGCAGATTTGGAAACAGATCTAGAATATGATATGAGTCAAATAAAAACCCTAGTTTTTGTCTTGGAAGGAGCACTTAGAAATCTTCCTATGTCCGTTGTATATGATAGTAGACGGGAACGATATCTAGTGGAACGATACGCGATCGCTGTGGTTCCCAGTTTAGAATTGCTTGCTCCCAAACCTTTATTAAAAGAGCAGGTACGAGCATTAACTACTGGAACAGATAAAGAAGCACCAAGTTATAGAGAGTATGGTTATGATCCTTTACCTAATGTTAAACAGGAACTAGAGTCCATAAAAGGAACGATACCACAGTCTGAGCAATTAGTAGATGAAAAATTCACAGAAATTAATATTCAAGACAAAATTAATTCTGAGCCCTTTAACATTGTCCATATTGCAACTCATGGACAATTTAGTTCTAATCCTGATCAGACCTTCATTTTAGCATGGGATAAACCTATTAATGTTAGAGATTTCGAGCAACTGCTCCAGAGTGAGAATTTGCAGCGATCACAGCAAGCTATAGAATTATTAATTTTAAGTGCTTGCCAGACAGCAGTTGGAGATCAACGAGCAGCATTGGGTTTAGCTGGAGTTGCAGTTCGGGCAGGGGCTCGTAGTGTTTTAGGGAGTTTATGGAACGTAAATGATGCTTCTACAGCAGAATTAATGAAACAATTTTATCAAGAATTATTTCAGTCTAATATTTTACAACTGAAAAAAGCAGAAGCACTACGTCAAGTTCAAATTAAATTTATCAAAGGAGAGATTGAAACAAATTCAGAGGAATACAAGAAACCTTATTATTGGTCACCATTTATTATTGTTGGTAATTGGTTATAGCAATACAGGGAATTTTGGCTAAAGCCCTACTACAAACTTTAATTATAATTATTCAAGCGGACATGATCTGATTATATCTTTTGTGTAAGTCCTGCTAGATTTACTGTACAATCGCCTATTTAACAAATCTTCTTAACTTTTGACTTTCTCCCTTGGGGGGATAAAGAAGGGATTGACTTTTGAGTATTGAAATAATGAAGCAAATTTTAACCCACATTCCGCACAACAGAATTGTATTATGATAGGTTACAAGATAATATCTATTTAATTAAGTAGGATTACTTATAGCCTTTAGTCACTAGACTTTCATTGCTCAGAAATACTCTGGAATTATAAAAACCCAAATTGAACGTGGTTTTAGATTAATCATTGAGCCACAATTTTTTGCCGATAGTTTTTTTGTCAAAAAACCAGAAAGAGTAGAAACAATACTATTTATTATGTCACTGTGTTTATTAGTGTATAATTTAGGGCAAAGAGAATTGAGAAAAACTTTACTTTATTAGGTCATAACTTGTGTCAGAATGATTTTTTGGCCTTTTAATAATCTTATAACTGGACGAATTACTGCTTTTTGTTCGGTTAAATTACTAGCTCCTTTATGAGTTAAAATTTTCCAATATAATGGTATTGCCCTCTTTTTTCAAGCTTAACTAATCATTAATATATTAGTATTTTGCCATTGAGTTCTATCTAAAATTAATACTAATTCTGAGGAAATACTAAATAAATTTTCTCTGATTTTTTTTACTAAAGGAAACCAAAATAAAGGTAGGCTCAACTCTTTTAAAGTTAAAAACCTTTGTATTTGTTGCCCCTTACTTTCTATTTTTATTGGCAGGGGAAAATAATTACTTAATTTTGATATCTGTACAGTTTTATGTACTGATATTAAGTATAATAATATTTGTAATGTTATTACTTGAGATGGACTCAAGATGATGCTTAATATGTTCTTGATAAAAGCCTAATATATTCACTTTTATTGCTCAGGACTTACGCAGGTACGCTACATATAGCGTTCTGTCAAAATAAAATTGTCAATACTATAATTAGTTCTTTTCGGATAAATATTACTTTTAACATCCATTAAATAAGGTTACAAAATAT
>JAKQYE010000392.1 GCA_023356605.1 Trichodesmium sp. MAG_R02 | reverse complement strand
TCTTGATATGGCTAAATAGGTGTCGCCAGAGGTTGCACCATCACTTGCTTTTGAGCCTCCTGCGGAAGCTTTGTATTTACTGAAATCTAGAGTGACAGAATAGTTATTTTCACTTCCTAAAGTTCTTATTAGAGGCATAGTAGCAGTTATGGCTTTTACTTCGCCTATTAAGCTAAAATTATTCTCTATTTCTCCTGAGAGGAAACGATCTTCTGTCACAGGAACATTACCATCTGGTTTTGCTTTCCAGGTGCCATCATTATAATCCATTTGATTATAAGTAATACCTACTGTACCACCTAAACCATCAGGTACTTCTGTGCTTTTGCCAAATCCTGGGTAATTATAGCCAGTAGTATTCCAGAATGTAATATTTTTAGTAGCAACTTTAGACACTAATTATTCTCCTTTTGTCTTAATTGATCATCAATTTACTAGAGATACTAATCTTCCTTTGATTTTCCGGAAAATGGAGAACCCTGGAAGTTTTCGAGTTTGGCCTGTAAAATAAATCTCAGTTTCATAGATGCACTAAGTTAGCTTTTTTTAATATAAGTCATGATACGACTCAATTAAATTATTCGTATAATTAATTTTTATGAAGATTTATGAGTAAAGTTTGATAGTGCATTAAGAAAGTGTGGGAATGATTTGATGAATATAGTCCCATTATTGTAGAAATAATTATGGAATGTCCTCTGTGTGGTCATCATAAATCCCATAAGCACGGAAAAACCAGTAAAGGAACTCAACGATACTATTGTCCCGAATGTGGATAAACTTTCACGCTCTATTATTGATAGTCGCGGACTGGCCAGAGCATTAACAGGGGATATTGAAGGAGCGATCGCTGATTTTCAGGTATTTGTAGAATGGACGAGCAATGAGGAGAGAAAAGCACAACGACAAGAATGGATCAAAGCATTTCAGGCAGGAGAAAATCCATTTACTGACAAGCTGTTGAAAGAATTACAGCGCTTTTCAAATTGATGAACTACATCGCCATAACCAAAACCTTGTAGGGACGTTGCATAAGGGCGTCCCTACTGTGGTCGACCGATAGCTGAAAGTTGCGATCGCATCTCCCAAACCACTGATTCATTCCTGCCCTGCCAAGCAATTATTATTTCAAAATTATTGATAGTCGCGGACTTGCCAGAGCATTAACAGGGGATATTGAAGGAGCAATAATAGATTTTCAAGTCTATGTAGAATGGACGAGCAATAAGGAAGAAAAAACACAACGACAAGAATGGATCAAAGCACTTCAGGCAGGAGAAAACCCATTTACTGATGAGCTCTTAAAAGAGTTAAGGTAGTATAATTTTAAAATAATTTCAGCTCTATATTCAAATGAAAACCTTAACTTTAGTCCTAGCTAACCAGCTCTTTGAATATCATCCAGCCTTGGAGACCGATACAGACTTTGTATTAGTAGAATCAAAGGAACTATGCAACCGCCTCAACTATCATAAATTTAAACTAACCTATATATTAACCTGTCTGAGAGAATATCGAGATTTACTCATTTCAAAAGGTCAAAAAGTCTATTATTTTGAATTAAATCAAAACCTAAACTTTGAAGATACCATCAAAAAGTTAGTTAAAGAATTTAGTTATACCAAACTTCAATTTGCCTCAATTTCAGATAAACCAATTAGAAAATTGATAGGGAAAATTATCTACAATTTGAAATTAGAATCCCAAGAATTACAATCACCCTCTTTTTTAACTACAAACCTAGACTTTCAAAAATACCTAGAACATTCCAAACAGAAATATTTAATGAATAGCTTTTATATTTGGCAGAGAAAAAGACTAAATATCTTCCTTGACCAGAACAAACCTAAATTTGGTAAATGGTCTTTCGACTCAGAAAATCGAAAAAAGCTACCAAAAAATGTAACCTTACCATCCTCAATTTGGGAATTTAAGTCAAACAATTACCAAAATGTCGCCCAAACAATTTCCCAATTATATACCAATAATCCCGGATATTTAGATTTGCAAAAAAGTTGGTTACCCATCAATCACAAACAAGCTAAACAAAAACTACAAGAATTCTTAGAAACCCGTTTAAGACTGTTTGGAAACTACGAAGACGCTCTTACTAATCGAGATAATTTTGTTTTTCATTCTGTCTTAAGTCCCATGTTAAATAATGGATTATTAACACCCAGTTATGTCTTGCAAGAAGTTTTAAATCATGTTGAAAAAAACAATAATTTAGAAGACTTTTATAATTCCATAGAAGGTTTTATTCGGCAAATTATTGGCTGGAGGGAATGGATGAAACTTTTATATGAATTTAAATATGACGAAAACTTTAGGGGACTCAACTTCTTTAAAGCTCAAGAAAAATTACCAGACTACTTTTATGACTTAAAAGATTTACCAGAAAATATCCCCCTAACATTAGCCATAGAAAAAGTATCTAAACTTAGTTGGGCACATCATATTGAGAGGTTAATGATATTATCAAATTGGATGACTTTAAACTCCTATAATCCCCAAGAATGCTATGAGTGGTTTTTATCTCAATTTGTAGACGCATACGAGTGGGTAATGGTACCCAATGTTTACGGAATGGGTTTATTCGCAGACGGTGGTTTTTTTGCCACTAAACCATATATTTCTGGGGGTGCTTATATCAAAAAAATGTCAGATTATAAAGATAATGGGTGGATAAAACTATGGACAGATAGATATTGGCAATTTTTAAAAAATAATAAATCTCAGCTAAAAGATAACCCTAGAATGAAATTAATTTTAAGTAAAATTTAACAGTTTTCTCTCCATCTAAAATATACCAAATCAAGTGTAAAATCCAGAAAAAAGTCACTATTTGAGAGTCAAAAATCTGGCCTTTTATTATTTAATATTTTCTTAACTAAATCTGGAGATGTATATTATAAAATCAATGAAGTACATATAAATAAATATTATGAGCGTAAATGTCAAAGCTTTCTTTCAGGCAACAAACCCTGGTAAAGCCCTATTCACAGATAACCAGGAAATAGAGGAAAAATACTATATTGACTTCTCTTCAGTACGGGGGGGGAAAATAATAGAAGACCTCAAAGACAATATTGCTATGTGGTCTCCCGACGAACCTACCTGTCAACTATTCACCGGACATATTGGTTGTGGTAAATCTACCGAACTCTGGCTACTCAAACAACAATTAGAAGCAGAAGGTTTTCATGTTGTCTATTTTGAGTCAGACAAAGACCTAGAAATGGGAGATCTAGACGTCAGTGATATTCTTCTAACTATAGCTCGACAAGTCATCGAAAGTTTGAATACCCGGGAAAAGCTGAACTTAGGTGAACCCACAAGATTAAACAGTCTAATTGAGGGAGCTATCAAACTATTGCAGACAGAAATAGAAATATCTCCTGAAGTTGAACTTTCTTTTGGAATTGCCAAAATAACTGCTCAGGCTAAAGCTAGTCCCCAACTCCGTAGCAAACTCAGAGACTATCTCGGGCCTCGTAGCAATGGAATTATTGAAACAATAAACCAAGAGTTGCTCGAACCGGCTCACAAAAAGCTGAAGCAGCGCGGCAAAAATGGATTAGTAGTTATAGTTGACAACCTTGATAAAGTTGATAGTTCCCCAAAACCTTGGGGGCGGCCTCAACCAGAATATCTATTTGTTGATCGCGGCGAACAACTAGCAAGTCTCCATTGTCATGTAATTTATACTCTACCTCTAGCACTGCGGTTTTCCAATGACTTTAATACATTAACTCAACGCTTCAAAAGCGACCCCAAAGTCTTGCCAATGGTTTCTATACAGTTGCGGGATGGTAAGGAATTTGGAGAAGGAATGGCAAAACTCAGGCAGTTAGTTTTAGCAAGAGCATTTCCTCATTTGGAAGAACAACAACGTCTAGAGAAAATAACTGAAATTTTTGACAGTACCGAAACTTTAGATTATCTATGTAAAATGAGTGGGGGTCATGTGAGAAATATATTGCGGATACTCAATGACGCTATTAAAAAGCAAAAAGGGTTGCCGATATCCAGTGAAAACCTGGACAAGGTAATTCAAAATTTTCGCAATGAACGTACTCTGGCAGTAGATGATCAAGAGTGGGAGTTGTTGCGCCAAGTAGCACAAACTAAAAAAGTTAAAGGTGATGATGGATATCAAAAGTTGATTCGGAGTATGTTTGTCTATGAATACCGAGATGAT
>JAKQYE010000391.1 GCA_023356605.1 Trichodesmium sp. MAG_R02 | reverse complement strand
ATAGATTATGAAGCCAAATAGATAGATTTTGAGGGTCAGGAACAGAAAAGCGAAAGCTTTCTTCAGATTAACCCCAATGGCTTTCTACCAGTATTGTTGTTAGGAGATGGAAGTCCAATGTACGAACCTGGTGGTATGGTTATGTATCTGGCAGATCGCTATCCATACTCAAATTTAGATCCAGCAGTTTCCGAGCCAGAACCTTATCTTTATAACCAGTGGCTTTTTTATCTTCCATTTCAAATGTATCAGACTTACGCTCGTTGTTACAACAGTGCAAAATTTTCCCCTGAACAAGCTGATGGAGGGATAATTAGAGATTTAGGGGCAAAAATATTGGAAAATTATTGATGATTCTCTGCAAAATCGAGCTTGGCTAATTGGCGATCGCTTTAGTGCTTGCCATATTTATATGTTTATGATGACACGTTGGCACATCCCTCGGCAATATGAAATCCCAAACTTACCATCATTTTGCTTAACAATGAATAACTGTTTGTATCTTTAGCAAAAAAAATTATTGATGATAAATCAAACTCAAGTTTTACTTATGAGAACAAATACAAATAAGTCGGTCAATGATATCCAAATTACTTATTGTGTTATGTGCTGCTCCCCATAGACTCAAATACATAGTAAAAATTAAAGATATGGTTAAGTAAATCAAATATATGAGCAGCGGTACTAATTGCCTATGGGTCAGTCGTTTTCCCTCGCCTAACAGCGGGGGAGGATGTTAGTTTTGAGAAAAGAAAAAAATATACAGGGCTTATGCAAAGATGCTATTCCATAAGCAAAAGGGTTTTATAAATGAAAAAATTAAGATATTTTCAATTAAAGTAAACTCAACAAGATATTAAAAAATGAAAAACATCTTAGCTTTGTGGGCAGTGCCACGTTCAACTTCCACTGCATTTGAACGTATGATGCGGGAAAGAGGGGATTTTGGCGTACATGACGAACCTTTTGGACAATCTTTTTACTACTCTCAAGAGCGCCGTAATACCACTCGTTATCCAAACATAGAGCCAAATTCCCAATATAATTTTGGTCCTACTTTGGAAAGGTTAAAGCAAGAAAATAAAAAGCAACCAATTTTTATTAAAGATATGGGTTACTACGTTATACCTATAGCTAATCAAGAGTTTTTGTCTAACTTTAATAATAGTTTCCTGATTAGACATCCAGAAAAAATGTTGCCATCTCTTTTTAATAATTGGCCTGATTTTACTTTAGAAGAAACTGGTTATGCTGAACTATATAAGCTGTTTGAAATTGCTCAACAAATTGGTGACAAACTTCCAGTAGTAATTGATTCAGATGATTTAGTAAAAAAAACCAAAGCAACTGTAAAAGCTTACTGTAATGTTATAGGTATACCATTTATTGAAAAAGCTTTAGAATGGAAAGCTGAACCTCAACCTGAAATTAACCAATGGGAAGGGGGATGGCATAATTATGTATTATCTAGTCAAGGATTTAAAGAAAGAGAAAAAAAAGATTATATTAGGATTGAAGATAATGAATACTTAAAGAAAGCCTATGAATTTTGTTTGCCTTACTATGAAAAACTTTATGAATATCGACTACTGATTGAATAACTATTTTTCGTTTTACATGCTAATCAGTTAATTTCCACTGTGTATCATGACAGTAGTTTTACAGTCTTGGAGATACAAACTTTTAGGATTTTAAGGGATAGGTAATAGAAGATTAGGGTGTTGCTGAATATAATATATTTTCAGGATCGATAAAGGAGCTTTTCTACGTCTTAAAGATGTAAAAAAAGCTCTATTTTATATTTATATTTGAAGAATATAGGAATTTCATACCAAAAAGAGAACAATCAGTAAAATATAATATTTTGTTGTCGGATTTACTAATGGTTATGTAACACCGACTGCAATGTCCGAACTAACCCGCATTACTAAACCACTGGAGTTTAGACTAAATTTTGGGGTCTTCAAATAATAAATCTGAGAAGGATATTAACCCGAAACTTAGAACCCAAAAGTAATATAAGCCTTAGGTATGTAATAGGTGATCAACATTATTTGTCTTTTTTAGTGAGTTTGGGTTAGGGTTGTCTTATTCAAACTCTTTAAAAAATCTTGCGATCGCTTAAATTTTGCCATAGCAAAGGCTCTGGAAAATCAACTTAAAAGTTATTGCAATGCTTATTTATAAAGGGTTTTATTGAATTTAGCCATTGTCCCTATTCTGACTCGACATATAATTTAGTCTAAACTCCAGAAACCAGATACCTGAGAGTAGCAAGCACCCCAAGAGCTATTACGACAGTACTAATTTTCAAGAAGGTCAAGTCAAATTGGTCAAGTCAAATTGGTTAACCATGTTAAAGATGCTCCATATATTCCCAAGAAAAAGTAAAGTTTACTATTGGGTATTTGCAGTTTGCTAAAAGCATTTGATATTTAGCAAATTTGAGGTTTCATAGCTTGATTCACCAACGCCATTTATTTTTCCTGCTATACTTATAGATAAATTGTTAAATTAACTAATTAACCAAATAAAATGTCTCAAACAGATGTAGTTGTAATTGGTAGTGGAATTGGTGGTTTAAGCTGTGCTGCTTTACTAGCACACTATGGTTTTGATGTCATCGTTTGCGAAAGTCATTCTATTGCTGGAGGTGCTGCTCATAGTTTTCAGCGTCAGGGGTTTAAATTTGACTCAGGACCATCTTTACATTCTGGTCTTTCCTATCGCCCTTCTACTAATCCCCTAGCACAAGTTTTGGATGCTATCGGCGAGGAAGTGCCCTGCGTAACTTATGATACTTGGGGTTGTTGTTTACCAGAAGGTAATTTTAACACATCAGTGGGTGCAGAGCAATTTTGTGATGTTCTCCAAAAGTTAAGAGGTGAAGGTGCAGTGGCAGAATGGCGTAAACTCCAAGAAATTATGGCTCCACTATCAGAAGCAGCGATCGCTATTCCTCCTCCTTCTGTACGTTTTGACTTAGGAGCAATAATGACAATGGGGCAGTTTCTACCTACTATGACAAAACACATTTTTAACTTTGCTAAATTAACAGGTGCATTTTCCCAAATTATTGAAGGGGTTGTCACAGATCCTTTTATCCGAAATTGGTTTGATTTACTTTGCTTCCTACTTTCGGGTTTGCCTGCAAATGGTACTAGTGCTGCTGAAGTTGCATTTATGTTTGCTGAATGGTATCGACCGGGAGTTGTGCTTGACTATCCTATAGGTGGTAGTGGAGCAATAGTTGATGCTTTAGTGAGGGGGTTACAACGTCATGGCGGTCAATTAATCTTGAATGCTCATGTGGAACAGGTTGTAATAAAAGGTGGGAAGGCTGTTGGAGTTTTGTTAAGGAATGGAGAGGAAATTCGAGCAAAGCAAGCAGTGATTTCAAATGCTTCTATCTGGGATACTTTGAAATTACTGCCAGAGGGTGCGGTTTCAAAATCTTGGCGGGAAAAACGACGAGCAATACCAGAATGTAATAGTTTTATGCACTTACATTTAGGTATTGATGCCACGGATATTAAAGCAAATTTATTATGTCATTATATTATTGTCAATCATTGGGAGCCAATAGATGCACCCCAAAATGTTGTATTAGTATCTATTCCATCGTTAATAGACTCTACTGTTGCCCCCCCAGGAAAACACGTTATTCATGTTTATACTCCAGGAAATGAACCATATCAATTATGGCAAGGTATGGATAGAAAGACTCAAGAATATGCACAACAAAAGCAACAAAGAGCAGAGGTTATGTGGCAAGGGTTAGAGCGAATCATACCTGATATTCGTTCTCGTTGTGAAGTGACATTGGTCGGGACTCCCATAACTCATGAACGCTTTCTTCGTCGTCACCGGGGGTCTTATGGTCCAGCAATTCGTGCTGGGGAGGGTTTATTTCCTGAACCTATAGTATTGCCGGGGTTGTTATGTTGTGGTGATTCTATTTTTCCTGGTATTGGTTTACCTGCAGTGGCAGTTAGTGGGATGATAGCAGCAAATACTCTTGCTCCTGTATCGAAGCACAGGGAAATGTTGGAAAGATTAGTGATGTCAACTCGAGGTAATTAGTTACTTTACTAGACATCTCCAAAAATTATCAAGCACTTACTGTAACTATCTTTGAGAGAGCGATCGCCAGCTCCTCCAGATAGTCATTTTTTATGATATTTATAGTATTACAGATAGTTATTGTTAA
>JAKQYE010000390.1 GCA_023356605.1 Trichodesmium sp. MAG_R02 | reverse complement strand
CAAGTTGAGCTAACATACCTAGGGACAAACAAACCGTACCGTTTTGGTTTGCTGGGGATAGTTGGACAATTGCCCAGAGCTAGGGCCACAAAATTTTGATATGATTCCTGTACCTATCTATCCCACATTCCGCACTTCTTAACATTAAATTGATAAGTTTTATTAATCTATCGCCCCAAATGCACTCCCTGAAAGCTTTATAGCTATAGGCATCGATTTTCACTGTTATAAAGAATTGTAACTAATTTTATCATAAAAAATTAGTTATTGATAAACTTTATTGATATTGAGTTCTAGAATGAAGTTTTTTCCTATAAGTCTCTTTGAAAATGTAAATATATATAAAGATATATGAAGTTCTGCGGAATGTCGGATCTATGATAGAACTTACATTCCGCACGTCAAAATGTAGCATATCAGACATGCTATTGAAAGCCTTGCCTGATAATAACTCTGAAGTTTGTAAGTCAAAATACATATTACAAAAACTATTGATAGTTATTAGCAATAACAGAGTCTGTAATCCACCTTCTTCGTTAGAAATACCATGGTAGTATACTTGAAGTGCGGAATGTGGGATAGAAGACTCTTGCAGCTTCGGCGATAGTCCTTTCTCCTTTGCTGACATTTTGGCCATCCACACTCTATAAATTACTATATTATCAAAGGAGACTCAAAGCGATGAATAAAGTGTTTAATTAGACTGTAATTTTTGATTAACAATAAATTGATTTATGTGAGGAGTTTAATAATATTATATTATAATACAGCTTGAATAATTATTCAACACAGATGGTGGATAAGAGTAAATTGGCGATCGCTACCTCCCAAACTCAAAATCCCATTCCTTTTTTAATTGAATTATCATTCAACTTATTGTCTCAAATGATTACTATATCTACTATTAAGCTTACAAGTCAGCCCGTGAGCTTATAACCATTAATCCTGATTGATTTATGTTAACCATATCACTTAATGGCTTCTTTGACTCAACAAATTGCACTTAGAAAACTCTAGAAAACTCTAATTCAGTATGGAATGAATGCGCCCTGCTGGAATCGAACCAGCCTTAAAGCGAATTATGAGCTCGCTGCCTCCCCAATCGGCCAAAGGCGCCTATTCTCGACTACGACTATACATTAACCTAGTCATAGAAGGATGACTCTAGTTTATATTATAATTAAATGTTTAAAATAGTCAAGTAGTTTAAGTTATAAAGTTTATAAGTCACTAAATACAATCGACCCCCAGTATATCATAAAAAAAATGAAATCATACCTAAGACAGAAAAAAACTATGAATTCTAGTATTTTCTTAACTCTAGGTCTGCTGGCTCTAATGTTTGGTGCTGGTTTGAGTAGCGCTTCTTGGGGATTTAAACTAGGCAGGGAAGCTTTAAAAGGAATTACTCAACCAGATACTCGGCCAACTAACAATTTAACAGGTGCTCAAGGTCATTTAAGTCGTCGAGAAGAGCTAGTTTTTCTAAAGGAGGAAAAAATTATTATCAATATCAAAAATACCATAAATGGTGGGGCAGTAAAGAAAAAAACTGCTAAAGAAGACTCCCAGAAGAAACAAGGTAAGGTAAAGTCTAATCAAACAGCCCCACCTAAGCAAACTTTTCCAATTGTCAGTAGTGATGCTGGGGTAATCTTGGAAGTTAATAATGTGCGTAGGTGGGGTAATTCTCTAGTCTTGGATGTTAATTTAAAAAATCAAGGAGACACAGCTGTAAGATTCTTATACAGTTTTTTGAATATTACAGATGAACAAGGAAGAGTTCTCAGCGCGAGTACGGAGGATTTACCAGGAGAACTTCCACCAAATGCTAGAAGATATTATGGTATTATCACAATTCCGTTTGCCTTATTAGATAATGCTAAAGAAATTTCCCTAGAACTTACAGATTATCCAGATCAAAAGTTAGATTTGAAAATATCTAAAATTAAAATAAATTAATTTGATTTTTAATTTTTGCTGTAACAGGATATTGCAATTAAAAATAGCAGGACTTACGCAAAGACGCTAATTGTAGTGTAAATATCGGATCAGGATTATCAAAAACACACTATATATAGAAGGAATACGTAAGTCCTGAATAGATAACTGGGGAAATTGTATCTGAGACTCTCAAAAATAGTGTGTCCCAAATGTAGAAATCTTTGTATATCTAAGGTAGGGTCAATGGCATTAGGTTTGGGGGACCATTGACTTAATCAAAGAATAAGGATATAGTTCCTTAGAAATCATGCTATTAACTTTGTGGTGTGGTTAATGATTGGTGTTAGCGGATATATTTTTCCATCTTCTAAGACTTTTTATACCTGCGGTCTAATAATTAATATGCTATTAAGTATTTTAACCTTTTATTGCTAGAAGTGTGGTTTGTACATAAGCCACTTATGAGATGCAAGTATAAATCTGAGAAATGCGGTAGGCTTAACCGTTAATGCCTATAGAGGTCTTCCTGCCGGCAGTTCCGGTAGAAGCAGGAAATAAACATTAAAATGTCGCTAATTGTGGCGTTTTATACCAGTTTTATGGAGCAGATACCAGGCTTAGATATACTGTCACGACTTTTGTTAGTATTTTCACTAATTGCTATTAATGCGTTTTTCGTGCTGGCAGAATTTTCTATTGTTTCTGTACGGAGGTCACGCATTAATCAATTGGTAGATGCAGGTGATGTTCAAGCAAAAATTGTTCAGCAACTTCAAAGACGTATAGAACGACTTCTTTCAACAACTCAGTTAGGTATTACTTTATCTAGTTTTGCTTTGGGTTGGATTGGTGAAGGAACTATAATGGTAATCGTTAGAAAAGCTATAAAAGATTTACCATTACCTAATCATATTAGTGAAGCGATAGCTCACTCCATAGCTATTCCTATTGTCACCTTTTTTATTTTGACTTATTTGCAAATTGTGCTGGGAGAATTATGCCCAAAGTCAGTAGCACTTATCTATTCAGAACAGTTATCTAGATTATTAGGCCCTTTAAGTATAGCCATCTCTCGTTTCTTTAATCCGTTTATTTGGATTTTAAATCTATCTACTCATTGGTTATTAAGATTGGTGGGAATTAGATATACCGGTAGTGCTTGGAAAGCACCTGTTACTCCAGAAGAATTGCAATTAATTATCTCTACTTCTACTGAATCAACAGGTTTAGAAGCAAAGGAACGACAACTACTTAGTAATGTATTTGAATTTGGAGAAGTATTGGCTGTAGAAATTATGGTTCCACGGACTAATATAAATACTATTTCTAGTACAGCTACTTTTCAAGATTTGTTAGATGAAGTTCAGGCATCTGGTCATTCTAGATATCCTGTAGTTGGTAAATCAATAGATGATATTCAGGGTATTATTGACTTTAAAGAACTAGCTAAGCCTTTAGGGCAAGGATTATTATGCCCACAAACTTTTATTTTATCTTGGGTTCGCCCTGCAAGATTTGTTTCTGAACAAACTTATCTGAGTGAATTATTATCATTGATGCAACGAATGCGTCAAATTCCAAATAGTCCTCAGCACTCAGAAATGGTAATAGTGGTAGATAAATTTGGTGGAACTGCTGGATTAATTACACGGGAGGATTTAATTGCTGAAATTATTAGTGGTGATAGTCATGAAGTAACAGGGAGCGAAGAAGTTGCCTTACGAATGTTAGACGATCAAACTTTTGTTGTACAGGCACAGTTAAGCGTTGAAGAAGTTAATGAACTCTTAAATTTAGATTTGCCAGTGACTGAGGATTATCAGACTTTGGGAGGCTTTTTGATTTATCAATTACAAAAAATTCCCACTCAAGGAGAAAAGTTGCGCTACAAAAATCTTGAATTTACTGTTATATCTGCTGAAGGTCAGCGTCTAGATAAAATCAAAATTTATCAATTAGAAGAGTTAGAATTCGGGCAAACTGTTAATGTAGTTTTAGAAGATGAAGCAGGGGAAAAAGTAAATCTAATTCCATCAGAAGAACTAATTGATAATTTCTCTTCTCAACTAGAGGTTGACGGTCAAGATATTTAATTAATATTTTTGTAGTTCTAATGGCTTTTCAAAAAATATTTGTTTTTAGTTTTGCCTTATAACCCACATTAGAAAAATTATTAGGCACAGGTATCAATAGTGAATACTTAAACGATGATAAAATAGGTATACTCATGGATGATATCTATAAATTAGGACTAACAAATTTATTTATAGAGATAGGATTATT
>JAKQYE010000039.1 GCA_023356605.1 Trichodesmium sp. MAG_R02 | reverse complement strand
TAGTTCCTTCCCAAGTACCTAACCAGAGACCTAACCTCTCGCACCACAAACATCCCTGCTCATTCGGCTGCAACTCCTGATATTGATTATTCTCCAGATGCCATCCCTGTAATGACTTCTTATCAAATGGATTAAAGATAAAATAATCTGGGGTGCGGAATGTTTGCTCGTAAATATCCTTTTTACTGCCAATGTCTATACTAGCAGTTGAAGGAGAGGTTACTTCAACTATCACATCTGGATAACGACCTTCTTCTTCCCAAACTACCCATCCTTGACGAGCTGTATCCCCTTCAACATTCAAGACTACAAAGAAATCAGGACCTTTGAAATCACGATTTCGGGGTTGAGTGCTAATGTAATAAATCAGGACTTACGCACAGGCACTATATCTAGTGGGGGCGAATGCCATTTACCCCTACATATGGCGTTTTAAAGGCTGATTTGCGTAAGTCCTGAAAGAATTTGACAAAGTTTTCCTACTTATTTAACTCAATTAATCATCCTTGTTTAGTGTAATAAAGCCATATTTTTCAAAGACAGCTTTTGCCTCTGGCGTCAATATAAATTCTTCTAGTTGTTTAGCCGCTTCAATATTTTTACTATCTTTAATTATTGCCATAGGATAAACTACTGGTGTATGAGATCTTTCCGGCGCATTAGCAACAATTTTTGCTCGGCTTGAACCCTTAGTATCTGTCCGATAAACAATTCCAGCATCAACATTTCCTGTTGCTACATAATTGACTACTTGGCGCACATTTTTAGCAAAAACTATTTTCGGTTCTACTGCTTCATAAATATCTAGATAACTCAAAACTTCTTGACCATATTTTCCCGCAGGAACACTTTTTGGTTCACCAATAGATATTTTACTAATAGCGTCTTTTGTTAAATCTTGAAAAGTGTTAACTGCAGCCGTATTTTCTTGAGGAACTATTAACACCATTTGATTTTTGAGTAAATCACGAAGGCTTTCATCTATTAGAAGACCTTTTTCTTGCAACATATTCATGTGGGAAGGAGATGCAGAGATGAATAAATCTACTGGGGCACCTTGTTCAATTTGTTGTCGTAGGGAGCCGGAGGAAGCTAAGTTTAATGTTAAAGAAACATCAGTTTTTTTTTGTTCATAGATAGGTTTAATCTCTGCCATTGCATCTTTGAGACTAGCTGCTGCTGAAATTGTTAAATTTATTCTGGAAGTAGTAAGCTGAGAAGATGAATTATTGGTATTTTGACTGCAACTAATTATTAATAAACAAGCAAGTATGGCTATAAAATTGAAGGTCGCGATCGCGCTTTTTTTCATATCTATTATTCCCCTGTTTAAGTTTTATCAAAGTTATTAATATTGTAGAACTTTTTTTGTTAAAATTCCACAATAAAACAATTTTATCTTAGAATCTTAAATATAAATATTAGCCTTCAGAAGATTTTCAACGGTACCATTAAAAAAGTAGTAAATGGAGCTGTAGATACTGAATTAATATGATAAATTGCCCCTGGAGTAGGAAGATTATATTTTTCCATTTTCTAGTTATAATTTGTAGTCTAAACCTGCGTTATTGAGGACTGTTTGTATTATTAAATGTCTTGAATCATGAGATTATACATATTTTTTCTAAAGTTTATATGTAATTATGACTTACCCAAGAACACTATATATCGCGTACTGTTACATTGAATTTTTAATACTATTTCCAATACAGAGGCAAAAGCTAGTTTAAATTTCTCCAATTTGCAAATAAAAAAAATTAGCAATTGCCTCTGCCTCAGTTCTGAGAAGTAATATTTAATCTATAATTATCACATAGTGTGTGCAATACTTTCAGGTTTTAAGGCTTGAGCATCAAAGATTAATGTTTTTTCTACAATTTTGGTACTGATACCATTTCTCCATAAAGTTGCCCTTAATAAAGGATAACAACTATTAGCAAAATACTTGTTCCGGTAAATAATTATTAAGGGCATTATTACAGCATTATTACAGAGAAATAGTATGATAAAATGCTTACTCAAAAATTTAATGCTGTAGATTCACCAGAGCTAATATTGTCTCCCTATTATTTTATCTTGAAATTTTTGGGTGTTAGGAGAGATTGAATATTTATACTTGACAAATTAAGAGATTACTGTATATAAAATGTAGACTAATTATGCTTGACTTATATGATTATTTCTCATAGAATTAGGCTAGTAAACTTATAAAGCTAGATTATACAAACTCCTACTTCATAATACTACAATCTACAAGGAATAAATAACATGAACATTGGAACTATATTTGGGAAATTATCAATAGTTGCTGGAGGGTTAATTGTCACTGCTGCTGCTGCTGGAAATGCTTATGCTAGTACAATGTTTTTCACTGATGTTAATGCTTTTGATGCATTAACAGATACAACTTTAATAGAAGATTTTGAGGCTTTCCCACTAAAAAATCAGCCTTTGTCATCCTTTGTTAGTAATGGCAATACATATACAGGCCATGCTGGTTTATATACTGGTGGGCGTATACCATATCCCAATGTATTGGTTTCTTCCCCTGGATATACTAATTACGGTGTTCCTATAACTACTAGTAGCATAATTACTGCTAACGGTGATGAAGATTTTACAGTGGAATTTGGTACACCTACGGAAGCAGTGGGATTTGATACTTATCTTAATACTTATGGTCCAGCAACAGTCAGTGTTTTTGGTGCTAATAATCTCCTTGATACTTTTGTGTTAAATCAAGACCCAACAACTGTAGGATTTCTAGGAATACTTGCTAGTGAAGAAATTAGTTCTATTCGCTGGACTACTGTAAATGGAGGGAAAATTAATACAGGAATTGATAATATTATCCAAGGCTCAAGGATTGATAAGAAATCAACACCAGAACCATCATTACTTATAGGAATAGTAAGCACCTTTGTTATTGCTGTTTTATCCCGAAAGAAACAAGTCACAGTAAAATGACGTCAGGCAGAGGAAAAAACTTCTGCTTTCCTGGCACTAAAATTTACAGGACTTACGCAGGCAAACTGAGAACCCCGGTTTCTCGTAGATATTTATGTGTTAAAAACAATGATTTACTGTCAAAACCTGGTTTCTTTGCGTAAGTCCTGATCTAATTATTCAACCAGACATAATATAACTTGGGCAGAGTTGCCTCTAAATCAGAAAAGAGCGATCGCTCCTTTTGTCCAAAAGACTTGATCAGCTCAAAACCGAATAGGGACATTCCATGGAACGTCCCTAAAATAATAATTATTGACAAGTGTTATTACACAGGTAAATAAGCCTCTTGGTGAGTTTTGATAGTGCAATCAGAACGAGGATAAGTAACACACATTAATAGAAAGCCTTTTTCCATCTGATTGTCATCTAAGAAGTTTTGGTCTTCTTGATCTATTTCACCTTCAACTAATCTACCAGTGCAGCTAGAGCAAGCTCCAGCACGACAAGAAACAGGTAAATCTATGCCTGCTTCGTCGGCAGCATCCAGTATATACATATCGTCATCAACATTGATGGTGACATCCATTTCTGGGGGTTTGTTTTTCTTGCCTTTGATTAATCTTACTTTATAAGTAGTCATTGGTTTTATTCTCCTTGTTGTTTAATGGAAAACTATGTGAATAAGCTATCAGCTATTAACAAGGTTTACTTGCTAAATGTGAGTGCTAAGTGCCAAATCCTATTTTAACTACAAGGTACTGCTGTTGGGGTGCAACTACCTGCCTGGAAAGACTTTCCGCAACTACAAGTTTCTGTGGCGTTGGGATTACTAAACTTTAAACCGCCTTCTGTTAGACTTTCGATGTAGTCAACTACAACTCCATCTAATAAAGGTGCACTTTTAGGATCGATAAATATTTGTAATTTATCTTTTTCGAGGAGCAAGTCATCTGCCTTGGGAGCGTTAGCAATATTTAAAGAATATTGATAACCACTGCAACCTCCATCCACAACAGATATGCGAATGCCTTGATTTGAGTCTTGCAGGAACTTGGTAAGTTGAGAAGCAGCTTTTTCTGTTAAACTCAGAGTCATAATCTTAAGGCAAAGTAATTAATACTTACCGATAAAATAATTATCCAGATAGGGGACATCCGCCTCTTGTCTGGCTTAGTGATTTAGTGGTTTCGGGAAAAATGGTAGTCTGAGAAGTCATAGGTAAATCAGGCTAACACTAAAACTGATTGTATTGATCAGAAAGATACACCCTGATTTTAAAAGTTATAGTCTCAGTGTCAGCCAGATCTTACTGCACATCGCGATTGCGATCGTACACCCTAAAATACCTTAAACTCGCCGTTAATATTAATTCCCTATTTATAGGTTAAACCAAAAGTCTAACTACAAACTGTTCGCTGTGATAACTTCTGTAGTTAAATTATTCCCAGTACCTATGGAGTCAGCTATTAATTCTCTACTGAGAGAACCACAAACCTGACAGTTTAGGTCATGGTAGGGGCGACGTTTGGCAAATTCCATACCATCTAAATTAATTGTTAGCAGTTGTGACCACAAGGGTTTGCTAAATCCTGTAATCTGTTTGATGGCTTCTGAAGCTGCTAGACAAGCTAAAGTTCCAGAAACTATCCCCAATACTCCGAACCCGCGTCTATCCCACTGTGGTTTTTCTGGGAATAGACAAGACAAACAAGGAGTTTTACCAGGAACTATGGTGGTTAAGTAAGCTTCCATACTATTCATGGCAGCTTCCACCATGGGTTTGCGCCAACGTACACAGGCTGCATTAAGTAAATTCCGTTCGTCAAAGTTGTGGGCGCAGTCGAGAGCAATATCAGAAGACTGTACCAATGGGTCGACATTTTTAGCTGTAACATATTCGGGGACTGCTTCAATCTCAACATCTGGGTTAATAGCGGATAGAGTTTCCTTAGCTTTATCTACTCGGACTTTACCCACCCAATCATCTGTCATCAAGATTTGACGGTTCATATCATCAAGTCGTAGTTCCCCACCTCGGACTAAAATCAATTTCCCGATCCCTGCTGCTGCTAGATACAATGCTACTGTGCCACCTAAGCCACCAACTCCAGTTACCAGTGCTGTTGTTGACTTGAGTCGTTGCTGTGCTTCCTCTCCAAAACCTGGGAGCATCATTTGACGACTATAACGTTCTAATTCTTTTGGCGTGAGGTTGGAGGTCATTTCAGTTATCAATTATGAATTATTAACAGGACTTACCCAGGCAAACTGAGAAACCCGGTTTCTCGTAGATATTTATGTGTTAAAAACAATGATTTACGGTCAAAACCTGGTTTCTTTGGGTAAGTCCTGATCAATTATGAATTATCAATTATGAATTATGAATTATCAGTTATCAGTTATCAGTTATCAGTTATCAGTATCTCCAGCAATAGGGATACTTTAAATCCAAAATTTCCTTTTACCAGAGCTGTTGTTGACTTGAGTCCCTGGGTTGCTTCCTACCCGAAACCTGAGAACATCATTTCAGTTATCAGTACCTCCAGCAGTAGAGATACTTAAAATCTGAAATTTCCTTTTTTTATTCCCTTGAAATGGTAGGAAGCCATCGACCTTATTTATTGGTCAAACTTTTCTCCTTACTCAGCAGTAATTTCTGTTAATTTAACCACATCGTTGTGTTCTTTTTGAAATACTGGAAATACCTTTTGTTCTTGAGCATTAGATGTCAAGAAAGTTTGATAAGCTGATTCTAACCCTGTTTTATATGCAGTTATTTTTTCAGCTTCAGCTAGTCCTTTTTTTTCGTCAACTTTTGCAATTGCTACAGAAAACAATTTTAATATATGGAGCCGATTTACATTTACACTTGTTTGGTCAAAAGGGATGTCAAAAAAATTGAGAAAATCTTCAGCATCGACGAGTTTCTGGAAATCTGTTAATGTCTTCATTATGATTAACCTCAGTGTTATTTAGTAGTACCTATTTCTAATTTATTATTTTAGCAAAAATCACAATAAATGTGGCAGATTTTAATTCTTTTTAGATTCTGTTATAACCACAAAAATTGTCATATCTCTTTATAGAGAGGTTGTTAGATATTCATGGAATATTGCTCTAACTTACCTCTCAAATCAAGGAAAAGTTTACTATTTACAGTTTACAAACTTCCTTATATTTTTTCACCAACTCAATGCCAGCTTTAGCCATTTTTTCTCCTTCATCTTCCAATTTTTCCAGGGAAGTAAAGCCAAAACGTTGAGCATCTCGTAAAGTTCTAGCAACAACTAAAAGACGACCGCAAAATACCAGGGCCCAACCAAATCCTTCATGGTTGATATTAACAACTACCTGCATAATTTGATTAGTTTCTAATTCAATGCTAGTAGCTATTGCATTATAGAATAACTTAATCCGAGATAAAGTTATAGGATTGACTTCTTCTTCAGTTGAAATCTGGCGCTTTTCTTGCTTGCTGACAATGTAAGGTTTGAGAATTAATTCGGGAGACCAAGATTTATATACTCCATAGGAGTCTTGAGCTTCAACCGCTCTAATTAATTCCTTAATAAAAGGTGCAGAATAAATGTTACTTGTTGTTGTTGTTGTTTCTGTTTGAACTGTCATAGTTTTATACCTCTTCAAGTACAGATTCTAAGTCAGATTCAGAAGTTTTTTGTAAAGCTTTCCTTAACCAAGGGGGAGGATTGCCTTTTAATGTTTGTACCAATTTATCAAGGACTTCAGCAATTGTTTGTTCTGCTGAACTAGACTTCATTGGAGTAACTTTTTTGTTGATTAAACGACCTGCTGCCGGACCACCAATTTCTAGCACATAAACAATAGTGCAGTCGAGCAAAGCCGCCACTTTAGCATGAAGTTTTTCTAGTTTATCTTGCTTGGAAGCGTCTTGATCTAGATTACCACCAAAAGTCATAGGTTCTAGAGCTTGATATCCTGTGTCATTAACTTCATATAATGCCATTTGTTTGGTAGAACCAAAATGACCATCTATATGAATAAAATCAGTTGTTGCAAATGCAACTTTCATTGTTACTTTTCCTCCTTATTGTATGTACCAAAAACTAATAGAAAAAAACTATTAGTTCTTGATAACAAGCTTTTGAGTAAGTCAGAGACTAAAATAAACGGCAAAATCAGGATAAGTTAAAATTTGTTCCAAATTTCTGATCTTGTCAAACTGTTAGTTTAACTCAGCCTGACTGCCAAAGATTCATTTATTTATGTCTGGCTGCTTAATAATGAATAATCATTGGTGTGAATTTTTGATTCCTCTTGCTCTAGGAAAATATTACCAATATCAAATAATAAATTCATTGTACCACGATAACCAACATAACAACGTTGACCATTGCCAAGGCGATCGTAGATTGGCATTCCCATCCGATAGAGAGCAATATTTAACTTCTCAGATATTATCTTACCATGAGAATTGGTAATTAGCAAATCCGAACCTGCTACTACTTCTTCCAAGTCTCCCAAGTCCCCAACTATCACATTTTCTGTGGGTAATTTTTCGAGTAATGGCGATCGCGTAGTTGTTACAGTAGCATAAATATCTGCCCCCATTTCCCGTAAAAACCAACTTGTTGCCCAAAGTAAATCTGGTTCCAGAGCAATAGACACTTGCTTATGCCCAAAATAGAAGTGAGTATCCAACATAGCATCCTGTAACTGACGGCGTTGACGTTGGTATTTCTCAGGCACTTCGCAGTTCAGATCAAAATGGGGGTCACTTCGAGATACAATCAGCTGAGACAATTTTAACATAAAACCATCTACAGCACCTAAACCTGTCAACCGAGGGAACACTTGATATTGAGTCCCAAATTTTTCTTGCAAAATTGTAGCAGCATTCCGCATACTCTCCCCAATAGCAAAGGTGAAACATGAGTGACGTAAATTACGCAACTCCTCTATTGTAGTACCACCTGAGCTTGTGGCACTATAAATATCATCAATTAAATGTCCATCCAAAGACTGAGATAAGTCCGGTACAACTATTGGAGTTAAGCCAAAATCTTCTACGATATCCTTAACTTCCTGCACATCTCCAGGGGCAAGAGAAGAACCAGCTAAAATTGTAATAAAAGGTTTTTTAGTTTCCGTCGGAATAGGCTCGCCATAATCATAAGCTACTATACATTCTACCGTAGTAGCAAAACCGTCCTGAGCAGAACCCTTATAATCTGGACTAGAAACATTTAATACAGGGAACCCATCTAACTCCGGATGATCTTCCCTAAATTTCTTAAGAATGCGCTCCATGTCATCCCCCCTGGTTTCAGTTAAACCAGTGGTCAACAAACCAATCACCTCTGGTTTTGACTTCTCAAGCTGAGTCAGCAGCGCTTTATCAATATTATCCTCCCCTCCCAAAATAGTCGTCACTTCACTCATAGCAGTAGTAGACAAGGGAATAGCTTCCTGGAAATGATTCACCAATAATACCTTAGCAAAAGCAGTACAACCTTGAGTACCATGGAACATTGGCATCATCCCCTTAATTCCTAAGTATGCTAAAGCCGCACCCAAAGGTTGACTGAGTTTCAGAGGATTTGTGGATAATGAGCTTTTATGAAAATTAACTGTTGTTGGTGGAATATTAGTTAAACTTGGTAAAGTTTCAACAGCCAAAACATCATCTAACTGACATTCTTCCAACCAAGGTGCCGGTTGTCTCACCTGTTCCCAAACCGGACTATAGAGAGCTTCGTCTAATTCTTTAGCCATTTCTATCATCCCATGATATCCAGCATAGGGATGATGGCGTTCTTGGTTAATGTGTAAAAAGGGAATTCTAGCTTTGAGGGCAGTATACTGATTACGGCCACCTGCTATAAGCATATCAGCTTTAGTCTCGGCAATTACTTTTAATAGAATTTCAGCATTACCTTTTTCTAGTAAAATACCATCTTTACCGAGCAACTTTTTGATTTTAGACTTATCCTCTTCTGTACTTTTCTTAGTGCTAGTAGCAACCACATCCATCTCTAAATCCTTAGCTGCCGAAATAATAGACCAACTTTTCACCCCACCAGTATAAAGTACAACTTTTTTGCCTTTGAGACGTTGGCGATATGGTTCTAATATTTCTTTAAGAATAGCTGTTTCTTCAGCAATAAGTTTTTCTGTCCGTTCTTGTAAGTCAGCATCTCCAATTTTTGCAGCGATATTTCGGAGGCAGTTGTTAATATCAGCAACACCATAAAATGACTCTTCAATGTAAGGAATACCATATTCTTCCTCCATTTTCCGTGCCATATTGATCATAGCTTTAGAGCAGATCATAATGTTAAGTTTAGCACGGTGAGCGTAACAAACCTCTTTGTAGGTAGCATCTCCTGTAATTTTTGACAATACCCGAATCCCGAGTTTTTCAAACAGGGGTAACATGGCCCACATTTCCCCAGCAATATTATATTCACCAATTAGGTTAATATCATAGGGAGTTGTAAATTCAGGTTCTGCCGTACCTACTACATTATCTAATAAAGCTTCTGCACCAACCCGGTTACCTAGATTTTTGCTCCCAATAAAACCAGGAGAATTAACAGGAATGACCGGAAGTTCTAATTTTTTAGTAGCGACTTGACAAACCGTTTCTAAGTCATCTCCAATCAAAGCCGTAACACAGGTGGCG
Organism: Trichodesmium sp. MAG_R02; assembly: GCA_023356605.1. Classification (GTDB taxonomy): domain Bacteria; phylum Cyanobacteriota; class Cyanobacteriia; order Cyanobacteriales; family Microcoleaceae; genus Trichodesmium. The sequence goes on along the minus strand of JAKQYE010000039.1, from coordinate 24,454 downwards.
TAGACAAATATAGCAGGGGGTTGATAGCGTTTTTTTATCTCAGCGATCGCCTTCAATAATTTTTTCTCTCCGCCCATAATAATGTCATTTTCACCCATATCAGTGGTGAAACCCATTTTGTATAGATGGGAACTGGAGGAAAGACTTCCACGAGCTCCCCAGGAGTTACCGGAACAACCTAAAGGACCGTGAACCAGGTGAGCTGCATCTGTAATTGGAACTAGAGCAATACTAGCACCATCAAAGGCACAACCCCCTTGAGCAGCTCCGGGTGCTGCTTGTTGCTGGCAGCCTTTCTGTTTTTTATCTTCGTTATTTTTTTGATGGTTGTGTTCGCAACCTGGCTCATTTAAAAGTTCGGCAACTTTGCCTGGGGTTATCATAGCCATGTTATTAAGTCTCTATTATTAACTACTATGGGGCGCAGTGGGGGAGTAGGTAGGGACATTGCATGCAACGTCCGTAAGGGAGTGGGGGAGTTGGGAGTATTTTTCAACCTTATTTCTCCTATTGCCTCTGTCTCACTTTCAACTCCTGACTCAAAAATTTAATCTAAAGTAGAGATACCTAATATTTCTATAGAGTATCTAATCTTAAATCTTAGGATGACAAATTTTTATTATTATTTTTGTATAGGAGTTAGCATTTTGTCCCTTGGGTTGAGGAACGAAACCCAACAAAAGGCAGAAGGGTTTCTTCCTATTGTGACTTATTTTATACACAAACGATGCTACCGGGCATGATATGAGCAACAAACTGTTTCATCTTCAGATAAAACAGTCTACTAATAGACTCCGCCTTTGTAGTTATTGCTCCTGATTTAGGATTGGGTTTGTGAGTATTTCATTTTTTTAGCAACAGAACTAACTCACCGCAGGATTTTTGGCAATGACACAAACATAGTCAGCACTCCAATGATAAGGATCGATTGGATAACGCCCTTCCTTAACAGGCCAATCTGCTTCTCGATGAAACGAGAACATATCCAAAACAGACCAATCTGCAAATAAACTTGTAAAAAAGTCTTTGGTTTGCGAATCAGACCAATTGGCTAATCCAGAGTATGTAAACTCTTCTCCTGACTCTCTAAATATGTGCTTCATATTGGCAACCACATCCAGATAAATCAGTCCTCCTGGATTGAGAGCTTTCTTTGCTTTATTAGCCACAAGCTCAATGTTTTCTGCGCTGAGTAGCTGAAAGACTCCCGAACATAACACACAGTCGTATGACTCTCATATAAGTCATTAATTGAGGTAAAGCTACTGAAAAAGCAATAGTAGACTTAGACTCAATTAAGAGAACCCAAAGTTGTTGTGCAATAGTTAAAGTATCAATTATACCCCGTAAAATTTCATCTTTATCTTCTACTTCTACTTCAACACTTGCTTCAGTAGTCAAATAGAAAGGTTCATCATATAAACCTGATAAAGCAAGTAAAGGTCCAATTAGTAATTAATTGATCGCATCTTCTGTGAGGGGACTTCATTTTCTATGACGCAAAAATCGTCTTTGAATTTCGTCTAACTTCTCCTTGTCTTCAGCAGTTAGGTCAGGTAAGTCTTATTGCCATTCCTGAAAGAAGAAGTCATTATCTGTAGGAGATGACTTAAACCTTTGCTCAAGATCGACTAAAGTAGAGATAGTTTTGGAAATGGGGTAAGTTTAAACCATATAGGAATAGGGAATAGATAGCAGTTTGACTATAACTTATCCCTGAAAACTTCTCAAACCAATTAGGGGCAAACTGCCATTTGCCCCTATAAAAACTATATGGTTAATATGAATTAACGAACCAAGTCAAAAGACGTATCGTTAACACCTAATTCCATGCTACCACGGTCTAACTCATCGAGGATAGTATTAACGATCCAGTTGAGTAGATTGAATGCTCCCTTATATCCTAAGATAGAATAACGGTGTTGGTGGTGGCGGTCGAAGATAGGATAGCCAATACGTACTAATGGAGTACCAGTATCACGTTGGAGGAACTTACCATATGAGTTACCAATTAATAAATCAACTGGCTCAGTATCCAACAATGAACGTAAGTGCCATAAGTCCTTACCTATCCAAACTGTAGCTTCTTGGCCGTTAGGATCATTAGCTAATAATTCCTTAGCTTCTTCTTCAAAACCAGCAACGTTACCGTTATTAACAACAACGTGAACTGGGCGCATACCTAATTCTAGAGTGAAATTCAACAAACCCAATACATGGTCAGGATCACCATAGATAGCAATACGCTTACCATGCAACCAAGCCTGAGAGTCAGTGATAGCATCAACTGTACGACCACGCTCAATTTCTAACTCTTCAGGAATAGCCTTACCAGTCAATTCAGACAAAGCCATCAAGAACTCATCAGTACCACGGACACCGATAGGGCGGTATGTAGCTGTTTTTTGACCACCTTCTTGTGCTAGGTAATCTAGAGTCTTAGGAGTGCTGTATTTTTGGAAGGAAATAGTAGCCTTAGCATTAATAGCATCAGCACCTTCTTCCAGAGTTGTACCACCATTGTACATCTTGAATTCACCCAAGTTAGGAGAATCAAAGCTCTCAGCATTGTCAGCTAAAATAGTGCTAGGAACATCCATGGAAGACAGAATATCCTTTAAATCCCGGATGTTGCCAATGTAAGGGTCGAAACCAGGGATAAAGTTAATTTTACCATTATCAGTTTCTGTCTTCTTACCATCAGTCAGAGCTATTAGGATACCCTTGAGCATATTGTCATAGCCTGTGATATGAGAACCAACAAAGCTAGGAGTGTGAGCAAAAGGAACTGGGAAATCTTGAGGCACTGCACCTTCATTTTTGGAGTTGGTAATGAATGAACCCAAGTCATCTCCAATTACCTCTGCCATACAAGTGGTGCAAAGAGCAATCATTTTAGGCTTGTACAAAGCATAAGAGTTTGCCAAACCATCAATCATATTTTTCAGACCACCAAACACAGCAGCATCTTCAGTCATAGAAGAGGAAACCGCTTGGAATGGCTCTTTGTAGTTACGAGTTAAGTGAGAACGGAAGTAAGCAACACATCCTTGAGAACCATGTACAAAAGGAAGAGTTCCTTCAAAACCTGCAGCTGCAAAGATTGCACCTAGAGGCTGACAAGCTTTAGCAGGGTTGATAGTTAAAGCTTCACGAGCAAAGTTCTTTTCACGATATTCCCAACTTTTTGTCCACTCACGAACTCTTTCTATCTCTTCTTTGGAAGCACCGCCTTCAAATTCTCTCTTCCGAGCGAACATTTCTTTGTATTCTGGCTCTTGGAAAAGTTGAAAGTGATCTTTGATTTTGTCTACATTCTGACTCATGGTGTTTATCCTCTATAGTATTGTTCGGAAGGAAGAGGGAAGAAAGAAGAAGTAAGAATAACCTCAACTACAACTTCTAAATCCCAACTTCCAGTCAAATCTTTTGTTTGCGTCTTGGGGTTGCCGTAGTGATAGCATTACCCCATTTCTGTTCCTAAATTTATCTTCAAAGCCAAAAGGTGAAATTAATACTTTTGACTTTTGAGCGCGTAGCAGTTGGTTTTAGCCAGCTTGCTTCCAAGGAGCCTTGATTAAGTTCCAAGTTGGGCTATTGAGAGCTAGATCCATGTCACGAGCGAAGATAGCAAATCCGTCATAACCGTGATAAGGACCAGAATAATCCCATGAGTGCATTTGACGGAATGGCATACCCATCTTCTGGAAGACATACTTCTCTTTAATACCAGAAGCAATTAAGTCTGGCTTTAACTTCTTAGCAAATTCTTCAAATTCGTAGCCACTGACGTCATCATAGATTAGAGTACCTTCTTGAGCATAGTCAGCAGTACGCTTGTAGTCGTCACCGTGACCAAATTCATAACCAGTACCGATAACTTCCATTCCTAAATCGTCAAAAGCAGGAATAATGTGACGTGGACGGAGACCACCAACCATCATCATTACTTTCTTGCCTTCTAAACGAGGACGATACTTAGCAATTACTGCATCAGCCTGTTCTTGATACCTAGCAATTACTTTCTCTGTGTTTTCCTTGATTTTATCATCAAAGAAAGAAGCAATCTTCCGGAGAGACTTAGCAATTTGGCTAGGACCGAAGAAGTTGAACTCAACCCAAGGTATACCATACTCTTCTTCCATGTAACGGCAGATGTAGTTCATGGAACGGTAGCAGTGGATGAGGTTTAAGTTTACCCTAGGAGCCATGAATACTTCGTTATAAGTACCGTCACCTGTTGCTTGGCTAACAACTCTTAATCCAATTTCATCTAATAATAAACGAGAACTCCAACCGTCACCACCGATGTTGTAGTCAGCGATTAAGGATACATCATAAGGAGTCTTCTCAAAACCAATTTCTTCGTTAGTGATTTTGGCAGAAGGTTCGTATACCCAGTCACGCACTGTGTCGTTAGCGATATGGTGACCTAATGACTGAGATACTCCACGGAATCCTTCGCAACGTACTGGTACAACTGGCTTATTGATTTCTTTGCTAGCTTTCTTTGCTACTGCTTCGATGTCATCACCAATTAGACCCACTGGGCATTCAGATTCAATTGTGATGCCAGCATTCAGAGGGAATAACTCTTCGATTTCGTTCATGATTTTGGCGAGTTTTTTGTCTCCACCAAAAACAATGTCTCTTTCTTGGAAATCGGATGTGAATTGCATTGTACCGAAACTATCAATACCAGTTACACCGTTATAGTAGTTACGACGACCTGCCCAAGAGTAGTAACCGCAACCAACAGGACCGTGACTGATGTGAACCATGTCCTTAACAGGACCCCAAACCACACCTTTTGCTCCAGCAAATGCACAACCACGAGTTGTCATTACACCAGGAACTGATTTTACGTTAGACTTAACGCCACAGTCAGCTCCCTTTTCTTCAATCACGTTAAGGTGCTTTTTCCGTCTCTTAGCAGCTTTTGCAGGATAAGCTTCTAAGACTTCTTGAATCAACTGTTTATTCTGCTCAATCTTTTCAGATGCCATGTTACATATCTCCTTTCGGATATCGGATATTTGAATATTTTGGTATTCGAGTTTTGTATTAATAGGGGCAGTTATTTTACCTACCCCTACAAATTAATTAACACAAACTCATCACTAATCATGTTTTGAGATGGGGTGTATTTTGTACATCCCCACTCTTGTACTAGAAGATTTTCAGCTTATTTAGCTGCTGTTGCTTTTAGAGCTGCATCTTGTGCTGCAATTTGTTTCTGACGATCTTCTTCGTCACCTAATAGACCGAACTCAATTAACAACTCTTCTAATTCATCCATTTCTAGAGGAGTAGGAATAGTTAGTTTTTCGTTCTTGATGATCTTCTGAGCTAATTTATCGTACTCTTGAGCTTGGTTATCTTCTGGAGCGTATTGCTCAACTGTCATACGACGAATTTCAGCCCTTTGTACAACGTTGTCGCGAGGTACGAAGTGAATCATTTGAGTGTTGAGACGAGCTGCCAAGTTCTCGATTAACTCAGTTTCACGGTCAACTTTACGGCTGTTGCAGATTAAACCACCTAAACGTACACCACCAGCATGAGCATACTTGAGAACACCACGAGCAATGTTGTTAGCAGCGTACATAGCCATCATCTCACCGGAACATACGATGTAGATTTCTTGAGCTTTGTTTTCACGGATAGGCATTGCAAATCCACCGCAAACAACGTCACCTAGTACGTCATAGCTTACGAAATCTAGATCTGTATAAGCTCCTTCTTCTTCTAGGAAGTTGATGGCAGTAATAATACCACGGCCAGCGCAACCTACACCAGGCTCAGGACCACCAGATTCAACACACTTAATGCCACCGAAACCTGGCTTCAATACTTCGTCTAGTTCTACATCTTCAACTGCACCGCGTTCAGCAGCAACGTGAAGTACAGTAGTTTGAGCTTTAGCGTTTAAGATTAAACGAGTAGAGTCAGCTTTAGGGTCACAACCTACGATCATGATTCTTTGACCGTGACGGTTAGCCATTGCAGCTAGAGTATTCTGAGAAGTAGTGGACTTACCGATACCGCCTTTTCCGTAAAATGCAATCTGACGCATGATGAATTCTCTCCGTTTTGTTAGCGTATGTATTTGAATTGAAATTATGAACGAATGTGACTTTTTTTGCTGTAAGGGTTTCCTTAGACTGTGTGTTTGATGGCTGCTGTTTCTAGGGCTTTTGGCTTTACAGCGCCACATTCGTAATTTTGTTCATATAAGAACAGTGTGTATTTAGCAGCAATATTAGAGTACCCGGAGGCGCTCGCCCTAAAGCTTGAGCAGGTATTACCTGCGTATATATCATTATCATTAATTTACCTGCTTTCTTGGTTATTTATTGCTTTCAGTTAACAATTTATAACTGATAGCTATTAACTATTTTATACTGCTTCTACTACAAGACTTTCACTTACCCGTTCTTTTAATGTAGCTTCGATCGCTCCTTTTAATGTCGCCGTTGCGCTATTACAGGAATGACAAGCTCCTTTAAGTTGGACTAGCACGCGATCGCCATCTACATCGAATAACTCAACATCTCCTCCATCTTCCGCGAGAACTGGTCTCACTTCTTCTTCCAAGACTTTTTGAATTGATGTAATTTTTTGCAAGTTTGTCAGTTTAATCCCTGGTTTAGTAGTTGTGGGAATTTGTTGTATTGTAGGTTCTGGCTTTTCGTAAGCCGATGCGATTAGATCGTCAATATCTGCCAGACAAGAACCACAACCACCACCAGCTTTCACATAGTTTGTTACTTCTTCTGCTGTTTTGAGATTATTTTCCCAAATTACCCGTTTAATCTTGTTTTCTGTAATCGCAAAACAACTACAAACTAATGATCCTTCGTGGTCTTCTTCGTGAACTTCTACTTCAATACCTTTGTACTTAAATATTGCCGCTTCTAATGCCTCCTCTCCCATAACTGAACAGTGCATCTTTTCTTCTGGTAGCCCTCCCAGATATCCCGCGATATCGTGGTTTTTAATATTCATTGCTTCCTCTACAGTTTTGCCTTTGAGCATTGCTGTTAGGGCTGAAGATGAAGCTATTGCACTAGCACAGCCGAAGGTTTGAAACTTTGCATCTAATATTTCACCAGAGGCTTCATTTATTTTGAGGTGTAGACTTAAAGCATCTCCACACGCTATACTTCCTACCTCACCGCTAACTACCTTTTCCCCCTCTTTTTGGTCTGTAATAGTTCCTTGGTTTTGAGGGTTATAGAACAAGTCCATTACCTTTTCCGTATATTCCCACATAGCCCTTATTTTTTAGAATCCCCTAGTTTTTACTGATGAAAAATTTTGCTTTTTCTTGAAGGTTAATACCCAATTAATAGAGTAGTAACTTATTAATTTGAAGATGTGGGTTAGACTTGATATTATTAGTATTGCACATTTTTTTGAATCAAGCAACCCCTTTTTACCTTTTTTTTCCTCAAATTTTATAACTTCAAGTTATTGGCATTAAAGTCATTTACCATCCCCAGAAATCATATTTTTATCTTCTAGGTTAGTCAAGATTTTTTTTGTTGAATTTGCTACAATATTGTGAGTTCATAGTGTGATTTATACCCCTCTTTAACTTTCTCAGTAATTGTTGCTCAATCAACTAAGGTTTTCTGTGATTTTCACTACAAAATGTAGCTGAAACAAGATTATAGCAATCCTTAAAACATTATAAAGTTTAGGAGAGCACAGTTGCCTGTTGTCGTTCTTGCAGCCAATCAGCTTGATCATTTTTGAAAGGAGATAACGCACGCAAACGTTCTGCTATGGTCGGCATCACTGCCAAAACTTCCTCAACTTCTTGGCGAGTTGTATAACGTGATAGAGAAAAACGAATCGAGCCATGTAAAACTGTATATGGCAGACCCATTGCCCGTAAAACATGGGAAGGTTCAAGAGACCCAGAAGTACAAGCAGAACCAGAAGAAGCACAGATACCATAATGGTTCAAATGCAGCAATATCGCTTCTCCCTCAATATACTTAAAGCCAATATTAGTAGTATTAGGCAACCTCTGAATAGGATGTCCATTAACAGCACAATTAGGAATAGTAGCCAAAATACCACTTTCCAAATAATCCCGTAATTCCCGTTCCTGGTCGATATGCGCCAAATGTTCTTGTGCTAATTCACAAGCTTTACCCAGAGCAATAATACTAGGTACATTTTCAGTCCCCGCACGGCGACCCCGTTCCTGATGTCCCCCAATCAATAACGGACGGAAACGAGTACCACGGCGCACATACAAAGCAGCAATACCCTTAGGAGCATGCAACTTATGACCAGACAAAGCTAGCATATCTATAGTGCTACTCTTCATATCCAAAGGTAGTTTTCCTACTGCCTGCACTGCATCAACATGGAACAGCGCACCATATTCCTTAGCTATCTGCCCAATTTTCTCAATGGGGAAAATCACACCTGTTTCATTATTGGCATACATAACTGAAACTAAAGCAGTATTACCCGTAATAGCAGCTTCGAGTTCAGTTAAATCTATCATTCCCTGGCTATCTACTGATAGATAAGTAACTGTATACCCCTGCTTCTCTAAATGCTTACAAACATTCAAAACTGCTGGGTGTTCTACCTGAGTAGTAATAATATGCCGTTTATTAGGTTGAGCAGTAATGGCAGCTCTAATAGCAGCATTATCACCCTCAGTACCACAACTGGTAAAAATAATTTCTGTATCTTCAGCGTTGAGTAAAGCTGCAACTCGCGATCGCGCCTTCTTCAAAGCCTTACTAACTTGTCCACCGAAAGTATACATACTAGAGGGATTACCATAAAACTCATTCAGGTAAGGCAGCATTTCCTCTAGAACCGCCTGATCAAGTTTAGTAGTAGCATTGTTGTCTAGATAAATAGTTTGTTCCATGGCTTAAAAAAATTAGGTGATGGTTGTAAGTAAAAACTAGCACAGATAAAACAGTAGTCAAATATTTAAGAATTTTGAGTGCATAAATCTTGATATTGTTTATTTCTGGTTAACTGTACTAGCTTTTATGCATTGGATATTGAAGCTTGAAGTTAGTGCAAGAATCTTTTCTAGTAGAGTAGAAACCACTAAAGCTAATAATTTCTCTGCTTAATCTCATTTTTTGAGAAATAAACTTGTCACATTATGTCCGGTTGAACAATTAGACTTTGGTGGCAGAAAGGTAGAAGGCAGTTATCTTCAGGGGAAAAATGTGTTTTCCCATTATCACCACCTTATTTTATTAACTAACGATAGTACCAGACTTGATACTAGAACCATTGGGAAACACAATGATTGCAGAAAATACATTAGCTAGTAATAGTTTAACTCACTACCTATACTGGCTGTAGTTCTCCAATGAATTGCTTGTAAAAATCTAAAGCAACTGTTTCAATAACATCATAAGTCTCAACTACCTCTATTCCTGCATTATGTACCTTTTCCTTTGGACTATCACCAATTTTAGAAACAAGAACAGCTTTGCAATCAGAAATTGCCTTAATGATATTCTGCAGACTTCCCTCTTCACCATAACCACCTAGACAATAGTGGTCAACTTTCCGGTGAGCAATAAATTTAACATTCACACCATCTACTTCATAGATCATAAACTCTTTAGCATGACCAAAGTGTTGATTAACTAATCCGTTGCCCTTACTTGCTACTGCCAATAGTATTGGCGGACCAGCTTCCTCAACTTTCTCAGTAGTTGGATCTGAAGCCTTAGCTTTTGCTAGTTTACTGCGGAAACCTTCAATTCCAGCATGAAATTCTTTACGCTTTTGTATGTCATACTCTGAAGTCATATCCATAACAGCTTCCTTTGTGAATTCCTTACTGCGGTCTTCACCTAGGAGACCAACTGCATCTGCACGGCATTGACGACAGTGGCGCATCATTTTCATACCACCAACATCACATTTATCCTGTAAGACTTTTAATTCTTCAGTAGTTGGACCACGCTGACCATTTAAGCCAAAGTAAGTGCCATGTTCTGGTGAAGAAATTAGGGGCATGATATTATGGATAAATGCACCCTTAGAGCGAACAACCCTGTTCACCTCTTCTAGATGTTTGTCATTAATACCAGGAATCATCACTGAATTAACTTTGCAGAGAACATCAGCTTCTCTGAGTAAGTCTAAAGATTCCATTTGCTTTTGATGCAAAATTTTGACCCCTTCAATTCCTTTATAGCGTTTCCGCTTGTAATGAACCCAAGGATAAATCTTTACCCCGATTTCAGGGTCAACCATATTAATTGTTAGAGTGACGTGATCAATATTTAACGCTTTAATCCGATCTACATACTCAGGTAAAGCTAGACCATTGGTTGACAAGCAAAGCTTGATATCTGGAGCTTTCTCAGCTACAAGCTCAAAAGTGCGGAATGTTTTTTCTGGGTTCGCTAATGGGTCACCAGGGCCAGCAATGCCCATAACCGTCATTTGGGGAATTTTTCCAGCAATTACTAGAGCTTTGTGAGCTGCTTCTTCAGGAGTTAGCAGTTCACTTACTACACCAGGACGACTTTCATTTGCACAATCGTATTTACGGTTACAGTAATTACATTGAATATTGCAAGCTGGTGCAACTGGAGCATGCATCCTAGCATAATGATGATGTGCGTCTTGACTATAGCAAGGATGATTAGCAATACGCTCTTGAATACTGAGGGAAATTTCCTGTTCACTGCTTCCGCAACCCTTTGATTCGCAATTACCAGATTTTTTTTCTGGAGTTGCTATCATATTTGCGAAGCTGTTGACTGTTGGCTTGGAAGATACTTCTGTTGGCTGTAACATCTAAGTTTCCACTTGTATTGTACTAGCTGTCGCCGTGGTTGACGGATTACTCGCGTCGATACACTTTTTCTCTTGACCTGAACATTGGCAGTGTTCCATCAGTGAATTAGGTGTCCGGCGTTATAGTGTTATATTTTTTATATCAGTGGTTTTTAGACTTACCCTTTGAAAAACCGCAGTTAGTATTTATTATTATTATTAATTTTGTACTCAAATCTTTCTAATTTAATGGTTAAAATTAAATGAGGATATCTAAAATTTTTTATTGGGGTATAGGTACTTGTATTTTTTAAGTGGGGTATATGTATTTATGGGGTAATGGTACATGCTACTATGTACTCATGCTATAACTTATATATATCAATTATTTTACTATCTTTTTAACTATCATTTTTTATCCATAGCTCTGTACTCATACACCTTTTATTTTAACTCAATCTTTCATTATTGTATACAATCTATCAGTTTTTGTCTATTGTTTAGAACAAACAATATTCAAAAATAATCTTAAGTTAACAAATATAGTCTCAACTCCACTATTGGTCACTAAACATTTAACTCCAAACTTGGAGTTTCTGTAATTAACTTAGCAGTTTTTTCAGAATTAAGTAGATAGATTCTGAGTTTTTTTTTGAAATTTTCACTATAGTTATGAATTCAACTAAAGTTGAGTACAAATTTTGATTTCAGAGAAAACTCTACTTAAAATCCCCAAAACATCCTGAAATAAAAGTATTAACCTTGAGTACAAAAATGCTAGTGCATTATTCAATAAATACTCGTGCATACTATAAAAATACTAGAACATATACCCCAAAATATATTTAAAACATATCTGTAATACCTTCTAAATCAAAGATTTAAAATTTTGAGTACAAATCTAATAAATTCAATAAACACTGAGCAGAAAATATTTCTTAATAATTTCCAATACACTTGATATAAACATTAAAAAGCAAACATCCTTGTCAAACACGAAATCCCTTATTTGATCCATTAAGCAAGACCTTATTTGATCCATAAGCAAGAAATAAGGCTTCAAACCTCCTTATTATTGGAGGCACCGGTACTTGATAACTGATAATTGAAATGACCACTCTACTGACTGACAATACTTGCACCCTAGCTAATACAAGTCATAATTCTACCTTGAAAAAATGCCAAGATAACTTGAAGCCTCAAGTCACACCAAAGCCTGAGGCCGAATTTTCTCCAGAAAATATCATATTAGAATTTGGTAGAGAACTTTCTTCCTCTGGTTGTCATAGATTTTGGTACAAATATTTTACCTTTCCTAAAATAAGTACACTCTTAAAAGATTTTCAGATAATTTTCGAGCGAGATCCAGCAGCACGGAACTGGATGGAAGTATTATTTTGCTACCCTGGTTTACATGCTTTATTATTACACCGCCTTTCTCATAAATTGTACTCTCAGAGAGTACCTTTAATTCCACGTTTGATTTCTCATTTGGGACGGTTCTTCACAGGAATAGAAATTCACCCAGGGGCAGAAATTGGACAAGGAGTATTTATTGATCATGGTATGGGAGTGGTTATTGGTGAAACAGCAATTGTTGGAGATTACTCATTAATTTATCAGGGTGTCACTCTTGGTGGTACAGGAAAAGAAACTGGTAAGCGACATCCCACTATTGGCAAAAATGTTGTAGTTGGTGCTGGTGCCAAGGTACTAGGAAATATCAACATTGGTGATAACGTTCGTATCGGAGCTGGTTCTATTGTATTGCGTCATGTTCCTTCTGACTGCACCGTTGTCGGTATACCTGGTAAAGTCGTATCGAAATCTGGTCAACGGGCTGAAGTTCTAGAACATGGAAAATTACCAGATACAGAAGCTACCGTAATTCGTGCTTTAGTTGACAGAATTGAGCAACTAGAAGAAAAATTGCAAACTATTATGAGCGATACAAGGTAAAACAACAATGTTTAGTAATCATAATTCTCACTCTCATCCCAAGTATTTGACTAAAATTGTGAATCTTTCTCAAATAGACCGCTGGTTTATTCACCATCGTCTACAAGAGCTAATGATTAATAGTTGGTGTACTGACAATGGTGAGTTGTTAGTAGAAGTCAATAATTCCACCAATGCTATTCTGCTCCAAAGTACTATTAAGCAATTTATTGCTCCCCGGGCAGAGTTAGTAGACTGGTTAGAAAGATGCTGGAAAATGGAAGTTTTTCCTAAATACAACCATTGATTTTAATGAACAATGCTAATTGGTAATAGATATGGAGTTTTTTCCTAAACTATTACCTGTAGTTTCAAGCTTAAGAATAGTAACTATGAACGGCGATCGCAACAATACTCTATTAATTAATTTTCTGCAGGAAGAATTAGCTCTTTCCCCAGCAGCAATTTCTGTAGCACGGAAACATAGCGAAATTTCTTGTGGTCCGCTACCAATGGTTCTCTGGCAGTTTGGTATGATTTCTATTCATCAACTACAGCAAATTTTTGATTGGTTAGAGAATTGACTTAATCAAACAATAACTGTTTAATAGCTTAAAAACTACACTATTAGACAAGCTGTCCTCTCTAATACATGAAATCCATCTCTAACAAAACTAAAATGAAATTCGGAGGTAAATGAGTTAGAGGATAAATTATAAAATTTACCTAAATAAAAGCTACCTGATTGGCAAACTAGTGTTTAATGAAGATAAATACTCTAACTGTAATTTAAGTGGTTAAATCTAGAAATGTCTAAGTTAGTTGCTTAAGTATCTTCTAAGAGGTGATATTATATATAGTGTTTTCAAATCAGATGTAAATCTGTATTCGAGCTTTTTTCTAAAAAAACACTGTATTAAATATTCTATATCCTTGTGTTTGCCACTATGTTAATGCTCTTTTTCCTTCTTTATCCTTGTCTATTATCCCCAAACTGTTTGCCTTTTTAAGAGCACTCAGTTTTCATATCCCAGATAAAAAGCCTATATCTATGACTATTTGCTGGGGAAGGGATTTATAGCACTAAGCCAGACTTAGAAGTAATCCCTGAGTTAGTTTAAGCATTTATAAATATCCGCGCCTTATTTGTTTAGTGCTATACATATATAGCTAAAGTAATTAATAGTTTTCCTTTGACTCGGAGAAATAAGATTTCATAGTAAAGGGTAATTATAGTCATTTCAAATAAGAATGAAAAACTGTTTCTGCTGAAACTCAGTTATAGGAAGAAATACTTGTCTGAATCTAAATTAAAATAACTATAACTGTTGAACTAAAAATGAAGAATGAAGGAAGTTGTTGTTATTTGTATAAAAGTGGTATAAGATATAAAGTAGGTCTCAACAGAGTCGAATAAGACGATGGATGAAAACTCAATCAAGGTAGTCCGAGGTAAAAAAAACAATCAAAACTTTACCCAAATAACCCACTATAAGCTAATTCAACAGATAACTTAATAAATGTCAACTAGCTGGGTTCAAAGTCATTGAAACCGAAGAAAGTTACACCAGTAAAACTTCTGCACTTGACCAATAGCCACCAATTAAACATAAAACTTATGGGGGTAAACGACTCAAACGTGGTTTATTCAGGAGTGCAACTGGTATAGTCATTAATGCCGATATCAATGGGAGTCTTCAAATTTAAGACAAGAAATTCCCAGAGGCATTTACTGCCGAGGGAATAGTGAGCTGTGCGCTAGAGCCTGTATTGGTTAATCCAATATCAACGGGACTTACGCAGGCAAACTGAGAAACCCGGTTTCTCCTAGATATTTATGTGTTAAAAAGAATGATTTACGGTCTTAACCGGGTCTCTTTGCGTAAGTCCTGTAATTTATAACTGAAATGGCAGCGATCGCTACTTTTTTTCCAAACACGAATATGTAATAATTTAAAGTAAGGTATTATTTTCATAATTTGAAAAAATCATAAGTATTCCCTTGATGGGGAGATGGGGAGAAGCAGGGGATACGGAGAGTAGACTTCTAACTTCAGCTATATCTATTTCAATTAAACATTGTAGAAAAACTAGCACATTTATCCAGTATTAGAGAGGTAACGAAATGAAAACAGATGAACTTATAGAATTAGACGGACCCCCTGCATTTGAACTTGAACAAAAAGTTAGGGTTTGTAAACTAGTTCGTAACGATGGTACTTTTCCCGGAAAAAACCGAGGTGATGTTCTTTTGGAGGGAGGAGAAGTCGGTTATATCTGTGGCATCGGTACCTTCTTACAAAAATTTTATATTTATTCGGTACATTTCATCAAAAAAGGAATGGTTATCGGTTGTCGTAAAAATGAAATTGAACTTGTGGAGGAAAATTACTAATGAAAGTAATGTTACGCAATAATGAAGCAGGAAACTTAGAAGTTTATGTTGCTAAAAAAGACTTAGAAGAAGAGGTTGTCTCACAAAAAATTGAGGGAGACAATAAGATTTTAACTTTAGGAAATGGTTGGGAATTATCTATTCCTAAAGACCAACCAGAAAAGTTACCCACAACAATAGAAGCTAAAAGATTAGACTAAAATTTTCTTTTTTTTCCATGGTTACTCCTTATGGCTAGGCCACTAGATGAGATTTATATCTTGTTTGGTGGTTTTTTTTGTTATAGGACTTACCCAGAACCGCGGCATTTACTCGGCTCAAACAACTTTAATAAGTATAGTTATTTCAAATCAGAATGGAAAACTTTTTCTGCTAAAACCTAGTTATAGCAATAAATAATTGTCTCAATCTAAATTAAAATGACTATATAATGACAGTGCTTTTGAGATTGAGCAACCACATCGTCACAACCAAAACCTTGTAAGGATGTTCCTAGGAAGGTCCCTAGTGTGGTCTACTAAAATGAAAACCGCTGTAAAGCTCCTAGTTGGGCTTTGGCCCATAATATTGTTAACTGCACCGATGAGAGTAGCGATCGCTCCCAACCCTAACAGCTTCCTGAATAGTCACCTATCCTGGAGGATAACTGCGGCTAACTACGGGTGACAAGCTATATCATGTCCAGTTGAATAGTTATAATCGGAGCTCCTGGTAAGGCAGGAGGCCTAAGATCATACAGAGCTTTTCAAATTGATAAACTACATCGCCATAAACAAAGCCTTCTAGGGACGTTGCATAACAAAAATGGGTTTCATGTCCCGTAGCGAAAGGTCCCTACTGTGGTCTGCCGACATAAAAACTGCTGTATTTTAAGGGCGAAAGTCCTAACAATCATAAGTTTTTCATCTAGTGTTATTAATGGAACAACTTGGACACCACTACTAAAAAAAATGTTTTTTTGAATCTAACTCCAACATAGGCGAAGCTTGTTTTGAAGTTCTTCAAATGTTTGAGTTTTGTTTTAATTTATAGTGTATAGCTATAGTTTAAATTCCTTATTAATAAAGCAATAATAAGTATTAAAAGATAAATTTAGTTGATTGATGTACTAATTGAAGTCCTCTAAATAAAACTTTTTTTCTCCATATATTTGAAGAAGGATAAAAAGCCTCTTTAAGCCTAATCTTAACTGATGAATACGACTGATCATTTTTACCGTAATGATAATTTCTATTTTCTTCTCGTAATGCAAAGAGAACCGAAATAGGTGAAACAGTGCCAAACTCTTGTGTTAAGAAATTAACTTTTGCTCGATTTAAAAGCTGAGGAATAGCTTGAGAGATACTACCTTTTGTTTGATAAGCTACAGACTTATTTGGATTTGGTGTTTTTATTCTTTCTTTACCAAAGTGTTTTTGAAGTTTTTCCAAATCTGAATGAGAACAATTTTCTTCTATAAGAAGTAAATCATTGGCAAAACGACCTAAACCTGTATGAACATCTATGGCACAAATATTCTTTACTAAAGGTAAATTTTTGAGAAGCCACTCCTTATAATTTACTAATTCTTCCTGAAGTTCTATTCCACCAAAAAATAATCCTTTAGGAAAATCATATTGACCATTTGCTACTGCTTGCTTAACAGCTACAAAGCCATATTTTAGAATTATTGCTAATGCTCTCAGAAAAAATAAATCAAATACTGGAGGAGAGTCAGGATTAATTAAAGAATTAATCTTACTATAGATATTTGGAGAACCGGAATACTCATCACTGGAAAATAAAAAGTTTCGATTTAAATCAACGTTTGAAGCATTAACACGACGAAAGTTTATCATTCCATAAGGATTTAAGCAATGTACTAGAATTAATGCATCTTCATTCCTTAAAACGGGTAAATTTTTTAAGACACAGATTTGTATTGCTGAACCAGCAAACCCCTCTACTCCATGTAAACCCGAAGAATGCAAAATTACATTATCAGGCTTGGGATTTCCTAACCATGCTATATCAGTATATAAAGAATTATTTCGGCAATTTTGAGAGTATAATTCGATTGTTTCAAGTTTTGCATTTGCAGCTTTTGCAGCGTCACAGAATTTATTTCTGGCTTCGTTATAAGTTTCAGAGAAATATTTTGAACTATAGAATTGTGAAGTAATCATAATATAAATTCAATGGAGAAGATGGTAGAGAATACCAATTAGATGAAAATTAAAACCCGAACTAATTGCAAACAATATATAACCTTGGGCTTTTAAATCCTAAATGGTAAAAAGTTGTATAAGAGTTGTATCTATTAAAAAAATATGGAAAATTGTCTACACTGTTAATTTTTTGATCAGGACTTACGCAGGCAAACTGAGAAACCCGGTTTCTCGTAGATATTTATGTGTTAAAAACAATGATTTACTGTATAAACCTGGTTTCTTTACGTAAGTCTTGTTGATATTTACTAATGTCAATTTATTATCTCAATTTCCAGATATAGACTAATCCTTGTTCATCTTTTTTGATGACTTTAAAATCTTTTGGTTTTACCATAATAAAAAAAACTCTGATTTTCTCGTAATGTTTAGCTTTAGAAAACATTTATAAAGTAAATATTTAGGAAGTTATGTAGCCTAGTATAATGTGAGTTATAACAGCATATATAGTATAACAACCTCACTCATTTCTGGAAGATATTTAGCCATCTTTTCTCAGGGGACGATATTGGTTAAACCAGGCAAATCTTCTTTGTACTACCCAACCTTTGGGTAAAACCTTCTTAATAGGAAGCGTTACAAATAAACTGAATTACAACTGATTACCAATTAACAAAAACGGAGACCAATAATAAGGATGATTACTATATTGGCGATCGCTGCAACAAAGTCAAAAATTCCACCTAGTTTAAAGGTAAAGAGGTCTTGGATGGATCATAAATCTGAATTGGGTGGTATCTGCTATGGGGATGGCCATGAATTCAATAATTTATGAAAAATTGGACTTCTGGAGGATAGGTGTGTATAGAACAATTCTGATGGGAGGAGCTAATTTAATGGAGGAAGATTTAATTTGCTGGTTTTGCTGTGAAGGCTAGTTTTTATTACCTTCTACTCAGCTAGCAAGACAGGTTCTTGGGGTTGGGAAAGAAATTTTAGCGATCGCTGCAACAAAGTCAAAAATTCCACCTAATTTAAAGATAAAGAGGTCTTGGATGGATTGTAAATCTGAATTGGGTGGTATCTGCTATGGGGATGGCCATGAATTCAATAATTTATGAAAAATTGGACTTTTGGAGGATAGGTGATGGTTTGTCAATGTCCCTTTTGATTATTAAATAGCTATTATGATTAGGCCTATATAAGACAATTGTGATGGGAGGAGTGATTTTCATGGACAAAGACTTAATTTCGTTGTTTTGCTGTTGGCCTATTTTGGATAGTTCAGGAAAACTAAGGTGGAAAATAGAAACAGGTCTCAAACACAGTTTGCAAAAAATGCTAGAGTCTAAACCAGGTTTAAACCCGGAAGAAGCTTTGGTGATTTTTGTTGAACAGTTTCGCAATGGCAATGACAAATTTGCAGTTAAACATTTGCAAGCTTATTTATGCCATATTGCGCAGAAAGCAGCTAGGGAGTTTTATAATAATTATGATCAATTTAAGTATTCCGGTTCATTAGGTTTAGAGGATATCTATCAAGAGGGATTTAAAATTGCTTCTGAGCCAGGCAAATTTTTTGCAACATACAATAGCAGTCGAGGTACATATGGTTATATTTATAATGATATAAAACATAAAATTAGAGATCAAGTCTTTCAAAAATTGTTACGTTTGAAAGATGCTGAAATACAACTAGAAAAATCTAGAAAATACCGGATACTATATACATTCAGTGGAAAGAAACTTAAGCAAGCTTTAAAATTTTCTGGCTATCCCAATATCAAACTAGAAAGTTATTTCTTAGCTTGGGAATGCTTTAAGGAAGTTTATGCTCCGGTAAAAGGGGAAAAATATAACCCACCAACACAGGAGCAGTTAGAGGCAATGGCAGAAAGATATCCGATTCTGCAGCGGAGGCGATCGCCAGAATTAAAACAGGATAATTCACAGGTCAATGCTGAGTTTATTCACCAATGTTTAGAAAATGCTATTGAGGCGCTGTATCAATATAATTATCGCCCGAAGGAAATTAGCTTAGATGATCATATCAAAAATGGTGAAGGGACAACATTTCTAGACGTAACTCCTGAAGAAAGATACAATTGGGAAGCAGATACTACCATGATCAATCTTCAAGAAAGCGACGATTTACTAGATAATTCAAATAGCAAAGAATATGGTTCACTGATTTTATTGTATGTTTTTGAGCTTTCAATGGATGGGATTGCCGAACTGTATCAAGAAAACAAATCTCAGGTTAGTCGTCGAATTAATAAGAGTAATAAAAAGTGGCTGGAAGAATTTTGTCAGAGGCAAGGAATGAGTGAAAAAGTGGAGGAGTTGCGTGCTCAAAAAAAATTGGATGCGAATACATCTCAGTTAGTTAATAAGGTGCGCAAAAATAATGAAAAGCATTTTTCCTCCCTGGTTTACCAATCGTTTCTAAAAATATGGCAGCAGTTGGAACCCTCGTCCCAAGAAATACTTGAATTGCATATAAAGCGCAAACCTTTTAAATTGGAAAAGCGCAAACCTTTCAATACAAATACTCCAGAGTTCAGCCTTACTGATCCTGAAAAAGAGAAAATTGAGGATGTTTTTCAAGTTTTAGTTACCAAAATTTTACAATGGCTAGAGGAGAAATTAGAAATTTCCCTAGCATCCTCTGAACCCTTGAAGAAAAAAACTAGTGACTTAGTTGACGAGTTTTTAATTCATATTTTCCAAGAAAACATTCATTAGTGGAGGCAACAAAAATGTCTAGTTTAATCAAAAAGTTAACAGCAATATATCCAGAACAAGTTTTTCTGGAAATCACCCCAGAAGATCTAGAGGCAGCATCCCCCAACAATTCAGACTATTCTTATGATGTAGCCCGCCGTCATGCCTTAATTAATCGTTTAGTGTTAAATTGTTTTACAAATTGGCTTCGGATGGAGGCGCCTATAGAGGAAGAGTTTAATATTTGGCCAAGCGCTGAAGATTTGCCTAGTATTTGGGAATTTGTCAACGGGACTGCTTTGACTATCGGCCATACCCGCCTAGCATTGATTCCCCAGGAGACCATAGATACGGATGAATTTTCCGTGCCTCAAGAGTGGGTGGATATTCCAAATTGGCTGGCAGACTATTATTTGGGAGTGCAGGTTAATTTGGAGCAGAGGTGGCTAAGGATCTGGGGCTTCATTTCTCATAAAACTCTTAAACAAAAGGCAGAATATGACCCAGTTTTGCGCAACTATTCGGTTCCAGGGGAGTTGTTAATTGAGGATTTGACTGTGATGTGGGTTGCCCGTCAATTTCAGGAAACAGAAAGGGCAGAAGTCTCGGCGCTCCCACAGTTATCCGATAATGAGTTTGATCGCATCTCGGAGGTTTTGGGTAAACCTCGTGGTTACTCTCCCAGGTTATTAGTGACTAACTCCGAACCTATTGATGATTCAGAAGTGGCTTTTCCTAAATGGGCGGCATTGATGTCGAAGCATAATTGGCGGGAGCAGTTATACTCGAAGTTGTGTGCTGATCATCATGATGATCAAATTAATTATTATAGGGAACGGCTTGAAAAACTTTTAGATGTTAATTGGCTTGAACCTGAAAAAATATTAGTTTCTAGTGCGCGAAGACCAAGAGCAGATGCTAATCAGCTATCTAAAAAAGAGCAATCTATTCAATTCAACAGAGGGAAAATAATTGAATTAGATAATCAAAGATTTGTTCTAATGATTGAGATTAAACAAGGAAAAGAAAATCAAGACATAAAGCTGTCTTTTAAACTAATTCCTCATGGAGTAGATACAAGAAGTTTACCCTCTGGTTTAGAATTAGCGTTACTCAACCCTTCTGGTAAAGTTTTGACTTCAAATACAGCTAAAACAGGAGATAATCAGCTTTTTATTCCTCCTAATCCTAGCAAGCCTGCAACTATGAATATCGAAAAACTTGAAAGTAATATAAAAAAAGGAAAAGTGTTTCAGATTAAAATCACTCTAAACGGCCAAAGTAAAACTGAACCTTTTCCGGTTAGTTAACCTGTCAGCAAGGAGTCTTGGCATTTTTATGGCACGGACATAATTTCTTTGTATAGACTTGCTTTGTCACATTTTTCTCCTAAAAAATTTCGGTAGTCCTAAACAGGTAAGGATATTAGTTGCTACATTCCTTTCATTATGTGTCAGAAGGTAGAGTAGAAAAATCATTAGTTGTTTACCACTACAAAAATTTCTAAGTCCTATTATGAATAATTAATCATTTATGGCACAAAAAATTGACCTCAACTTAGTTGAACAGATAAATAAAAGAACTGGTGAACTGGAATGGTTCAGGATAGAAGTAAAAATTGATAATGAGAATAATTCATCAAAAATTTATAGGCGATATCTTGTTCATTCAGTTCCTGAAAGTCTTGAATCATCACTTGATCAATGGAAAGAAACATTTAGTCAAATTGTAAACCCTAGATCCCGAAAGAATAGTACAACTGCAATTGAAGAAAATTTATCACAAGTGGTTGATGAGGATGATGATGATGGAATTACGATAGATGATGATAACTATGAAGAAGATTTACCACAAGTGGTTGATGAGGATGATGATGATGGAATTACGATAGATGATGATGACGATGAAGAAGAAGCTGCCACTAACAGTCAAGATGAAGAAGATACTCGTCCAAATTGTTGGGAATCTTATCTAAATTTGACTACTAAATTCAACAATTGGCTGAAATCGGAAAGATGGTTAAAAGTTAGTGATTTGTTAACTGAATATCTTGATAATTCAGGAGAAATTTCTGTCACTATTCAAACTGATAACGCTTTATTAAAACAACTTCCTTGGCAAGAATGGGAGTTCTTTCAAGAGTATGAGTATTCTAAAATAGAAATTGCTATTAGTCCGCCAGAATATGAACCACCTCCAGGGTGGAAAAATATTAAACGACATCCCCAAGTTCGTATTTTAGTTATCTTAGGAGATAGCGATAATATTAATACTGATCGAGACTCAGATTTACTCAATGAAGTAAGGAAATATGGTGGAAATCCTAAATTTTTAGCGCAACCTACTCTAGAAGAATTAAAAACTGAATTAACAGAAAAAAAAGGGTGGAATATTATCTTTTATTCAGGTCATAGTAAAACTAATAAAAATGGTCAAGGAGTCCTATATCTGAATAAAAGTGATAAAATAGGTATTACTATAGATGATATAGAAGAAGAGTTAAAAGTCGCTATTGAGCAGGGATTATATTTGGCTATTTTTAACTCTTGTGACGGGTTAGGTATTGCGAATAGGCTTGCTGAATTACGTTTCCCCCAAAGTATCGTAATGAAAGAATCAATACCTGATAAAATGGCGATAGATTTTCTCAAATATTTTCTGAAATCTTTCTCTCGCGATGAAGCTTTATTTGTTGCAGTGGGGAAAGCAAGAAAAGGGTTAAAAAAAGAATACAATAAACCTGATAAATATCCGGGAGGACATTCCCTGCCTGTAATTGTACCAAATCCTGCAGTTCCTTTGCCAACATGGAAAAGTTTTTTATCTGAGTATCAATTACCTCTTCAATTACGGTTGTTTGGAATGTTAGGTGTATTTGGTCTACCTCTTAGTATTATTTGTGAATTTGGCTTAGAAAAGTTTTTGTGGTACGCCAAATTATACCCACATATGATTATATATCCTATGTGTGCTTTTTGGGCAGTTATCTGGAGTGTTTGCCAAGGTTGGGGACAAATAATTAATAAATATGAATTTAAGTGGGTAATACCTATAGTATTATTAATCTCCATCATTGTTACTTGTATAGAAGTTACATCACCTAATATGCTACTTTTTGAAGTCAGTCAGTCTGCTCAATCAAGTATTAAAGTCTCAGCTATTAAAGGTGAACTCAATAGCATTAAAGAAATACCCTTAGAAATCGTTAACACTAGAGAGCTTATCAATGAAGACAAGATCATAATTAATAAACCCACCCTTGAACAAGCCCTACTTAATTATCTTAAATTGAAAGACAACAATAAAATTACTGAATCACAAGTCATTGGTTTCCATAACTTCATGACTCTTGGATTAAATTTCAATACAACTTGGAAAGGAAGAAAAAATTGGGTTTCTATCAGTCGCTGGTTTTACGCTTACACTTTCTTGCTAATAGTTTTTACAATTTTAATCTTTATTGTTCTTTGGGGGCAAGTTCAAGAACCAAGAAAATTTTTTAATCAGAATAAATACATGCAACATCTAGTTTTTTCTCAAGCTATGACGCTACTTTGGATACCTTTTAGACTTTATTATGTCAACGAACCTAAAGATCTAATTTTTAACTCTAACAACCTTCAAGGGTTTCAACCATTAGAGCCATTTGTTTTTATTATTCTCTTTTTATTATTTGTATCAACTACTTATAACATTTACAAACAACAGAAAAAAAATTGGATACTTATCATTATTACATTAGTTATCATTTTGCTCAGTTTTATAATAGGAGCGCAAACACAGTTACTTAGTCTATTATTTGGTTTAAATACTATTGATGAGAGAATATGGATTCTTTTCTTCATAACTACTGGGTTGTGTATTTATCTATTTTTCAACTATAAATCATCAAAATAAATCTCCAAAAAAGAAGATTTATATTTCTAGAGGAATTAAAAAAAAAATTCTGACCATAAAGTTTAAACAAGTTAACCTAATCAAGTAATATCTCGCAGAACTGTCTAGGAATTTATTATCAATGCTTTATCAATGACCAATATTGAAGAAGCGATAAATCCCATTTAAGTATCCAATATTTTCAAAGTGATTAAGTAGATAAGCACGAATAAACCTTACTATATAACGAAATGTTGATGTATTCAAAACCTCTGAGGTTGCTTTCTGCCAATCCGTTTCAGTCATGATGAGCAAAAAATAAGGCCTCAAGCCTCCCCTTTCAGGGGATGAAAAAAATATTCGATTCAGTATTTCAAGCCTCCAGCTTTGGCTATAGATACCGAGAACTAAAATAACTTTCGTGAAACGGTGTTAGCTATTCATTTAACTGTATTAAAGCTGAAATAAAAATTAACAACAACATGGAAAAATTATGAATAAAACTATTCTTTATTTCCTCAACTTAGGAAAACCCTTAATGATAACTTCATTTATAATAACAGTCATTTGTTTACCCTTAAGT